>NZ_JBHUBB010000008.1:116612-276452 GCF_042789485.1 Streptomyces sp. NPDC056835
TCCCGGGTGTGGGGGGCGCCGCGCCCGCGCGGCCCCCCGGGGGGGGCCGGCCGCGCGGCTCTGCGGGGGGGCTGGGGCGGGCGGGCCCCCCCCCCCACCACCGGAAGGGGTGAATGCACGTAACTTTCCCGTACCAGTAGCGTTCTGTCGCGCTACGGAACGGACCGGCTACGCGAGGTCAGGCCACGGCCATGCCCTCGGCGGGCGCGGGAAGGGCCCCGCGGGCCGCGCGGCGGGCCGCGGCGAGCGCCGGGTCGAGCGCGGGTACGGCGGCGAGCAGTTGTCTTGTGTACGCCTGCGAGGGTGTCCCGTACACCTCGTCGACCGTGCCCTGTTCCACGATCCTGCCGTCGCGCATGACGGCGACCCGGTCGCTGACCTGTCGTACGACGGCGAGGTCGTGGGCGATGAAGACCAGCGCCAGGCCCAGCTCGCGCTGGAGTTCCGCCAGCAAGGCGGTGACCTGCGCCTGCGTGGTCACATCCAGCGCGGAGACGGGCTCGTCGCAGACGATGAGCCGCGGCTCGGCGGCCAGCGCCCGCGCGATGCCGACGCGCTGGCGCTGCCCCCCGCTGAACTCGTGCGGATACCGGTCGTACCGGTCGGGATCGAGCCCGACCCGCTCAAGCAGCTCCCGTACGCGCGCGACGAGCCGGCCCTCGTCGAGCACCCCGGCGGCCCGCAGCGGATCGGCCACGGACTCACCGACCGAACGGCGCGGATTGAGCGAGGAGACCGGATCCTGGAAGACCATCTGCAACTCACGCCGGTAGGGCCGCAGTTCCTTCTCGGACGCCGTCGAGATCTCCGTACCCCGGTAGCGCAGCCGCCCGGCCGACGGGTCGAGGAGCCGTACCAGCATCCGCCCCAGAGTGGTCTTGCCGCTGCCGCTCTCCCCGACGATCCCAAGGGTCTCGCCGGGATGGACGGTGAGCGAGACCCCGTCCACGGCGGTGACGGTCCGCCGTCCCCGTCTGAACTCCCGCCGCAGATCGACGGCTTCGAGCAGCGCCTCGCCCGTGGGCTTCGGGGCCGAAGCCGCCGCCCCCGTGCTCGGCGTGTCCACGCGTGGCACCGCCGCCAGCAGCGTGCGCGTATAGGTGTCCCGGGGGGCTCCCAGCACCTCGGCCACCGGCCCGCGCTCCACCTCCCCGCCGTGCCGCATCACCAGCACCTCGTCCACGCTCTCCGCCGCGACCCCCACGTCATGGGTGACCAGCAGCAGCCCCATGCCCGTCTCGCGGCGCAGATCATGGAGCAGATCGAGGATCTGGGCCTGGACGGTGACGTCCAGGGCGGTGGTCGGCTCGTCCGCGATCAGCAGCCGAGGCTCGCAGGCCAGCGCCATCGCGATCAGCGCGCGCTGGCGCATGCCGCCGCTGAACTCGTGCGGCCTGGCCCCGGCCCGGCGCGCCGCGTCCGGGATGCCCACCCGGTCAAGGACCTCGACGGCCCGCGCGCGGGCGGCCCGTCGGCTGGCGTCCGTATGGACCCGGTAGACCTCGGCGATCTGGTCGCCGACCGCGTAGTACGGGTCCAGGGAGGACAGCGGGTCCTGGAAGACCATCGCGGCCACCGCGCCGCGCAGCGCGCGCAGTTCACGGTCGGAGGCGGCGCCCACGTCCGTACCGCCGACCCGTACCGTCCCGCCGACGCGTGCGCCGGTCCCCCGGTGCAGACCGAGCAGCGCGCTCGCGACGGTGCTCTTGCCGCTGCCCGACTCGCCGACCAGTCCGATCGCCCGCCCTGCGTCGAGCTCGAACGAGAGCCCGTCCACGGCCCGTACGGTCCCGGCCTCCCCCGGCTCCCCGGTCGGGAAGTCGACGGTGAGGTCCTTCACGAGGATCAGTCGCTCCGTCGCGTTCGTCACAGGAGAGCCACCCTTCGGTCGGCCGCGGCATAGAGCAGATCGGCCACCACGTTCGCCAGGACGACGGCCGTGCCGGTCACCAGCACCACCCCCACCACCACCGGCACATCGACCACCCGTACCGCGTCGACCAGCGTCTTGCCGATACCGGGGATGCCGAAGAGGGTTTCGGTGAGCACCGCGCCGCCCACGACCGTGCCGAGGTCGTTCGCGTTGAGCGCGATGACGGGCGGTACGGCGCCGCGCAGCGCGTGCCGTCCGACCACCGCCCGTTCCCCGACGCCATAGGCGCGAAACGTGCGGATATGGTCCTCGGCCAGTGTTTCCAGCGTCGAACCGCGCGTCAGCCGCGCGTATTTGGCGCTTTCGAAGAGGCCCAGGGTGAGCCAGGGCAGCAGCAGGTTCCACGCCCACTGCTCGGGGTCCTGGGTGAGCGGTACGTACGAGGGGAACGGCAGCCAGCGCAGATACGCGCAGACCACCATCAGAAGCAGCAGGCCCAGGATGAAGACGGGCGTGCCGGTCCCGGCGAGGGTGAGCACGGTCAGCGCGCGCTCGGTGATCCCGCCGCGCCGCAGCGCGGAGAGCAGGCCGGTGCCGACCCCGATGACCAGCCAGATCACCATCGCGCCGAGCGCGAGGGAGAGCGTCGCGGGCACCCGCTCCAGGATCAGCTGGGTGACCTGCTGGTCGGTCTTGTACGAGAAGCCGAGGCAGGGCGCGTCGCAGTGCAGTACGGCCGTGCCGGTCGAGTAGTCCCGCCCGGCGAAGATCCCCTGGAGGAAGTGCCCGTACTGCGTGAACACCGAGGCGTCGAGGCCCAGCCGCTCCCGTACCTGCGTGACCTGCTGGGTGGAGCACCGTTCGCCGCAGGCGAGCCGGGCCGGGTCGCCCGGTACGAGATAGAAGAGCGCGTAGATGGCGACGGACAGCACGAGCAGGACGAGCAGCGCGCCTCCGAGGCGTTTGAGCAGATAGCGCGTCATGAGGCGGTTTCCTTGGGCGAGGCCGTTTCCTTGGGCGAGGCGAGCGAGGCCGTCTCCTTGAGCGAGGTGGCGGCGGCGCCGTCCGTGCGGGCGCGGCGCCCCGCGCGTGTCCCGACCCGCAGCCGGCTGGCCTCGCGCGGATCGAGCGCCGTACGCACCGCGTCGCCCAGCACGGTGAAGGCGAGCACCGTCACGAACAGCAGTCCGGCGGGGAGCAGTACGTACATCGGGTCCGCGCGGAACCAGGTCTGCGCGGTCGACAGCATCCGTCCCCAGGACGGCGTCGGCGGTTTGACCCCGACCCCGAGGAAGGACAGCGACGCCTCGATCACGATGTTCGACGGCAGCAGGATCGCCCCGTAGGTGATGACGGGCGCGGCGAGCGAGGGCAGCAGCTCGCGCCGCGCCACCCGCACCCGCCCGGAGCCGCCGAGCCGGGCGGCGGCCACGAAGTCGAGCTGCTTCAGGGTCAGTGTCTGCGCCCGTACGATCCGGGCGGTGCCGCCCCAGTAGAGCAGTCCGATGACCAGGATCAGCAGCAGCGGGCGCGGGAAGTCGGCGGGCACGACGGCCGTCAGGGCGATGGCGAGCACCAGCATCGGCAGCGCGACCACGATGTCCGTGACCCGGCTGAGGAAGGTGTCGAGCAGCCGGTTGCCGAGCCCGGCGGCGAGACCGATCGCGACCCCGATCAGCACCTGGACGACCGTGGCGCCGACGGCGACAAGCAGCGAGACCCGGGCCCCGTACAGCAGCCGTACGAACAGGTCCCGTCCGGTGCCGGGTTCGACCCCGAGCCAGTGGTCCCCGCTCACCCCGCCGAAGGAGCCGATCGGCACCCCGCCGCGCGCCGAGTCCACCAGAGCGTCGTGGTACGAGTTGGCGTCCTGGCCCTCGATCGCGGCGAGCAGGGGCGCGGCGAGCGCCAGCACCACGAGCAGGACGAGGACGCCCCCGGCCACCAGGGCCGAGGGGCGTCCACGCAGCCGCCGCCACACCTGCCGGGCGCCCGAGGCGCCCGCGGTAACGGCGGTGCTCACTTGACCGCGACCTGCGAGATGTCGAGAACGCCGGTCCAGTCGCTGATCACGATGTTCTTGACGTCCTTGCCGTACAGCCGCTTGTAGACCGGGTGGAAGAGCGGCACGTCGAGCGCCTGCTCACCGATCTTCTTGTCGAGGGCGCCCCAGCGCTCGGCCGCCGCGCTCAGATCGGTCAGCTTGTTGATCTCGTCGATCTCCTTGTTGACCGACGGGTCGTCGAGCTGCGCGTGGTTGAAGTTGGAGCCGTCCTTGACGATCTGCCGACCGTCGAAGATCGGCGCCAGGAACGGGCCGCCCGACGGCCAGTCCGCGCCCCAGCGGGAGAGGAAGAAGCCGGGCGAGTCCTTGACGCTCCAGCGCGCCTCGTTGAACGCGTTGGGTTCCAGGCCCTGGAGCTTGACGGTGATCCCGGCCTGCTTCAGCGCCTCCTGGACGGCGGTGGCGACCTCGGGGCTGGTCTCCCTGTTCTGCGCGGTGGAGTGGGTGAGGGAGATCGTCAGACCGTCCGCGTACCCGGCCTCCTTCAGCAGCTCCTTGGCCTTGGCCGGGTCGCCGGTCTTCCCGGCCGGGAAGTGGTCGTAGGGCGTGTAGCCGAAGGCCGGCTGTTCGGGGAGGAAGGTGGTCGCGGGCTTGGCGAGCGCGGAGCCGCCGGCCGCGTTGATGACGCTGGTGCGGTTGATGGCGTACGAGATCGCCTGGCGCACCTTGGGGTTGTCGAACGGCTTCACCTTCGGGTTGAAGGCGAGGTAGTTGGTGTAGCCGAAGTTTCCGGTGCCCACGCGCGCGGCGAGCGCCTTGTCGCTGCCGACCTGGGCCAGCTCGGCGGGCCCGAGGTTGGTGTCGGTGGTGATGGCGGCGGCGTCGGCGCCTGAGCTGGTGGAGAGCCGCTGGTTGATGACGGCGGCGTCGAGCCCGGCCCTCACATCGATCGTGTCGGGGTAGGCGTGGCGCTCCTCGTCGGTCTTCTCCGACCAGTGCGGGTTGCGCTCCAGGACGAGGCGCTGGCCGTCACCCTCGTTCTTGACGACCTTGTACGGGCCCGAGGAGACGGGGTGCTCCTCGTACGTGGCCCCGGTGTCCTTCGCCTTCGGCACGGGCGCGAACTGGGTCTGGGTGGCGACGAACGGGAAGTCGCCCTCGGGCTTGTTGAGCTTGAAGACGATGGTCCTGGCGTCGGGCGTCTCGATCGAGGCGAGGCCCTTCTTGTCCTTGTACGGGCCCTCGTAGTCGGCGCCGCCGATCAGCCAGTCACGCAGATAGGGGGCGCCGCCGGAGAGCTCGGCGGCGAAGGAGCGCTCGATGCCGTACTTGATGTCGGCGGTGGTGATGGGGGTGCCGTCCTCGAACTTCAGCCCCTCCTTGAGGGTGTACGTCCACTCGGTGGCGTCCGCGTTCGGGCGCCCGGTGTCGGTGGCGAGGTCGGGGACGACCTTGGTGCCTGCCGGGCCGTTCTCGCGGTCGCGGGTGGTGAGCGTACGGAAGACCAGCGAGGGGACGTTGCCGCCGCCGGAGGTGTAGAGCCTGGCCGGGTCGAAGTCGCTCTGCGCCTCGGTGTTGAGCACCGAGAGCGTGCCGCCCTTCTGGGGCTTGCCCTTGTCCGCGCCATCGGCCTTGGCATCGTTGTCCTGAGGACCCGCGCAGGCCCCGGCGCCCGCTGCCATGACCAGGCTGACGGCTGCCGCGGCCACGCGGCGGGATATGACGGACGGTTGACGCATCGGAAGGGGCCTCTCGGTGAGCTGCGCGGGCAGGGCGCAGACAGATCAGGACAAAGGGCTCTGAACGCCCTGGAGTCCGCGCAGGCGACAGCGACGGAGAGGAGAACGGGAGACCGGCACGGCACGCCTGCGTACGGAACACATACGCCCGGGCGCGGAGATGCGCGGCTGAAGAGAAGAAGGGCCGACGCGCGCTCGGGCAGGCGTCAGCGACAGTGAATGTCGGCCACGCACAGCGCGGTCACACCGATGAGCGTCAGCTCAATGGCGGTGTGGCCGGAAGCGGCGGCGTGGCGGGGCGACATGCCGAGAAATATGAACGACCCCGGGTTCGATGTCAACGAGGTGCCCGGCAGCCATGAGACGGTCGTCTCAACTACTGGGATAGACCCAGGGGTTCGGCTTGCACTTGATCCCTCCGATGTCCAGCGACTTGGTCTGCTGCTGCATCACCGGAGCGAGCGCCCCGGGCGTGTGGCAGCTCACATGGTTGTGGCCGAGCCGGTGTCCGACCTCGTGGTTGATCAGCATCTGCCGGTAGCCGAGCATCGCCTTGTCGCCGAAGGTCTCCGCGCCCCGCGCCCAGCGGAAGGCGTTGATCATGACGCGGTCGGTCGAGGCCGAGTCGCAGGACACATTGTCAATGGTCGTGTCCAGACCGGACTTGGCGCACCAGACGCCGGTGGTCCCCGGGCTCGCCAGCGTGATCACGAAGTCGGCCGTGCCGCTGGAGATCCGTTCGAAGGTCATGGCGCCGTTGTGGGCCCAGCTCCGGTCGTCGTTCAGGGTCTTCTGGACGGCTTCGGCGAAGAGCCCGCCGTCCAGTCCGAGCCCCTTCTCGACGTCCACGCGGTAGTGGAACTTCTGCCCCTTGCCGGGCGCCTTGGCGAGACCGGGGACGGCGGTGAACTCGCCCGAGGCCGTCAGCTTCGGATCGAGCGGGAACTGACGCGTCATCAGCTGCGCGTAGGTGGGGGCCGGGGTCGCCGCCCCGGCGGACCGCGTCGGGGTGGGCCGGCCCTCGGAGCGCGAGGTGTCATCGTCCTCTTCGGCGCGGCCGACGCCGTCGGCGGACCGTGCGTCGGTCGTTTCCGTACCGCCGCCGGTGACCTGCCCGGCCACGACGACCACGAGGACCGTGGTCACCGCCGCGGCGGCGATCCCGGTGAGCGTACGTCCCTTGGCGCCTCTGGCGGGCTCCGCCGGGGCCGGCTCCGTGTCGCCACCGTCGCGGGGGCCGTCGGCGCCGCCGTCCCGGTCACCGGTGGGGTGCGGGCCGGGCGCGACGTCCCCCGGGGCGGCGGTACGGGAGGCCGGGGCGCCGAAGGCGTCGAACGCGTCGTCGTCGAACGCCTCGATGAACTCACGTCGCGGTCCCGGGATGCGCGGAGCGGCGGGCGCCGGCGCCGCGGGCGCCGAAGTCCCGGGCGTGCGGGCCTGCTTGGGCGGGGCCGCGGCGCGCGGCGCGGAGTCGCGCGTATCGCCGTGGCGCTGCTCACCACCCCAGCCGCCGCCGGCCTCACGCTGCTCGGGGTGACCGCCGCGCACCTTCGGCACGCCGTGCGCGGGGGTGGCGTACGCCGGGCCGCCGTGCTGCTGTTCCGGTTCCGCGTCCCGGTCGTCCGCGGCGCGCCTGCGCCGTCCCTTGTCGGATCCGGTCCGCGCCGGGGCCGGTTCGCCCGCCGCGACCGGGGCCGTGGACCGCGCGCCCTGGGGTAGGGGGCCCTTGCGGCTGTGTCGTCCCACGCCCCGGATCAGCTCCTGTCGTAGTCATCGATGAGTTCCCGGCACGCCTGCGCGACCTGCCGTGGGTACTCCATCATGGCAACATGTCCGGCGTCGGGGAGGGTCAACAACCGGGAACCGCGGAAAGCGGCCGACGCCCTGCGGGCCATCCGGTACGAAACGAGCAGGTCCCGCCCACCGTAGACGAGCAGCGTCGGCGCCAGCACCCGCTCGGCCTGCCGCCACAGCCCATGTTGACCGCCCAGGGTGTACGCGTTGACGATACCGCGCGCCGAGTTGGTCATCGCGTCCCAGAAGTAGGGCAGTTGAAGCCGCCGCTCCATCTCCCGCACGGCGTGGCGCAGCTCCTCCTCCGTCACCGACGAGGGGTCGCCGTAGGTGACTCCCATCGCACCCCGGGTGCGCTGCTCCGGCGTCCAGTGCCGGGTGAGCCGGCCGAACAGCGGGGCGACACCGGGCAGCGCGAGCAACGCGGTCGGCAGCGCGGTGCGCTGGACCAGGATCTCCGGCAGCGCCGGCGAGACCAGCGTCAGGGTCCGCACCAGATCGGGTCTGGCCGCCGCGACACGGGTGGCGACGGCACCCCCGAGGGAGTTGCCGAAGAGATGTACGGGGCCGCGCCCTTCCGCGTCCAGCAGCCGGATCACCGCGCGGGCCTGGCCGTTGACCGAATAGTCGCCATTGTCCGGCGGCGGCGAGTCTCCGAAGCCGGGCAGATCGACGGCCTCGCCGTCGACGATGTCCTCCAGGAGCGGCATCAGCGCCGACCAGTTCTGCGAGGAGCCGCCGAGCCCGTGCACATACAGCGCGGGCGGGACGCCGGTACGGGACGCGGGCCGCGACCGTACGGTCAGCGTCAGTCCTGGCAGCGCGACGGAACGGAGCCGCTCCCCGTCCGCGACCCGTACGGGACTCACCTTCGGCGCCATGGCGGCGGCGACGGCTTCCGGCAGCTCGGTCGACGACATGCCGCAATGTTACGAGACGATCACGCCCCGGTCCGTGTGTTGGGGGTCACAGGCCGCATGGCGCCGTACATCCCCTGCTTCTAGGCTCTTAGGGAGAGAAAGGGGACGCCATGGCGGATGACCCCACGGATCCCGAGACCTTCGAGTCGAACGACGAGGAAGCCGAGCTGGACGAGGAAGTCCCCGAAGCCGACGCCGCCGAACAGCACAAGGACGTACGGCCCAGGGGCGACGAACCCCTGACGCGTAGCGACCCGGACTCGGCCGACGAGGCGGACGCGGCCGATCAGGCGCGGGCGGTCGGGTCCGACGAGGACGACGACTACCGTCCGTGACCGGGCGAGAAGGGTCGTGCCACAAAGCGCCGGACACGTCGGCCGGAGGCCACCGGACCCCAAAAAAACAGGTCCTCACCACGCACAGCCGGGTTACCCAAAAGTACGATGGCCAGGCGGCGCATCGCGCGCACGGAACGAATTTTTGGGAGGCGGCGTGACAGCCATAGAGCAGACAGAGGCGGCGCGCCCGCGAGGTACGCGCCTGCCGCGTCGCGCCCGACGCAATCAGCTGCTGGGCGCGGCTCAGGAAGTGTTCGTCGCACAGGGCTATCACGCGGCCGCGATGGACGACATCGCCGAGCGGGCCGGCGTCAGCAAGCCCGTCCTGTACCAGCACTTCCCCGGAAAGCTGGAGCTGTATCTCGCCCTGCTCGACCAGCACTGCGAGAGCCTGCTCCAGGCGGTCCGTACGGCGCTCGCGTCCACGACCGACAACAAGCTGCGCGTCGAGGCCACGATGGACGCGTACTTCGCCTATGTCGAGGACGAGGGCGGCGCCTTCCGCCTGGTCTTCGAGTCGGATCTGACGAACGAGCCCGCGGTGCGCGAGCGCGTGGACCGGGTCGCGCTCCAGTGCGCGGAGGCCATCTCCGACGTGATCGCCGAGGACACCGGGCTCTCCAAGGAGGAGTCCATGCTGCTGGCCGTGGGGCTCGGCGGCGTCTCCCAGGTGGTGGCCCGCTACTGGCTCTCCAGCGAGTCCGCGATCCCCCGCGAGCAGGCGGTCCAGCTCCTCACCTCGCTGGCCTGGCGCGGGATCGCCGGCTTCCCGCTGCACGGCAGCGAGCAGCACTGAACGGCCGGTGTTCGCTGCGGGCGTTCCCCGCGGCGTCTTCCGGATGGTCACTCCGGGCTAATGTGTGCTGCGTACCGCGCGGCTGGCCGCGCAACGCAGACCGTTCGGAGGGACATAGCCGTGGAGGTCAAGATCGGCGTGCAGCACACGCCCCGCGAGATCGTTCTGGAGAGCGGGCAGACCGCCCAGGAGGTCGAGCGCGCCGTCGCCGACGCGCTGGCCGGCAAGGCGCGGCTGCTCAGTCTCACGGACGACAAGGGGCGCAAGGTGCTCGTACCGGCCGAGCGGATCGCGTACGTGGAGATCGGTGAGCCGGCCACACGACGCGTCGGATTCGGCGCTCTGTAGTCCGCTCTGCGGTCACTGTCGTCACTGTCGTGACTGACATCCGGGAATGGCCCGGCGGGACACCCCCGCCGGGCCATTCCCCTGTCGGTCAGCGCGAGTTCCGCTGTGCGCGTAGCCACCCTCTCCGGGGGCCGATGGGGGTTGCGTCCCATGCGCTCCGGGTAGTGACGTGCTGGGCCCAAAGCCCTGACCACATGTCACTCCCGGCGTCGTGAGGTGATCAGCAGTGATCTGGGAAGTTCTCGGATCGGTCCTGCTCGGACTCGGTCTTTCCTGGGCCGCCGCCAGCCGGCTGTCCCACCGGCTCCCGGCTCACCGGACGGTGTTCACGGCCGGCCCGGTCGGCGCGCTCTTCGGCGCCTATGTGACACACATGGCGCTCGGCGCCGGCCATGTTCCCGCGACGCTCGCCGGTGCCCTGCTGGTGGGGGCGGTGCTGCTGTCGCTGCTGCTCCGCCCCACGCGCCGGGCGCTGCGGCGCCCCCAGATCTCCTCCTGACCGTTCTCCGTCCCGGTAGGCCCGCCCGCCCCCGGCGGGCCGCCCGCTCAGGCGGCCAGACCGAGAGCGGCCATCCGCTTGGTGTGCGCCTCGGTGATCCGGGAGAACATCCGGCCGACCTCCGCGAGATCGAAGCCGGCCGCCACCCCGCCCACGAGCATCGTGGAGAGCGCGTCGCGCTCGGCCACGACCCGCTGCGCCTGCGAAAGCGCCTCGCCCATCAGGCGCCGCGCCCAGAGCGCCAGGCGCCCGCCGACCCGCGGCTCCGCCTCGATCGCTGCGCGGACCTTCTCCACGGCGAAGTTGCCGTGTCCCGTGTCGTCCAGCACGGCGAGCACCAGCGCGCGCGTGTCGGTGTCCAGCCGCGCGGCCACCTCACGGTAGAAGTCGCTGGCGATCGAGTCGCCCACGTACGCCTTGACAAGGCCCTCCAGCCAGTCCGAGGGCGCGGTCAGCCGGTGGAAGTCGTCGAGCGCCTTCGCGAACGGCTCCATCGCGCCGGTCGGCTCGGCGTCGATCGCCCGCAGCCGGTCGTTCAACCGCTCGAAGTGGTGGAATTCGGCGGCGGCCATTTTCGCCAGGGCGGCCTTGTCGGCGAGGGTCGGCGCGAGCTTGGCGTCCTCGGCGAGCCGCTCGAAGGCCGCCAGCTCCCCATAGGCGAGCGCTCCCAGCAGATCCACGACCGCGGCGCGGTACTGCGGCTCGGCGGAGGCCGTGTCCCAGTCCTGGGCGGCGATCCCGGTGGGTTCCTCGGCTGCGGGTGCGGGCGTGGTGGCGTTGTCGGGCGTCTCCATGGACCGCACAATAGCCCGCTCTTCGCGCCGCGTAAGTGCCTGGTCAGACACCGTGGCCACACCGTTCCGACTAATTCGCCCAACACACATGCGCGATTCCGGGGTACAGTGGTAATGCGCCTGCCGACTTTTCGGCGGGCGATCGCAGTGTTAGACAGTGTTTGAACGAGGGTAGTCCCTCGTACAGGCCCCATGAGGATGCCCGGTCGGTGGCCCGATCGGCTCCGACCCGACCGCCCTCCACGCGGATCGTACGCACAGCAGCGTACGGCCGCAGATGAGGGGCCCCCTCAGCGGTTCGAGCGCTCGAGCGACGGCAGTGGTCCCGCGCCATCCGGCCAATCCACGGCCGGCCGAGTACCCAGGTGCGGTACGACCCCCAGCGTTCGCCTCGCGCCGCGTCTCACAGAAGAGGCAGCACCCTGACTACGACTTTCCGAGACCTCGGAATCCTCCCCGAGACAGCCGAAGCGCTAGAAGCCGTCGGCATCCTGTCTCCGTTCCCCATCCAAGAGATGACGCTCCCCGTCGCGCTTTCCGGCAAGGACGTCATCGGACAGGCCAAGACCGGCACGGGCAAGACGCTCGGCTTCGGTCTGCCGCTCCTGGAGCGCGTCACGGTCCCCGCGGACGTCGAGTCCGGCCGGGCCGTGCCCGAGAAGCTTACGAACGCCCCGCAGGCGCTCGTCGTCGTGCCCACCCGCGAGCTGTGCACGCAGGTCACCAACGACCTGCTGACGGCCGGCAAGGTGCGTAACGTCCGGGTCCTGGCGATCTACGGCGGCCGTGCCTACGAGCCGCAGGTCGAGGCCCTGAAGAAGGGCGTCGATGTGATTGTCGGCACCCCGGGCCGGCTGCTCGACCTGGCGGGCCAGAAGAAGCTCGATCTCTCCCATGTGCGCGCGCTCGTCCTGGACGAGGCCGACGAGATGCTCGACCTGGGCTTCCTGCCCGACGTCGAGAAGATCATCCAGCTGCTGCCGCCCAAGCGGCAGACGATGCTGTTCTCCGCGACGATGCCGGGCGCGGTCATCGGCCTCGCCCGCCGTTACATGTCGCAGCCCACACACATCAGCGCCACGTCGCCGGACGACGAGGGCGCGACCGTCGCCAACACGACGCAGCGCGTCTACCGCGCCCACTCCATGGACAAGCCGGAGATGGTCGCCCGCATCCTCCAGTCCGAGGGCCGCGGCCTGGCGATGATCTTCTGCCGTACGAAGCGCACGGCCGCCGACATCGCCGACCAGCTCGCCCAGCGCGGCTTCGCCTCCGGCGCGGTCCATGGCGACCTGGGCCAGGGCGCCCGCGAGCAGGCGCTGCGCGCCTTCCGCAACGGCAAGGTCGATGTGCTCGTCTGCACCGATGTCGCCGCGCGCGGCATCGACGTCGAGGGCGTGACCCATGTCATCAACTACCAGTCGCCGGAGGAGGAGAAGACCTACCTCCACCGCATCGGCCGCACGGGCCGGGCGGGCGCGTCCGGTACCGCCGTCACGCTCGTCGACTGGGACGACATCCCGCGCTGGCAGCTGATCAACAAGGCGCTGGACCTCGGCTTCCCGGACCCGCCGGAGACGTACTCCACGTCTCCGCACCTGTTCGAGGAGCTGAACATCCCCGCCGGGACCAAGGGCGTCCTGCCGCGCGCGGAGCGTACGCGCGCCGGTCTGTCTGCGGAGCAGGTCGAGGACCTCGGCGAGACGGGCGGCCGCGGCCGTAAGTCCGCCGCCCCCGCCGCGGCGGTACGGGAAGAGCGCCCGGCCCGTACGCGCGCGCCGCGCCAGCGCCGCCGCACCCGTGGCGGGACCCCGCTGGACGCGGCCGGTACGGCGGCCGAGCCGCGGTCCGCGGTCGCCGTCGCCGAGCCGCAGTTCCAGACCGCCGTGCCGATGGACGTGCCCGAGCGCGTGGAGCGGGCCGCCGAGCCGCGTACCCCGCGTCGTCGCCGGCGTACCCGCGCCGGAGCCGGCTCAGGGACCGGGACACCGGCCGTGGAGAGCGCGGCCACGGTCACGGCCCCGGACGCCGCGGCGGAGCCGGTCCTCGCGGACCCGGTCGTTTCCAAGCCGGTCTTCTCCGACCCGGTCGTTTCGGAGCCCGCCGTGTCGGAGCCTGTCGTTTCCGAGCCTGTCGTTTCCGAGCCGGAGGCGGAGCCCGTGGCCAAGCCGCGCCGCCGTCGCGCCCGGGCCGCCAGGCCCGCGGCCGACCCGGTCGCGACGGTCGGGGCCGCCGCGGTGACGGAGCCGGTCGACGCCCCCGAGGCGCCGGTCGCCGAGACCAAGCCGCGTCGCCGTACCCGCGTCGCCAAGTCGGTGGCCGAGGCCGCGGAGTCGGCGGTGGTGGAGTCGGCGGACGTCAAGGCCGAGGCCCCCGTCGCGGAGACCAAACCCCGTCGCCGTACCCGCGTCGCCAAGCCGGCCGTCGAGGCCGTCGAGGCCGCCGCGACCGCGGAGACGGCCGAAGCGGAGGCGGAGGCCCTGCCCAAGCCGCGCCGCCGCCGTACGCGTACGACAGCGGCGAAGACCGAGAGCTGACGTACGCGCGCACCACAGCCGGATGGCCCGACGCCCCCAGACGGGGGGTGCCGGGCCATCGGCTTTCCGGGACCTCCCACCCCTGTTAGGGGCAGGACAGGGCCTAATCTCTTCGCATGAGTCGGCCGCCCACGTTCGTCCCGCCCTCCTGTGCCCGCGCCCGTACGCTCGCGACCCGCCGCGGCCCCTTCGCCACGCTCGACGCGCGGCCGGCCGGGGAGCCGCGCGGCACCGCGCTGATGCTTCCCGGGTTCACCGGGAGCAAGGAAGACTTCATCGCGCTGCTCGATCCCCTTACGGCGGCCGGCTACCGGGTCGTCTGCGTGGACGGGCGCGGCCAGTACGAGACCGACGGCCCGGACACCGAGGACGGCTACGCGCAGAGCGAGCTGGCCGCCGACGTACTGGCGCAGGCGGAGGCGATCGGCTCGCCCGTGCATCTGCTCGGGCACTCGCTCGGCGGTCTGATCGCCCGTGCCGCCGTACTGCTCGACCCCGGCCCGTTCGTCACGCTGACGCTGCTGTCCTCCGGGCCCGCGCGGGTCGCCCCGGTCCAGCGGGAGCGTGCCGAACTGCTGAGCGGGGCGCTCAGGGCCATGACGATGGGGCAGGTCTGGGAGATCATGCGCTCGATGGATCCCCCGGAGGAGACCGCGATCGACGGGGAGGATCTGCGCAGGCGCTGGCTCCTCACCCGGCCCGCCCAGCTGATCGCCACCGGCCGGCAGCTGAGCGTGGAGCCGGACAGGGTGGACGAGCTGGCCGCCGTACAGCCGCTGCCCAAGCATGTGGTGTCCGGCGAACGGGACGACACCTGGCCGGTGCCGCTGCTGGACGAGATGGCGCGGCGGCTCGGCGCGCGCAGGACGGTCATCGAGGGCGCCCAGCACTCACCCAACACCGACCGGCCGCTGGAGACCGCCGCAGCGCTCAGGGACTTCTGGGACACCCGCGGCTGACCGCCGCCATGGGCACCGGGCCCTCAGTATTGCGCCTGCAAGTGCTGCCAGAATCCGTCCCGCAGCGACCGCCGCAGCATCGCATGGCCCCGTAGCGACCGCTGGAGCAGCTTCTCCGCCTCGATCAGCAGATCCTGGTCCACCGGGCCGGGCAGATACGGATGGCCCGGCAGGAGCTCGGACATGGCTTCCCGGCCGCGCTCCGCCAGCCATGTCGCGGCGATCTGCGCGCCGATGAACCGCACCTGGTCGCGGGAGGGCGGCGGCTCGCCCTCGTGCTCGTACGTGGTGACCGGGCGGCGGGTGACATACGGCTTGCAGAAGTCCAGGTCGAAGGTGCGCTGGCTGTCGACCTCCCACAGCAGCGGCTCGGCCTGATTGCGCCCCTCGCCGGCCTCGATGCCCCAGAGGTGCACGCGCGCGCCGTACCCCTGGGCGGCCTCGACGGCCGAGACCAGGTCCTCGTCGCCGCCGACCAGCGCCGCGTCACTGATGGCGCGGTGCCTGGCGAGCGATTCGAGATCCGTACGGATCAGCGAGTCGACGCCCTTCTGCTGGTTGTTGGCGTTGAGGTTGCCGAGCCTGACCTTGACGTCGGGCAGTTCGGCGATGGACTGCTGCTCCGAGGTGTGGATCCGGCGTCTGGCGCCGTCGTACCAGTACACGCGGAGCAGTCTGCTGTCCGCGAAGATGATCCGGGCCTTGTCGATGAAGGCCTCGATGAGCCCTTCGGCGTCCAGATCGAAGGCGCGCCGGTCCTCGGTACCCGCCACAAGCAACCCGGCCGCAGCATAGACGTAACCGGCGTCGACGAAGATGGCATGTGTGGACGGAGTCTTGGCGACCTCGGCGAGCATCCGCTGGAGCAGCTGGTTGGTGCGCTCCAGACGGGCGCCGATGTCGGCGATCTCTGGGTTGATCTCTGCCTCGCTCATACACCGTTCATTCTCTGCGGACGCGAGCGTACCCGCCAGAAGTTAGCCACCCGAAAATTTTCCTTAGCGTAGGGAATGTTTGCAGAGGGCAAGCCGTTGTACCCCGATGTAACTGACGACGGCTCCACCCGTCACCCATAGTTCTCCAGCAGGAGGATCAGACGAAGGGAGAAGCCTTGCGCTTCGAAATCATGCGACTCGACGATGTTGACGGCTCCGCTGTCGACAGCACCGTTGTGGACGCCGCCTCCGTCAATCGGATCGTGCAGCAGGCCGCCGCGATGGGCCAGCGCATCTATATCCGCCCGGCCGAATCCTCGGCCTCGTAACCCCGTATCCCTTCGCGACGCGCACGACAGCGGCCGACCGCGAACCGACGAAGCGCCCCTGTACGGATCACTCGTACGGGGGCGCTGCCCATGTCAGGCGCTCTGGATCACCTGGGTGACGCCGTTGATGATCTGCTGAACGGCAATGGCCGAAAGCATCATCCCCGCCAGCCGGGTCACCAGCACCACTCCCCCGTCCTTGATGACCCGGATGATCAGCAGGGAGTAGCGCATCGTCAGCCAGAGCACGACATGCATCGCTACGATCGCCGCCCAGACCGAGATCCGCGCCGGGGCGCCGTCGGCGTGCTGTACGGCGAGGATGACGGACACGATCGCGCCGGGTCCGGCGAGCAGCGGCATGCCCAGCGGTACGAGCGCCACATTGACGTCCTTCGTCTGCTGGGGCTCGTCGGTCTTCCCGGTCAGCAGGTCCAGCGCGATGAGCAGCAGGAGCAGCCCGCCGGCGATCATCAGCGCAGGTACGGAGACATGCAGATAGTCCAGGATCTGCTGGCCCAGCAGCCCGAAGACGGCGATCACACCGAAGGCGACGGCCACCGCCTGCCAGGCCATGGCGCGCTGGACCTTGGCGGGCCGGCCGGAGGTGAGGGCGAGGAAGATCGGGGTGATCCCGGGAGGGTCCATGATCACGAAGAGCGTGAGAAAGAGGGAGCCGAAGACGGCGAAGTCGAACACAGTGAGGGCCTTGCGGGACGTAGAGACGAGGGAACGGGGAGCGGAAACGGGAACGGGAACGGACGCGACGGCATGAGGAGGCGGTACGGCTACGGCGGCGGTACGGCTGGACTTACGCGCGTCCGCCCGCGCCGGGCACCGGGAAGGCGCCGGAGGCCCGCCGGGTGATCTCGCCGTAGATCTCCGGGTCGGTGGTACAGGCGCCGAGTTCAACGAACTTGCGGCTGCCGTGGTAGTCGCTGGATCCGGTGGTCAGCAGGCCCAGTTCGGCGGCCAGTTCGCGCAGCCGGGCCCGGGTCGGGGCGTCGTGGTCCATGTGGTCGACCTCGATGCCGTCGAGACCGGCGGCGGAGAGCCGGGCGATGGCGGACTCGGGCACGACCCGGCCCCGCTCGACGGCCTGCGGATGCGCGAACACGGTGACCCCGCCGGCCGCCTTGACCAGACGGATCGCCTCGAAGGGATCGAGTTCGTGCTTCTCGGCGTACGCGCGTCCGCCGTCCGCGAGCCAGTCCGGGGTGAAGGCGTCGGAGACGGTCGCGACGACGCCGAGTTCCACCAGGGCGGTGGCGATGTGCGGGCGGCCGAGGGAGGCGTCGCCCGCGATGCGCGCCACCTGCTCCCAGGTGATCGGGACGCCCAGCTCCTGGAGCTTGCGGACCATCGTCCGCGCGCGCGGGACGCGGTCGTCCCGTACCAGCTCCCGCTCGCTCAGCAGCTCCGGCTCGTCCGGGTCGAAGAGATACGCCAGCAGATGCAGGCTGACGCCGTCGAGCCGGCAGGAGAGCTCCGCGCCGGTGACGAGGGTGAGGTCCCGGTCGAGATCCGGGAGCGCGGCGATCGCCTCGGCGTGGCCGCGGGTGGTGTCGTGGTCGGTCAGCGCGACGACGTCGAGCCCGCCGGCGGCAGCGTTGCGCACCAGCTCGGCCGGGGTGTCCGTACCGTCCGAGGCCGTGGAGTGGGTGTGCAGATCGATGCGCACGACGCGTCACTCCGGAGGTTCGGGGCGGACAGGGGGACGCTCAAGAATAACGGGCCGAGCGGCCTCAGGAGACCGGTCCGTCAGGAGAGCAGCCGGGGCGACAGGGCCCCGCAGGGCAGCAGCTCCATCTCGGCACCCACGTCCCGCAGATCGGTCAGCACCACCTCGTCGTAGAGCAACAGCCCCGACTGCTCGGGCCAGACGATGGCCCACAGCCACAGCCCGAGCGCCTCGCCCGCGAAGACCGCGCGGTCCTCCGGGGCGTCGGCGACATGCCAGAGCGGCGTGGGCCTCCCGGCCGCGAGCAGCTTCGTCTGGGGTGGCTTGGCGACGCATATGGCGGGGCCCGGGTCCGGACCGTCGATGCCCGCGTAGCGCGCGCCGAGCCCCACGCCCAGCTCCTCGGCGACGAGCAGCAGCTCGCCCATACCGCCGAGCGGCCCCGGTCCTGAGCAGGCGACGGCGGTGGCGCGTCCGCCGCTGCGGTCGTCGCCCGCGTACGCCACGCCGGTGAAGAGCCAGCCGACGGGCAGCGGCCAGGGCATCCACACCGGCACCCGGGCGCGGTGCACCACGACACTCAGGGCCTCGACACTGGGCGGTATCACGGGCTGCAGCGGGTGCACGGTGCCATGTACATCGCACTGCCAGGAGTCGGCGAAGAGGCCGGGCGCCCTGACTCGGCCACCGCACTTCGGGCAACTGGGTTCGCCCCTCATAGCGCCCCACGCTCCTCCGTGGCCGACGCCGAGTCAAGGACGATCACTCGTCCGGTCAGAGTCCGGACACAGAGAAATAGACGCAGCTGACACTCGCCAGCGGGCCCATACTCACTGCGTGCATATTGCAATGATCTGGCTGGAGCGTCGAGGCCTCGCCTCACGCGCGGATGAGGATCCGTTCGACGCTCAGTCCAGGGGCACGGAGGCGCGCAGCGGGTCGCGCAGGTCCGTGCCCCGCGCGAGCCAGCGCTCCTCAAGCTCCCGCGCGCCCCTGACCCGCTTCCACGCCGCCTCATTGGGCGTCATCGGCAACAGCGGCAGAAACCGCACGGGCTCCAGCGGGGCGTCCAGCTCCAGATCAGCCACCAGCCCGCCCGGCTCACCGACCAGTACGGAGCTGAAGGGCGCCCCCGGCCACAGCGGCTCGCCGAGGTCGAGCGAGCTGCCCGGCGCCACGACCAAGCCCTCGACCTGCGGAGAAGCGGCCAGCACAGCCAGCGGGCGGAGCACCTGATCGGTGTCGGCGAGCCCGGCGCGCACGGACAGGACGAGCTCGGCCCGCGGCCCCTTCACGGGGTCGGCGAGCAGCGCCGACGGGTCCGCCATCGGCTGCGCCGACATCCCGAGCGTGGCGTACCGCACCACCCCGGAACCGCCCTGGGAGTCCAGGAACCGCAGCACCTCGAAGCGGTCCGTCCCGAGAAACGTCACCGCGGCGCGCGCGTCCGGCTCGCCCAGCGCCGTACGGAGCCGGGCCTCGACCCGGTCAAGAATTTCTCCCATCCGGCGAGCATAGATCGCGTAAGGATTGGGCAAGCAACGAAGTTGGGCCTCAGTCTGCTGATAGTCTTGGCCGCTGGTCGGGTCAGCACACGCGGAAGCGTTGGTCTCTGGTCCCGACGACACGTCATCCCCCACGGGGGACCGGCTGGAGGAGGTGGGGCTGCGGTGGATCGAAGTCACCCGGCCAGTACCAGCCGCTCTTCCGTACGGACCTCCTGTCCGGTGATCTGACGCCCCCGTCCCCCGGGCCCACGGCATCTCGCACGACGGAAGAGCACGTCTCTCAGTACCTGAGCAGTACCTGAGTTCTCTCTGCCTGTCTGTAGCGAACGCCGTCACCGCGACCCGCGGTGCCGCCCGCTTTGCGGACGTACGTACGCATCACGTCCCCATTCCGGGCTGTGCCACGCCTCGCCGACGGCCTCTCCGTGAAGGAGCCCGCCATGTCGATGATCCGTGACCTGCGCGAAGCGGTCCGTCCGTCCCTGCGCAAGACCAAGACCGCGTACAGCAAGTACGACACGTACGACGCCACCCGTGACCCCTCCGCGTCGAGCGCGGTGGTCGACTGCGCGGTCTACCGCGACGGCCGACGGGTCACCGAGAACCCCTGTGTCACCCCGCACGAGGCGATGCTGCGGGTGCGCGAGGGCGGCGGCTTCGCCTGGATCGGCCTGCACGAGCCGACCGAGGAGGAATTCGCCGGTATCGCGGCCGAGTTCGGGCTGCACCCGCTGGCGGTGGAGGACGCGGTGCACGCGCACCAGCGGCCCAAGCTGGAGCGGTACGACGACACCCTGTTCACCGTCTTCAAGACCATCCACTACGTCGAGCACGCCGAGCTGACCGCGACCAGCGAGGTGGTCGACACCGGCGAGGTCATGTGCTTCACCGGCCGGGACTTCGTGATCACCGTCCGGCACGGCGGCCAGGGCTCGCTGCGCGCGCTGCGCCACCGGCTGGAGAGCGACGCCGAGCTCCTTACCAAAGGGCCCTCGGCCGTACTGCACTCCATCGCCGACCATGTCGTCGACGGCTACGTCGCGGTGGCGGCGGCCGTCCAGGACGACATCGACGAGGTCGAGATCGATGTGTTCTCGGCGCCGGCGAAGGGCAGCCCGCGCGGCTCGGACGCCGGGCGGATCTACCAGCTCAAGCGAGAGGTGCTGGAGTTCAAGCGGGCCGTGTCCCCGCTGCTGCGGCCGATGGAGCTGCTGAGCGAGCGGCCGATGCGGCTGGTCGACCCGGACATCCAGAAGTACTTCCGCGACGTCGCCGACCATCTGGCCCGGGTGCACGAGCAGGTCATCGGCTTCGACGAGCTGCTGAACTCGATCCTCCAGGCGAATCTGGCGCAGGCGACGGTCGCGCAGAACGAGGACATGCGCAAGATCACGTCCTGGGCGGCGATCATCGCCGTACCGACGGCCGTGTGCGGTGTCTACGGCATGAACTTCGACCACATGCCGGAGCTGGGGTGGAAGTACGGCTATCCCATGGTGCTCACCGCGATCGCCATCATCTGTGTGACGATCCACCGCACCCTCAAGCGGAACGGCTGGCTCTAGAGACCGTCCGGGCCTTGGCCCTGTCTGACACCGTCCGGCCGCCGTCCCGGCGGCTGGATAGGCTGCGGGCATGACAGAACCAGACCCCGTGCACGGCCTCGGGCCCGGCCTCGGGCCCGATCTCGGCCAGGTCCTCGTCGAGGAGGCCACCAAGAAGTCCGGCCTCATCTGGGTGCGCGGCTCGGGCCCCGACCGCGCGCTGTGGCACGTATGGCACGAGGGCGCGGCGCTGCTGGTCGGGGACGGCCCCGGGGAGCAGCCGCTGCCGGGGCTCGCGGACGGCTCCGCCGCCGAGGTGACCGTACGCAGCAAGGACAAGGGCGGCCGGCTCGTCGCCTGGACGGCGGCCGTCGCGGAGCTGGCACCGCACTCGGAGGGCTGGGAGACGGCCGTCGCCGAGCTCAAGGGCAAGCGGCTGAACGCGCCCGACGCCGAGGTGATGACGGAGCGCTGGGCGCGCGAGTGCCGGGTGCTGCGGCTGACGCCCCGGGCCGCGATCACCGACCTGCCCGACTCCTCGCTGGCGGCGGTGCCGCTGCCGACCGCTGCGACGACCCGCCGGCCGCTGCCCGCCTCGCTCGGACGGCTCCTGCTCAAGCGCCACAAGGGCAAGGACGGGGACAGGACCTAGTCGCTGGTGGCCGGGAGCCGGCTGCCGTAGTCAAGGGTCTCGCCCTTGGCCGGCGCCGCCAGTTCGAAATCGCGGCCCCAGTCGGCGAGCGAGAGCGTCCCCGCGCCGCCCGCGCGCACCAGTTGCAGCGGGTACGGCGTGCCCGCCAGCGAGACGTCCAGCGTCCCGCCGTCGCCCTCGCTGCCGTTGATCTTGATGGTCTGCACGCCGCCGATACGGTCGCGGGCGCCCTTGTTCAGCTTGCCGTGCAGCGTCAGTATCCCGGCGAGCAGCACCTTCATGTCCGTGAAGCCGCTCAGCTGCTTGTACGAGGGGTCGTCCTTCGGGACCTTCACATACTTGTCCTGGAGCTTGTCCGCGGCCTCGCTGTCCGAACCGCTCGGCTTGGTGGTCTCCTTGCCGTCATCGCCGCCCGCGTGGCTCCAGAAACCGGCGTCCGCCTTCAGGAAGAGCGCGTCCTCGACGCGCAGCAGCTGGAAGGTGCTGTTCTTCGAGGTGACGGTGCCGGTCCCGCCGTTCGTCTTGAGCCGCATATTGAGCTTGTAGGTCTCTCCCTGGGTGACCAGCGAGCCGGAGAGCCTGACCGAGCCCGCGGCGTTCGCCGCCGTCCGTGCCTTTCTCTCGATCTCGGTGGCGGAGAGCTTGCCGACCCCGTTCGTACCCTTGTCCGGATCCTCACCGCATGCCGTGAGAACCGCGGCCAGCCCCACGCAGAACGCGACGGGAAGAGCGACCCTGCGGGCACGGCCGGACGACAGGAAAACGGTCACAGACGCACTGCCTCTCAAACGCGGCTGGGGGTTGGCAGACCGCAGCGTACCCGGGCCGGAGACACGTCTCGACAGTGAGCCGCACAGTCGCCGCGGGAAGGCCGTACGGACGGATCCGCCAGGGCATACCGCGGTGGTACGGGCTAGCCTGAACCCGTTATCCCGCCGGAACAGAAGGACAATAGAAGGACAACCGAGGGCGAAGGAGGCGCTGGGAAATGGCGGCAGGCGCCCCCCGGATCTTTGTCTCGCACATCTCCGGTGTGGCCGTCTTCGATCCCGCCGGCGACCAGGTGGGCCGGGTCCGCGATCTCGTGGCGATGCTGCGGGTCGGCGGCCGTCCGCCCCGGCTGCTCGGGCTGGTCGTCGAGGTGCTCAGCCGGCGCCGGATCTTTCTGCCCATGACCCGGGTGACCGGTGTCGAGTCGGGCCAGGTGATCAGCACGGGTGTACTCAACATGCGCCGCTTCGAGCAGCGGCCCACCGAGCGCCTCGTACTCGGCGAGCTGCTTGACCGCAGGGTGCGGCTCGTGGAGAACGGCGAGGAGGTGACGGTCCTCGATGTCGCCATCCGTCAGCTGCCGGCCCGCCGCGACTGGGAGATCGACAAGGTCTTCGTACGGCGTGGCAGGAAGGGCGGCGCCCTGCGGCGGCGGGGGGAGACCCTGACCGTCGACTGGTCCGCGGTCACCGGCTTCTCGCTGGAGGAGGAGGGGCAGGGCGCGGAGAATCTTGTCGCCACCTTCGAACGGCTGCGCCCGGTCGAAGTCGCCAATGTGCTGCACCATCTGACGCCGAAACGACGCGGCGAAGTGGCCGTCGCCCTCGATGACGACCGGCTCGCCGATGTCATGGAGGAGCTGCCCGAGGACGACCAGGTGGAGATCCTTGGCAAGCTCAAGGAGGAGCGCGCCGCCGATGTCCTGGAGGCGATGGACCCGGACGACGCGGCCGACCTTCTCTCCGAACTGCCCGAGAACGACAAGGAGCGGCTGCTCACCCTGATGCGGCCGAACGACGCCGCCGATGTGCGGCGGCTGATGGCGTACGAGGAGCGCACGGCGGGCGGTCTGATGACGACCGACCCGATCGTGCTGCGGCCCGACGCGACGGTGGCGGACGCGCTGGCGCGGGTACGGCTCCAGGACCTCTCCCCCGCGCTCGCCGCGCAGGTCTATGTCTGCCGGCCGCCGGACGAGACGCCGACGGGCAAGTATCTGGGCACGGTGCACTTCCAGCGGCTGCTGCGGGATCCGCCGTACACGCTGGTCAGCTCGATCGTCGACAGCGATCTGCCGCCGCTCGCGCCCGACACCGCGCTGCCCGCGATCACCAGCCATCTCGCCGCGTACAACATGGTCTCGGCGCCGGTGGTGGACGAGGGCGGATCGCTGCTCGGCGCGGTGACCGTCGATGACGTACTCGACCACCTGCTGCCCGACGACTGGCGGGAGACCGGCTACCACGGGCTGGACGGGGCGGCCCGTGATGAGTGAGCGCCCCGACAGGGAGGCCGGCCGGGAGCGCGCGCGGACCGGCTCCGGGGCCGGTTCGACCGCGCTGCTCCGGGGTGGCCGGATCAGGCTCGACCAGCCGGCCCCGCCGCGGCGCCGACTGCTGCCCGAGTACGATCCCGAGGCTTTCGGGGTGCTTTCGGAGCGTATCGCCCGCTTTCTGGGGACGGGCCGCTTCATCGTCTGGATGACGCTGATCATCATCGTCTGGCTCGTCTGGAACGTCACCGCCCCGCGCGAACTGCGCTTCGACCCGTACCCGTTCATCTTTCTGACGCTGATGCTCTCCCTCCAGGCCTCGTACGCCGCGCCGCTGATCCTGCTGGCGCAGAACCGCCAGGACGACCGGGACCGGGTCACACAGGAGCAGGAGCGCAAACAGAACGAGCGCTCGATCGCCGACACCGAATACCTGACGCGCGAGATCGCGGCGCTGCGGATCGGTATGGGCGAGGTCGCCACGCGCGACTGGATCCGGTCGGAGCTTCAGGATCTGGTGCGGGACATGACGGAGCAGTACTCGCCGCCCCGGCCGGAACCCGGACGCGAGGAATCCGACCGCTGACGGTCTTTCCTGCGGCGGTGCGGATCGCCGTACCATCTCGGTATGGCTACCGACACGTACGGAACCGCCGTCCCCGCGGAAGAAGCGGTGCGCGAAGCGCTGGCGACGGTGAACGACCCCGAGATCCATCGGCCGATCACCGACCTCGGCATGGTCAAATCGGTGGATATCGGCGCGGACGGTGCGGTGGCCGTCACGGTCTATCTGACGGTTTCCGGCTGCCCGATGCGCGACACGATCACCCGGAGCGTGACCGAAGCGGTCGCCCGGGTCGCGGGCGTCACGCGGGTGGACGTCACGCTGGACGTGATGGGCGACGAGCAGCGGCGCGAGCTGGCGGCCTCCCTGCGCGGCGGCACCGCCGAGCGCGAGGTGCCCTTCGCCCAGCCGGGCTCCCTGACCCGGGTGTACGCGGTGGCGTCGGGCAAGGGCGGTGTCGGCAAGTCCTCGGTGACGGTCAACCTGGCCGCCGCCATGGCGGCCGACGGGCTGAAGGTCGGTGTGGTCGACGCGGACATCTACGGGCACAGCGTGCCGCGGATGCTCGGCGCGGACGGCAGGCCCACCCAGGTCGAGAACATGATCATGCCGCCGTCGGCGAACGGTGTGAAAGTGATCTCCATCGGGATGTTCACGCCGGGCAACGCGCCGGTGGTCTGGCGCGGCCCGATGCTGCACCGCGCGCTCCAGCAGTTCCTCGCGGACGTCTACTGGGGCGATCTGGATGTGCTGCTGCTCGACCTGCCGCCGGGGACCGGCGATATCGCGATCTCCGTGGCGCAGCTCGTGCCGAACGCCGAGATCCTGGTGGTCACCACCCCGCAGCAGGCCGCGGCCGAGGTCGCCGAGCGGGCCGGTTCCATCGCCGTACAGACCCATCAGAAGATCGTCGGCGTGGTCGAGAACATGTCGGGTCTGCCGTGCCCGCACTGCGACGAGATGATCGATGTCTTCGGCACCGGCGGCGGCAAGCTGGTCGCCGAGGGGCTGACGAGGACGACCGGCGCCGAGGTGCCGGTGCTCGGCGCGATCCCGATCGACGTACGGCTGCGGGAGGGCGGCGACGAGGGCAAGCCCATCGTGCTCTCCGACCCCGACTCGCCTGCCGCCACGGCGCTGCGCGGGATCGCCGGCAAGCTGAGCGGCCGGCAGCGCGGCCTGTCGGGCATGTCGCTGGGGATCACCCCGCGCAACAAGTTCTGAGCCTGCCCGGACGGTTCAACAGCTCAACGGGTAAGGGGCGGTCGCCTATTGCGACCGCCCCTTACCGGCTGTCCCGGTGGACCGCTGTTCTTCGACCGCTGTTCTTCGACCGCTGTTCGTCGACACCTTGTTCGTCGACCCTTGTTCGTAGCCCCCTGTTCTAGGGCGTGTACGTCCTGATGTCCTCGATCACCGAGAAGCCGAGGCCATAGGCGCTCATCCCGCGCCCGTACGCCCCGAGGTGCACCCCGCGGCGCGCCGAGCCGGCCAGCACCCAGCCGAACTCGGACTCGCGGTAGTGGAAGGGCGTCGGCTCCGCGTCGACCGGCAGCGAGAGCGTCGTCCACTCCGGTCCGTCCAGATCGTCGGCCAGTTCGAACGCCGCCTCCGTCTGCTGGTCCAGCCAGTTGTCGCGCAGCGCGTGGTCCAGCTGCGGGGGCCAGGTGAAGGCCAGCAGCCCCGAACCGGCCAGCCAGGCCGCGGAGGAGGCCGTGGTGGCGTCCAGGTGGCCCGTACCGTCACCGGTGCGCCGTTCGGGGCTCGTGGCCACCGTCACGACCACCGCGAAGCGTTCCCTGTCTGCGGCCGGAGCCTCCGGTCTTATCGACGGCTCTTCACCATGGCCCGTGGCGCCGTGCCGAACCGTTCCGTCAGCCGTCGCGCCGACCTGCATGAGCCAGCGCGGCCCGGTGAATGCGTCGTCCAGTCCGTACCAGGGAAAGGGCGCCCGCAGATAGCCTTCGACCGTGCGCCGGGCGGCTGCCACTCCTCCGGCCTTGGCTGAGCCGGCCGCGTCCCGCGTACCTGCCCGACTCGTCGTCTCCATCTGCCGGCGCCTCCTCGATCGTGAGCGTCCGGAGCGGCCCGCCCCCGACGGGCGCCTCACTGCCGGACAGTTGGAGGATAGCCACCAGGTCCCGACTCATCGGGATTGGTCGTACTCAGGTGGCGTCTGCGTCGAACGGCGGACGCTCGGGCTGAACGGGCTTTTCGCGCTTCTTGAGCAGGTCGGGGATGGTGGAGGAGCCGTTCGCGGACGACCCGATCGCAGCGGAGCCATTCGGGGAGAGCGGCGTCGTCGCGGAGACATCCGCGACGGACTCGCTCTCGCGGCCGTTCACCGCGTCCGCGACCTCATTCATCTCCTTGCGGAGGTCGAAGCTGCTGCGGATCTCGTTCAGACCGAGATCGTCGTTGTCCATCAACTGCTTGCGGACGAACGTCCTGGGGTTGAGGTCTTCGAACTCGAAGTCCTTGAACTCGGGACCCAGCTCGGAGCGGATGTCCTCCTTGGCGCTCTCGGAGAACGCGCGGACCTTTCTTATGAAGCCGGAGACATCCTGAATGACCTTGGGCAGCTTCTCGGGACCGAAGACGATCACGGCGAGGACCGCGAGCGCGATCACCTCAAGGGCGCCAATGTCATTGAACACGTGCTGCTCCTCGGGTGGATCGAAGGTCGGGCGAGGTCGGGGCCGCTCCACGGTACCTGCCCGAACTGTCCGGGCGGTACCTTCCGGTGGACGTCAGGTGCCGTCCGCGGAGCCGAGAGTCAACTTCATGGTCCGCTCTTTACCTCCGCGGGCCAGGGTCAGCTCCAGTTGGTCGCCGGGGCGGTGGGCGCGGATCTTGACGATCAGCTCCTCACCGCTGTGCACCCGCCGGCCGTTCACTTCCGTGATGACGTCCCCCGCCTTGATCCCGGCCTTGGCACCGGGGCCGCCCGCGGTCACCGCGGGACCGCCGTCGGCGGCCTTGTCACCGACCCGGGCGCCGTCGCCCGCGTACTCCATGTCGAGGCTGACGCCGATCACGGGGTGCGTCGCCTTCCCGGTGTTGATCAGCTCCTCGGCGACGCGCTTGCCCTGGTTGATCGGTATCGCGAAGCCGAGTCCGATGGAGCCCGACTGGCCGCCGGTGAGGCCCGTACCGCTGTCCGCGGCGCGGATCGCGCTGTTGATGCCGATGACCCGGGCCCGGGTGTCCACCAGCGGACCGCCGGAGTTGCCGGGGTTGATCGGGGCGTCCGTCTGGAGCGCGTCCACATAGCTGATGTCGCTGCCGTCGCCCTTCTCACCGCCCGCGGTGATGGGGCGCTGCTTGGCGCTGATGATCCCGGAGGTCACGGTGTTGGACAGATCGAAGGGGGCGCCGATGGCCACGACCGGATCGCCGACCTGGACGCTGTCGGAGTTGCCCAGCGGGAGCGGCTTGAGCCCGGAGACGCCGGTGACCTTGACGACGGCGAGGTCGTAGCCGGTGTCCTTGCCGACGAGCTTCGCCCTGGCGGTCTGGCCGCCGCTGAACGTGACCGATATCTCGCCGGAGGAGGAGGCCGGCTGGACGACATGGTTGTTCGTCAGGATGTGGCCCTGCCGGTCGAGGACGAAGCCCGTTCCGGTGCCCTGTTCTCCGCTGCCGCTGACATGCAGGGTGACGACGCTGGGCAGCGCGCTGGCGGCGATGCCCGCGACGCTGTCGGGCGCGCGGCCACCGGCTTCCGCGTCGGCCTGCGGGAGTTCGACGCTGGTGAAGCCGCCGTTGCGTTCGAGGTACGCGCCTACCGCGCCGCCGAGGACACAGGCGGCGAGGGCCAGCGCCCCGGCGGCGGCGAGCCCGGCCCGTCGGCCGCGCCGCTTGCGCGGCTCGCCGTACTGGGTCAGGGGCTGCTGCCCCGGCGCGTTCCAGGGGTCGTACCGGAGCCACTGCGACGTCTCCGGCAGGCCGGGGGCCTGGGCGTGGGCCTGGGCCTGGGACGGCGGGGGCGGGGGCATCGGCATGGGCTGATGGCCTGGGTGGTGATGCGGCTGCTGCGGGTGCGCGTGCGGCTGCTGCGGGATCTGGACCTGCGGCGGCGCCTGGTGCGCGGGCGGCGGCATCGGCGTGCCGTGGGGCGGGGTGGGGCGCTGTACGGGCGGTGCGAGCGCCCAGGGGCCGGGGCCACCGTAGGGCGGGGTGCTGTAGGCGTCGGGCTCGTGCAGCGGCTGTGGACGCCCCTGAGGCGCCGGAACCGCATCGGCGGGCGCTGGAGCCGGGTCGACGGGCACGGATGCCGCGTCCGTGGGCACAGGAGCCGCGTCGACGGGCACGGGGGCCGCATCGACGGGCACGGGGGCCGGGTCGGCCACCGCTGACGGCTTGTCAGCGACGGGGGGCAGCTGTGTCGTCACCTCGTCGCTCCGGGCCGACGGCACCCCGGGCCCCTGCGGTATCGCGCCCTCGGCCGAGGGACGGCTCCACCACTTCGCCTTGGGTCCCTCGGGTCCCTCGGGTCCGGTCGGCTTCCCGTCGTCCATGCTCTCCCCGCCACTGCCGTTCCATGCCCTGACGGGCACCCCTGCCAGGATTCAATCAGGTTTACGGATTTCCGCGCAGGGGGTCGCTCAGCGCCGGGCGGAAAGCGGCGCGCCGGGCAGTGTCGGCGCGGCCAGCTGGGTCGGGTTGGGGGTTGCCGTGGGGCTGATCCCGGACGCCTCGTCGATCTGGAGGGCCGAGCCCGTGGGCTGGATCAGCAGCGCCGGGGACGGACCGACCAGGGCGCCCGGTGAGAACGGGCGCTCGGAGAGTGTCTGTGTCTGGAACATGCCGGGAGGGGCCGCGGGGGTCGGGCGGTCGAGGGACCGCGACAGCGCTCCGCTGCCGCCGCTCTGACGCCGGGAGGACTCACCGCCGACGGCGGGGCCCGCGGTGCCGGGGGCACGCATGGGTGTCACATTGTTGCCCGCGCCCCGGGGCAGGGCATCGGCGGCCGTACCGAGCGGCATCGTCCCGCCGAGGGCCATCGCGGCGAACGACACCGCACTGGCGGCGGCGAAGGCGAACCGCTTGCCGCGCCACGGCGACCGCTCGGCCTCCTGGCGCCCGACCTCATGGATCCGGAAGCCGGAGCCGCTGGGCAGCACGGCGGCATGGGCGCCCGCCGGGACATAACCGAAGCCGTCGGTGCGGACGCCGAAAACGCCCTCACCAAAGCGCCCCCCATCGAAGAGCCCTTTTCCGCTGTCGTCATCACCACCCCCGGAGCCGGGAAAGCCGCCCGGCAGTGCCTGGAGTCTGGCGAGCAGCCCCGCGGAGGGCGGCGGCGGAGCGGACTGGGCGAACACACTCTTCAGCCGGCGCTGGGCGTCGGCCTCCGCCTTGCACTTGGCGCAGGTGGCGAGATGGGCCAGCACGCGCTCGCGCGCGTCATGGTCCAGCTCCCCGTCCACCAAGGCGGCGAGTCTGTCCCCCAAGTGCTGCTCGGCGGGGGTGGGGCTGGTGCCACTCACGCCGCTCCGCCCTCCCCGGACACGCTCACGAAGGCGCGCTGCTCGGCCCTTGCCTCGGGGGAACGGTGCTGGAGAGCCTTGCGCAGATGCGAACGGCCTCGGTGGATCCGGCTGCGTACGGTGCCGAGCTTGACGCCGAGCGTGGCCGCGATCTCCTCGTACGAAAGCCCCTCGATGTCACAGAGCACCACCGCGGCACGGAATTCGGGCGCGAGGGTGTCCAGCGCCTGCTGGACGTCCGCGTCGAAGTGCGTGTCGTGGAAGACCTGCTGCGGCGACGGCTCACGGCTGGGCAGCCGCTCCGCCGCGTCGTCACCGAGCGCGTCGAACCGGATCCGCTGCTTGCGCCGGACCATGTCGAGGAAGAGGTTCGTGGTGATGCGGTGCAGCCAGCCCTCGAAGGTGCCTGGGGTGTAGGTCGACAGCGAGCGGAAGACCCGGACGAAGACTTCCTGGGTCAGGTCCTCGGCGTCGTGCTGGTTGCCCGTGAGGCGGTAGGCGAGGCGGTAGACACGTCCGCTGTGCGTGCTGACGATCTCCTCCCAGCTGGGAGGCGTCCACGCCTGCGATTCCGCATCCGATGCGAAGGTCGCGGTAACTGCGGAGTCGGTGGAGCGAGAACGGTCAGCGAAGTTGGTCACGGATTTCGGCTTGCCGGCCGACCTGAGAAAGCGCGTCAGCACTCCTCCCCGATCCACAGGCTCAGCCGCACCTCCCCTATCGGCTCTGGTGGTGTCCAGTGGAGCCCCTACCATAGCCACTCCGCCCGTTAGCTCCGGATAAGAATCTTTACGTGAATTTAGGCCCGGTCGCAGGTCTTGATCCAGGTGTTCCCCGCTTCTTCTTAACGCCCGGTCCCATCTGCGGGTTCCCGGGCGCAGCGGATACAGTCACCGTTGCGCCGCCAACGGGGACAAGGAGAGGGTCATTACCGCCAACCGGCAGACGAGCTGGGCGTTCGCCGACGCCTTTGTCGCCGAGGACGAGGCACTGCTCTGGGCCCGGGACCGGGCCCGGGAGACAGGGCTCCGCTCGGTGTCACCAGGCACCGGCGCCTCGCTGCGTCTGCTCGCTGCCACCCTGGACGCGAAGGCGGTCGCCGAGATCGGCACCGGCACCGGTGTCTCGGGGACGTATCTGCTCCAGGGCATGCGGCCGGACGGCGTCCTGACCACGGTCGACACCGAGCCCGAGCGCCAGCAGTTCGCCCGGCAGGCCTTCCGGGCCGCGGGCTTCGCGGGGAACCGCGCGCGGTTCATCCCCGGGCGCGCGCTGGATGTACTGCCCCGGCTGGCGGACGGCGGTTACGACCTCGTCTTCTGTGACGGCGACCGGCTGGAGTGCCTCGACTATCTCGCTGAATCGTTGCGGCTGCTGCGCCCCGGCGGCCTGGTCTGTTTCGAGGGCGTCTTCGCGGGCGGCCGGACGGTGGACTCGGCGGCCCAGCCCGCGGAGGTGCTGAGGCTGCGGGAACTGCTGCGGACCGTACGGGAGAGCCAGGAGCTCCAGTCGACGCTGCTGCCGGTGGGCGACGGCCTGCTCTGCGCGATGCGGCGCGGCTGAGCCCGGGACACGCCGGCTCCTCGGAGAGCGGGCCGGATCAACAGGACGCCCCATGAACAGGTCACCGTAAAGAACAGGCCACCGCGGATCGGCACCGGACAGAGCTCTGCCCCGGCACGGACGTATCCGTACCGGGGCAGAGTTCTGTCTGTCCAGAGGTGACCGAACACCCCGGAGACTGTGAGCGCTCCGCTCAGCCGACGACCTTCTTCAGAGCGTCGCCGAGCGCATCCGCCTCGTCCGGAGTCAGCTCGACGACAAGCCGACCGCCGCCTTCGAGCGGAACGCGCATGACGATGCCCCGCCCCTCCTTGGTCACCTCGAGCGGGCCGTCGCCCGTTCGCGGCTTCATGGCCGCCATGCTCGTTCCCCTTCCTGAAACCAGCTCATCGCAGCCGGCGGCCCCATGACAGGCGCTGTGTCACCGGCATCGAACACATTGCTTCCAGCCCATTATCCCGCATGCCGGGACCCGATGACCAACATCGGACGGCATCGCTTGCGCAACGCGCTCTCGCAAAACCCCTCAATTCGGCGATCCGCCTGCGATACTTCGCCGCCGCGCGCTCCACCGGGGCCCGACTTTCTTAGACGCAGGTCACATGCCCGGCGCCGGCGATCTCCGCCATGCTGGGGCCGGACAGGACTGCCCGAGCCGCGAAGGGGACCGATCATGGCCGACACCGTGCTGTACGAGGTGCGCGACGGACTCGCAACGATCACGATCAACCGGCCCGAGGCCATGAACGCGATGAACGTCGCCGCCAAGGTCGCGCTCCGGGACGCGCTGCTGGCGTCCGCCGCCGACCCGGCCGTACGGAGTGTGCTGCTGACCGCCGCGGGCGACCGGGCGTTCTGCGTCGGACAGGACCTGAAGGAGCACACCGCGCTGCTGGAAGCGGACCGGGCCGCGGGCACCGGCGACACGATGAGCACCGTCCGCGAGCACTACAACCCGATCCTGCGGGCGATCACGGACATGCCCAAGCCGGTGGTGGCCGGTGTCAACGGGGTCGCGGCGGGCGCGGGTCTCGGTTTCGTCCTCGCGGCGGACTACCGGGTCGTGGCGGACACTGCCGCGTTCAACACGTCCTTCGCGGGGGTCGCGCTGACCGCGGACTCCGGGGTCTCGTGGACGCTGCCGCGGCTGGTGGGCCGGAGCCGGGCGACGGATCTGCTGCTCTTCCCGCGTTCGGTGCCGGCCCGTGAGGCGTACGACTGGGGTCTGGTGCACCGGCTGGTGCCCGCCGCCGATCTGGCGGCCGAGTCCGCCGCGGTGGCCCGCGCCCTGGCCTCGGGGCCGACGCTCGCCTACGCGGCGATCAAGGAGTCCCTGGCGTACGGAGCGGCCCACTCGCTGGCCGAGACCCTGGAGAAGGAGGACGAACTCCAGTCCCGGGCGGGCGGGTCGGAGGACCATGCCATCGCCGTGCGCGCGTTCCTGGCGAAGGAGAAGCCGCGGTACGTCGGCCGTTAGTACCGCTGGACGAGTAAGAGGCCGCGCGGATAGGTGGGGCCTCTAAGTCCGAAGTGGCGTCGTTCGCCCCCGGGCAGACGGGACTTCGGACTTACTCGTCCAGGGCGCATCAGCCAACGTTCACCCGGTAGTGCCGCGCTATGTGAGGGACGTGGCCGCAAAGGGGAGAAAGCCACGCCGACTCCGAAGGCCGGACGCTCCCTTGCTACCGAAACGGGGTGGTGTGCGTGGTGAGGTTTTCGCCGCCCTGGGTCGCTCAGCGGGCTCCCGCAGGGGCACGGAGCTGTTCGGCCAGCCGCTTGAGTTCGGCCGCCGCGGCAGGCGAGAGGTCGTTGAGTCCGCTGTGCACGGCCGTCGGGCTCTTCAGGAAGCGCCGGAGCACGGCCACAAGGAGCCCTTGCGGCAGAGCCCGCAACGCGGCGAACGCGCGAGGTACCGGCGGCGTCTCCATCGCGGCGAGGTTCTGCCGCATGAGGTGGAGCATGCCGCAGACCGCGTCCGGGGCGTCGGCCAGCGCTACCGGTCCGCCCGCCGCGTGTACCGCCTGACCGAGCGGGACCTCGAACGCGGCGTGCGTCCTGAGCCAGGCATCCATCTGCGGCTCGGCCTTGGCGTTGATCCCGGCGGCACGGAACGTCTCCACGATCCGTACCAGTCGCGGGGTGGTACGGCCGTCGGGCTCGCCGATCGGCATCGCGACCCGGCGGGTGATGAGATTGCTCTTGCGGTAGCGGACCACGTCGCCGTCCATCGTGCCGCCAGTCGCGGGGAAGCCGAGCAGCACCCGCTCGTGGCCGATCACCGCACCCAGCGTCTCCGGGCCGGCTGCCCAGTTGAGCAGGAACAGCACGTCACCTTGGACACCAGCGAGTGATTCAAGCACCGCGTCCACCTGGTGGGTGCGGACGAAGACGGTGATCAGGTCGTACGCGCCGTCCGGGTGCTCGATCACCGGTACCGGCACCCGCTTGACAGCTGGGCCGCCTTCCTCGGCGAGCCGCACTCCGTGCCGGCGCAGGGCGGTCAGGCGCTCGCCCCGGGCGAGGAGCGAGACGTCGTGGCCGGCCTCGTGCATGCGGGCGGCGAACAGGCTGCCGCAAACCCCGGCGCCGTACACGAGCAGCTTCATGACAGTCCTCTTTCACACGTTCGTTTGACTCATACGTTCGTTTCATTCAAACATATGTAGAGTCCCTCGTGTGGCGACCTCAGACACCCGAACCCAGATCCTCGACGCGGCCGAGCACCTCTTCGCCGAGCACGGATACCGCGGCACCTCGATCCGCGCGATCACCAAACTCGCCGGAGCGAACCTGGCCGCCGTCGGCTATCACTTCGGCTCGAAGGCGGAGCTGATGGCCGCAGTCGCCCGCCGCGTGAGCGAGCCCGTCAACGCTGCCCAGTGCGCCGGGCTCGACAAATTGCTCGCCAGGACTCCCGACCCACCGGTCGGCGAACTGGTGGAGGCATTCGCGGGGCCGCTGTTCGACGAGATGCCGGCCGGCGACGAGGGCGGCGCCCGGACGTCCCGGCTGATCGTGACGATCCTCAGCGACCCGGCCGAGGAGGCACGCAGCTGGACCGGCCCGGCCGAGGACTCGGTCCGCGAGCGCTACCTCGCGGCCTTCGCGCGCGTACTGCCCGGCCTTTCCCCGGAGGAGCTGTGGTTCCGGATCCGGGGGATCCTTGCCGTGACGGTCATCGACCGCCTTGAGGCCCACCAGCAGCCCTCCCCCGGCTGCGCGTCCCCGGTAGCGGGCGAGGCGGCCCGACGATGGGCGATCACGTTCCTGACGGCAGCGATAAGTGCGCCACCGACCCGAACCTGACGACCCAAAACAGACGCCGCGATGCGTACGTCCGCCGGGTGCAGCGAGCGCAGGTGGCGGCAGAATTCCAGGAACTTGCCGCGGTTCTTGGTCTTCGCGGCACTAGGCCCGCCGGGCGCTCAGCCCCGCGTCGCACCCGCGCGCGGGGCGCTGTCCCGTACGAAGCAGTCCGCCAGATGATCGTTCACCAGACCGCACGCCTGCATCAGGGCGTAGGCGGTCGTGGGGCCGACGAAGCGGATGCCGGCCTTCTTGAGGGCCTTGGCGAGTGCCGTGGACTCGTCGGTGACCGCCGGTACGTCGGCGGTCGTACGGGGAGCCGGGCGCTTCGCCGCGTCCGGTGCGTACGACCAGATCAGCCTGTCCAGCTCACCCGCGGACCAGTCGGCGAGGACGCGCGCGTTGGACAGCGTGGCCTCGATCTTGGCGCGGTTGCGGATGATGCCCGGATCGGCGAGCAGCCGTTCCCCGTCCGCGTCGGTGAACTCCGCCACCGACGCGATCTTGAACGAGGCGAAGGCGCTACGGAAGCCCTCGCGCCGGCGCAGGATCGTGATCCACGACAGCCCGGACTGGAACGCCTCCAGACACAGTCGCTCGAACAGGGCGTCGTCGCCATGGACCGGGCGGCCCCACTCGGAGTCGTGGTACGCGATGTAGTCCTCGGCCGACAGGCCCCAGGGGCAGCGCGGCTTCCCGTCGGGACCCGTCACCGCGGCGCCGTCGCTCATCGGCCGGTGTCCTCTCCGGGCTTGTCGAAGAGATCCCCGGGTTCGTCGAAGAGGTCTCCGGGCTTCTTGAAAAGGTCTCCGGGCTTGTCGAAGAGGTCGGGCGAGGAGACCGCGGTGGCCTGGATCCCGGCGAGCGCCGACTCCAGCTCCGCGATCCGCGCGTCCCGCTCCGCCAGCTCCGCGCCGAGCCGGCCGAGCACGTCGTCCACCTCCGCCATGCGGTAGCCGCGCGCCCCGACCGGCAGCCGCAGCGCCTCGACATCGGCGCGGCCGACCGGGCGGGTCAGCGGCAGGGGATCCACCAGCCGTTCCGGAGCGGCCTCCGGCAGGAGCGCGCGATCGCCGCCGCCGACGACCGCGAGCGTGACCGCGGCGACGACCACGACCATCGCGATGAGCAAGAACAAGAACACGTGCTTCTCCCCGGGCAGGAAAACGTCCGGTGCCGATCGTGCCATGCCCCACTGACAGCCGGGGCCGTCCGCTCCGGGACGACTAGGCCCTGTCCGGTCGATCTTCGCGGGCCCGCGAAGATCGACCGGACAGGGCCTAAGGTCGCAGGCGGACGAACACAAGGAGGATCAGGGGATGCGCGGCGGGACTCTGCGGCTGGGACGTCGGGAATTCGACCCGACTGAGCCGGTGATCATGGCCATCGTCAACCGGACTCCGGACTCCTTCTACGACCGGGGCGCGACCTTCCGCGATCAGCCCGCCCTCGACCGGGTGGAGCGCGCGGTGTCCGAGGGGGCAGCCATCATCGACATCGGCGGGGTGAAGGCCGGGCCCGGCGACGAGGTCACGGCCGAGGAGGAGGCCCGCCGTACGGTCGGCTTCGTCGCCGAGGTGCGCCGCCGCCATCCCGAGGTGGTGATCAGCGTCGACACCTGGCGGCACGACGTCGGCGAGGCGGTCTGCGAGGCGGGCGCTGATCTGCTCAACGACGCGTGGGGCGGGGTGGACCCCCGGCTGGCCGAGGTCGCGGCGCGGTACGACGTGGGGTTGGTCTGTACGCACGCGGGCGGGGCGGAGCCCAGGACCCGGCCGCACCGGATCGCGTACGACGATGTGATGGCGGACATCCTGCGGGTCACGCTCGGGCTCGCCGAGCGCGCCCTGGAGCTGGGCGTCCGCCGGGACCGGATCATGATCGACCCCGGCCATGACTTCGGCAAGAACACCCGGCATTCCCTCGAAGCGACCCGCAGGCTGGGCGAGATGACGGAGACGGGCTGGCCGGTGCTGGTCTCGCTCTCCAACAAGGACTTCGTGGGCGAGACGCTCGACAAGCCCGTCAAGGAGCGGTTGACCGGAACCCTGGCGACGACCGCCGTATCGGCATGGCTCGGGGCCCGGGTCTACCGCGTCCATGAGGTCGCGGAGACGAAGCAGGTCCTGGACATGGTGGCGGCCATCGCGGGCCACCGCCCCCCGGCGGTCGCCCGCCGAGGTCTGGCCTGAGCCCGTCCGGCCCGGTGGGGCGCGGGCGCCGGCGGAGTTCCGGGCGATCGACGAACGGTCGCGGCTGTCGGCGGCCCCCCAAGGTCAGTTGCGCGTCTCCTTGGTGACGAGCGCGACCGCCTCGTCCACGTCGTCCGTGACATGGAAGAGGAGCAGATCCTTCTCGGACGCCTTGCCCTGGGCCACGACGGTGTCCCGCAGCCAGTCGACGAGACCGCCCCAGTACGCCGTACCGAACAGGACGATCGGGAAGCGGGTGACCTTGCGCGTCTGGACCAGGGTGAGCGCCTCGAACAGCTCGTCCAGCGTGCCGAGGCCGCCCGGCAGGACCACGAAGCCCTGCGCGTACTTGACGAACATCGTCTTGCGGACGAAGAAGTAGCGGAAGTTCACGCCGATATCGACATGGGGGTTGAGCCCCTGCTCGAAGGGCAGCTCGATGCCGAGTCCGACGGAGACGCCCTGCGCCTCGCGCGCCCCTCGGTTCGCCGCCTCCATGGCGCCGGGCCCGCCGCCGGTGATCACCGCGAATCCGGCGTCGACCAGCGCGGAGCCGATCCGGATGCCCGCCTCGTACTCGGCGGAGCCGGCCGGGGTGCGCGCGGAGCCGAAGACGCTGATGGCGCTGGGCAGTTCGGCGAGGGCGCCGAAGCCCTCCACGAACTCCGACTGGATGCGCATCACCCGCCAGGGATCGGTGTGCACCCACTCCGAGTCGCCCTCGGTGTCCAGCAGCCGCTGATCGGTCGTGCCCTCCTGCACCTGTCCCCGGCGACGGATCACCGGCCCGAGCCGCTGTTCCTCCGGCTTCTCCGCTCCGTCAGGCATGCCCATGAGCTGCTCCCTCCGCTGCTGTGCGTTGTTCTGGGCAAGGGTAGGTCCACGCACGTGACAAACGACGAAATTCCGGCAGTCGATCAGGCCCTCACTCAGTGAGCGCTCCGCCCCTCGGTGAGCGCACGGCCCGCCCGGGCCACGGACCGCCCGGGCCACGGACCGCCCGGGCGCGCTTCAGCCGGTGAGCCAGTCGCGGAGACGGTTCTCGCAGTGGGTGATCCGCTCGACCGCCACCCGCTCGTCGCGCTTGTGGGCGAGCAGCGGGTTCCCGGGGCCGTAATTGACCGCGGGCACCCCGAGCGCACCGAAACGTGACACGTCCGTCCAGCCGAACTTGGGCCGTGCCGTGCCGCCGACGGCTGCCATGAAGGCGGCCGCGGCGGGGTGCGAGAGACCTGGCAGGGCCGCCCCGGAGTGGTCGTCCACTGTGAACTCCGTCACTCCGCAGTCCGCGAAGACCTCGTGGACATGCGCGAGGGCTTCCTCCTCACCGCGGTCCGGCGCGTAGCGGTAGTTCACGACGACGGTGCACGCGTCCGGGATGACGTTGTTGGCGACGCCGCCCTCGATCCGTACGGCGTTGAGCCCTTCGCGGTACTCCAGGCCGTCGATGACCGGCCTGCGCGGCTCGTACGCGGCGAGCCGGGCCAGGATCGGCGCGGCGGCGTGAATGGCGTTGGCCCCCATCCAGCCGCGCGCGGAGTGTGCCCGCTCCCCCGTCGTATGGAGGAAGACCCGGAGCGTGCCCTGACAACCGCCCTCGACCTCGCCGTCGGAGGGCTCCAGCAGCACCGCGAAGTCGCCCTCCAGCCAGTCCGGATGGGCCTCTGCCACATGTCCGAGACCGTTGAGATGTGCGGCGACCTCTTCGTTGTCGTAGAAGACGAAGGTCAGGTCGCGGTTGGGCTCGGGGACGGTCGCCGCGATCCGCAGCTGTACGGCGACGCCCGCCTTCATGTCGCTCGTACCGCATCCCCACAGCACCCCGTCGTCGTCCAGCCGGGAGGGCACGTTGTCCGCGATCGGGACGGTGTCGATATGTCCGGCGAGGACGATCCGCTCGCCGCGGCCCAGCCGGGTCCGGGCCACCACGTTGTTGCCGTGGCGGTCGACGGTGAGATGCGGCAGCGCCCGCAGCGCCTCCTCGATCGCGTCGGCGAGTGGCTTCTCCTCGCCGCTGACCGACGGGAAGTCGACCAGGCGTGCGGTGAGCGCCGGGGCGTCAAGAGTGAGGTCGAGCACGTTCTCAGACATGGTTTTGACCCTACCCGTGAGCGCCGGCCGGACCCGCTCCGCGCCGACGGCCGGACCCCGGCGTCGGCGCGAGCCGCCGCCACCCTCTCCAGTACGGTGGCCTCGTGTCCGAGACCGCCTCCCGCTCCCGTCGCGGCCGCCTCCCGCGTATCGCCGCCGCCCTCGCCGTGCTGCTGGCCCTGGCCGGGTATGTGGTGGTCCAGTACATGAGCGCCGGCGGCGGTCCCCCGCGCTGTCTCGTGCGCGCCACGGACAGGTCGGGCGGCGACAGCCCCACCTACGAGATGACCCCGGAGCAGGCCGAGAACGCCGCGACGATCTCGGCGGTGGGCACCACCAGGGGGCTGCCCGAGCGCGCGGTCACGATCGCGCTGGCCACCGCCCTCCAGGAGTCCGCGCTGCGCAATCTGAACCACGGCGACCGCGACTCGCTCGGCCTGTTCCAGCAGCGGCCCTCGAAGGGCTGGGGCACCGAGGCGCAGATCCAGGACCCGGTCTACTCGGCGGGCCAGTTCTACGACCATCTCGTCAAGGTCCCCGGCTACTCGCGGCTGCCGCTCACCGAAGCGGCCCAGCGCGTCCAGCGCAGCGGCTTCCCGCAGGCGTACGCGAAGCACGAGCCGGACGCCACACTGCTGGCCGCGGCCCTCACCGGCCGGTCCGGCGCCACGCTGACCTGTACGGCGCCGAGCGGCGCCGAGCCCGGGGACCCGGCGAAGGTACGGGCCGCGCTGGTACGGGACTTCGGGGCCGAGGTGCTGCCCGGCGCCGACACGGTCGGCCGGGCGGGGGCCTCGGGCATGGCCGCCGAGGTGTCCGTACCGGTATCGGCCACGACCGGCGGTTCGCAGAACGCCGGCTCCTCCGCGCTGCGCGGCTGGGAGCTGGCGCACTGGGCCGTGGCGCAGTCCACCGCCCTGCGGATCGACGAGGTGCGCTACGCCGGCCGGATGTGGAGCGCGAAGAACGCGAACACGGCGAACAGGGGCTGGCAGCGGACCGGCTCCTCGGAACAGAAAAGCGCGGATTCAGGTCTGGCGGAAGTTCGAATTCGCACTGCGCAGTAGTACGGCGGCGTCACCCGAACGGGCGAGTCCGCGCCGCCCCGCATCGCTTTTCCTCCGATGATTGTGCCGCGCGCCCATGATCCGCCGTTTCCCTTGGGAACAAAGGGGTGTAACGGTTCAGCAGGTCTGTCGTCACGGGATCGTTTGCCCGTTTTTATCCGTAGCCGATAATGCGACGCATTACCAACTCTTTACCCTCGTTCGCCGCAACCTTCGCCGCCCTTTGAGGGGTTGTCACTACGTCCGATCGACGGACAAGCACTATTTCTCTCCCTTCCAAGGAGCATCATGTCCCTCCCCCTGACCCGTCGGATCGCCCGTGCCGCCCTCCTCGTCGCCGCGGGCGCGGCCCCGGTGATCGGTGCGGCCGGCGCGGCGAACGCGGCCGCGCTCCCGCAGGCCACCGACCTGGGTGCGGTGAGCGCGCTGGACGGCGCGGCCGTGGGCGACACCGTCGACACCGGCGCCCAGAAGGCGACCGGCGTGGTGGGCGACGCGGGCAGCAAGGCCGTCAAGACGGGCGTCCCGGCCGCGGGCAAGGCCGTCGGCAAGGTCGGCAAGACGGCGACGCCCGCCGTGCAGAAGGCGGCCGGTGACACCGCGGGCGGCGCCGGTCAACTCCTCGGCGACACCGCCGCGTCCGCCACGTCCGCCACGTCCGCCACGGAGGGTGCCGCGCCGACCGGCGCGCTCGGTGGCGGTCTGCCGACCGGCAAGCTGCCGGTGTCGCTGCCGCTCGGCTGACACCCGCGCACGCGCGTCGCGACGCGGACGAGGGGGCCCGGGAAGCAGTCAGCGGTCGCTTCCCGGGCCCCCTCGCGTCACCGTCGTACGCGGTACGGGCGTCTCAGCCCAGCCGCTTGACCGCCGCTTCGACGCGCTCGTCGGTGGCCGTCAGCGCCACCCGTACGTGCCGGTCCCCGGCGGGACCGTAGAAATCGCCGGGCGCGACCAGAATGCCCAGCTCCGCGAGGTGCGCCACGGTGTCCCAGCACGGCTCGTCGCGCGTCGACCACAGATAGAGGCTCGCCTCGCTGTGGTCGATACGGAAGCCGTGCGTCTCCAGCGCGGCGCGCAGCGCGGCGCGCCGGGCCGCGTACCGCTCCCGCTGTTCCCGTACGTGCGCGTCGTCGCCGAGCGCCGCGACGGTCGCTGCCTGCACCGGCGCCGGGACCATCATCCCGCCGTGCTTACGGATCTTCAGCAGCTCGCCCAGGACGGCCTTGTCGCCCGCCAGGAAGGCCGCGCGGTAGCCGGCCAGGTTGGAGCGCTTGGAGAGCGAGTGGACGGCGACGATCCCGTCGTACGAACCGCCGCGGACGTCCGGGTGCAGCACCGATACGGGATCGGCCTCCCAGCCCAGCTCCAGATAGCACTCGTCGCTGAACAGCAGCACGCCGTGCTCGCGCGCCCAGGCGACGATCCGGGTCAGCTCGTCCGGCGCCAGGACGGCTCCGGTCGGGTTCGACGGCGAGTTGAGCCAGAGGAGCTTCAGCCCGGCGGGGTCGAGATCCGTAGGGTCGTCGTACGGGACGGGCTCGGCGCCGCAGAGCCGCGCGCCCACCTCGTACGTCGGGTACGCGAGCCGCGGGAAGGCGACGCGGTCACCCGCGCCGAGGCCGAGCTGCGTCGGCAGCCAGGCCACCAGTTCCTTGGAGCCGATCACCGGCAGCACATGCTCGTGCGTCACGCCGCGCGCGCCGAGCCGCCGCTCCACCCAGCCGGTGAGCGCGTCCCGCAGCGCGGTCGTCCCCCACACCGTCGGATAGCCGGGGGAGTCGGCGGCCTCGATCAGGGCCCGCTGGATCAGTGCCGGGACGGGGTCGACGGGGGTCCCGACGGACAGGTCCACGATCCCGTCCGGATGGGCCGCCGCCGTGGCCTTGTAGGGCTCCAGCTTGTCCCAGGGAAAGACGGGAAGACGCGAAGAGACTGCGGACACGTGCTCACTCTTTCTCGTACGGATGCTCGCGTACGGATCCTCTCGTACGGTGCTCGTTCCCGCCGCACGGACTCGTGCGAACCGACGCGAACCGACGCGGACAGACGCGGACCGGCGGGCGAAACACCGCGGTCCCGTACGGCGGCGGGCCGTACGGGACCGGGGGCACGCTGTCAGCCGTTCTGGGGCGGCAGCGCGGCGATGAAGGGATGGTCCCGCTCGATCAGACCGAGCTTGGAAGCGCCACCGGGCGAACCGAGCTCGTCGAAGAACTCGACGTTCGCCTTGTAGTAGTCCTTCCACTCCTCCGGGGTGTCGTCCTCGTAGAAGATGGCCTCGACCGGGCAGACCGGCTCACAGGCTCCACAGTCGACGCATTCGTCCGGGTGGATGTACAAGGACCGGGAGCCCTCGTAGATGCAGTCGACCGGGCACTCCTCGATGCACGCCTTGTCCTTGACGTCGACACAAGGCTGCGCGATGACGTAGGTCACGCTGTCGTTCCTCCTCGATAGGGCGCGGCGGGCCGATCTGCGGCTCCGTCCACGGGCGCGCGGGAGCGCGGCGTCGTCGATGCCCGCATCTAGTATCTCCGTTCTTGGGCGCGATCCGAACAGGAGGGGCGTACAGAGCTGTGGAATTCACTGCGGGCGGACGGTTCGAGGTCCGTCTCACACGGGCTGACGTGGGCAAACGTGTATCAGTCAGACAGTTGACCGGCAGCGGGACCGACGGTGAGAAGTTCACCGACACAGTGGGCGTTCTCACATCCTGGGACGAGGATGTGCTGCTGATCACACGGCGCACCGGCGAGAGCGTCCACGTTCCGGAGGCTGCCCTGGTCGCGGGCAAGGTGGTGCCCGCGGCCCCGGCCAGACGCCGGGGGCCCGCGGCGTCGTTCGAGGAGCTGTCCAGGGTCTGCGCGCGGTCCTGGCAGCCGGTGGAGAGCGAGCCGCTGGGAGAGTGGCGGCTCAGAGCGGCCTCGGGCTTCACCCGGCGGGCCAATGCCGCGCTTCCCCTGGGCGATCCCGGAGTGGAGCTGGACGAGGCGCTGACGCGCGTACAGCGGTGGTACGAGGAGCGGGGGCTGCCCCCGTACGTACAGACCGCGACCGGCGCGGAGGGCACCCAGGAGCGGCTGTGCGCGGAGCTGGAGCGGCGCGGCTGGCGGTCGGAGGTGACGGCCGAGGTACGGATCGCCGCGCTCGCGCCGCTCGGGGACCGTGACGCCGATGTCTCCCGGGTCGTGCTCGGCCGGAGCGTCGACGAGGCCTGGCTCCGGCGTTACCAGCGGTCCGGTGTGCCGGGACCCCATGTGCTCCACGTACTGAACAGCGGACCTTCGGTGTGGTTCGCCACCGTGCCCGGGGAACCCCGCGAGGACGGGGAGCCCGACGTACCGGCGGCGATCGGCCGGTGTGTGGTGGACGGACGGTGGGCGGGGTTCATGGCGGTGGAGGTCGACCCGGCCCGCCGCCGCCAAGGGCTGGCCACCGCCGTGATGACCGCGCTCGCCCGGCGCGCGCTGGAGGAGGGCGCGTCCGCCGCCTGGCTCCAGGTCGAGTCGGACAACGACGGCGCGCGTGCGCTGTACGACGCGATGGGCTTCGCCATCCACCACCGCTACCACCACTTCCGAGCGCGCTGAGCGGGTACGAGGCCGATATGCGACCGGAATCCGAGGACGTGCGCCGGTGGTTCGCCGAGGAGGCCCGCGCGGACCGTCCCGACCTGGCCACGCTCTGTCTGCTGGTGGCGGCGGAGGCCGATCCCGCCCTGGGCGAGGCCGGTATCGACGCGGCCCAGGCCGAGCTGGACCGGCTGGCGGGGCTGCTGCCCTTCGGGGTCCTCGGCGCGCGCGCCTGGGCGGTCGCGCTGGCGGAACTGCTGGGTGAGCGGTGCGGGTTCGAGGGCTCCCCGGCGGAGTACCGGCGGCTGGACTCCTCGCTGCTGCCCGTGGTGCTGCGGCGCAGACGCGGGCTGCCCATCCTGCTCTCCGTGGTGTGGATCGAGGTCGCGCGACGGGCGGGCGCGCCGGTGTACGGCGTGGCCCTGCCCGGCCATTTCGTGGTCGGCTTCGGCGATCCGGAGGAGCGTGTCCTCGCCGATCCCTTCGGCGGTGGCCGGCTGCTGACGGGCGCGGACGCGGAGCTGCTGGTGACCGGCACGACGGGCGAGGCGCTCGAACCGGCCATGCTCGCCCCCGCCGACCCGCTCGACATCGTTCTGCGCGTCCTGAACAACATCCGCGCCTGGGCCGCGACCCGCCCGGAGCACACCGATGTGTCGCTGTGGGCGGTCGAGTTGTCCCTGCTGCTGCCCTCGCACCCGGCCAGACTGCGTTACGACCGCGCCCAGTTGCTCGTACAGCGCGGGGAGTTCCGCCGGGGGGCGGCGGAGATGGACGAGTACGCGCGGGTGGTGGACGCGGTGGAGCCGTCGACGGCTGAGGCGATCCGGCGCAAGGCGAGGGCGGCGCGGGCGATGCTCAACTGACGGTCCGCGCCCGGCGGGGGCCCGGGGGCCGGGCGCGCCGTCCGGTGTCGCGAGTCGTGTCCCGGGGTCCCGGGGATGACATCCGTCCTCCCCGGGACACGACAGAGCCTGAGCGACGATCTTCTAGCTGGGGTTCAGATTGATCGTCTGGGTGCGCTCGGCGGGTGTCTTGCCGCGCAGCGCCATCTGCATGGCCTGCGCCACATCGGCGGAGGAGACGGGGTGCTGCTTGCCGTCGCCCTTCGTGATCGTGATGCCGTCGAAGACGCCTTCCAGCAGCTGGTCGATGGCGGTCCTGTTGTAGACCTCGACAAGCTTTCCGTCGACGGGCTTCATGGAGAGGATCTTGGGCAGCGACTTCGCGGGACCGAACTGGATCTGCTTGCCGCCCGCCTTGATGGTGACCAGGTCGGACATCGCGGGCTCGGCGAACTCCTTCATCGCCCGGTCCAGCTCCGCCTGGCCGACCGTCGGCTCGCGGGTGACGACGGGCAGCTCCACGTTGTTGGTCTTGCCCGTCTCCACCTGGGCGCGGTAGGCGTCCTTGGCCGAGATGATCGAGTGGTTGACGTCCAGTGCCTTGCCGGCCTTGCCCGGTACGGCGACGGCCTTGCCCGGCTCGAACTTGATCGTTCCCTCGCTCGCCGAACCCGAGACGCCCGCCAGATCGGTGAGCGCGGCGGTCAGCTTCTCGTCGTCGACGGGCATCATCGGCTGGGCGACCCGGGCGCGGCCGAAGAGCGAGCCGATCACCGACACGGGGTTGTAGTCGCTGCCGGCCGCGGCGCGGACGGTGGCCTGGCTGTCGAAGCTGAGTCCCGCCTTGTCCGGGGCGAGCTCCTCCGTCTTGCCTCCGATGCTGAGCCGCAGCGGTGCCGAGGCCCGCTCGCCGAAGGTGGTGTCGAGCTTGTTGACCGCCTCGTCGCGGGTGCCGCCGATGTCGACGCCGAGGACCGTGGTGCCCTTGGGCACATCGGAGCGGTTCATCAGCAGGCCGGCGCCGTAGACGCAGCCCGCGGCCACGACGACCATGACAGCGAGGAGCGTGAGCTTGGAGCGGCCCTTCTTCTTGGCGGGCGGGGCCGGCGGGGTGGCGGTACGCGCCGGGGCCGGGGCCGTGCCCGAGGGCGCGGCACCCTGCGGGGAGCCGATCGGGCCGGGGAAGTCCGGGGCCGAGAAGTCACGGTCCTGGCCGAGTGCGCCGGGGCCGTCGGTCCTCGGGCCGAGGTCGGCGTGCGGACCGCCCTGCGGACCCGAGCCGGGGAAGGGCGAGCGGTGCTCCGCGGGCACCACGGGAATTCCGCTGGTGAGCGTGTCCCCGGAGACATGGCCGCCGGGTGCGGGCTCGGGCGCGGGCTGCTGCGGTGTCAGTACGGCGGTGTCGTCGGACATCCGCGGCGGGCCGACCTGGCCCAGGCCCGGCGGGGTGCTGAGGGACGACGGCGGGGTGCCGAGCGACGCGCCACCGGTGACCGGACCGCCGGTCGGACCGCTGGGCCCGCTTCCGGGAGGCCGGATACCGAGCGCCGGGGTGGTGGGACCACCGGACGTGAAGTCCGTACCGGCACCGTCGGACGCGAAGTCCGTACCGGTACCGCCGGACGCGAAGCCGTTGGAGCCCGAGCCCTGGAGTCCGGAGCCCTGGAGTCCGGAGCCCTGAGGTCCGGAGCCCTGGGGTCCGGAGCCGGACGCGAGATCGCTGAGCGCGCTGCGGGGAGCGCCGCCGTTCTGCGACTGCCCGCCGCCCGGGTGGTACGGCGACTCCGAGGAGCCTCGGTCGGCCTGCCGCGGCGCGGTGGTGCCCGCGACGGCGGCGGCGCCCGCGCCGAGACCGGCGCTCATGCCCGCGGCCGTACCGGTGCCCGATGTCGCCGACTTGCGTGGCGCGAACCAGTCGCTCGTGGATCTGTCCTCGGCCCCCGGCTCCTCCGCCGTCTCGGCCTGTCCGGCCGGCCCGGCGTCGGTGGCGTCCTGGGGCGCGTCGGGCCTGGGGATGCCGCCCGTTCGCTCGGCGGCCGGGACACCCCGGCCGTCGGTGCTGTCGGCGTCGCCCATGGGCGTACGCATCACGACGGGCGGAATCGGCCGCGAGCCCGGGATGTTGATCCGGATACGCGTGGTCAGCGTGGTCTCTGTTCTGGGCTCGTCCGGCTGCGGGACGGGCGAGGTTTCCGTCTCCTCCGGAGCGTCCTGCTGGGGGTGCAGCGACGGATACTGGCGGGATCCGTACGGCGGTGTCCCCGAGGGGTACGCGGCTCCGCCGCGCCCCTGGGGCCCGGAGGACGAACTGTCAGTTTCACGACTCAAAGCAGGTTCTCCCGGTTGGCTCCGCCGCCCGTTCTTACTGGTACGAAACTGTTCAGGTTCCCCATGCCGGAGGCGGGGGGAAGGCCCGGAGCGCGCACCACCATACTGGCCTCGGCCGACAGACACCCGACGACCGTGCGAAGCGATGCTCCGCCGACCGTACGGACGTGGTCAATTCAGCAGCAGCCGGGCGCGTCACTTCTCAAGTCGGCCGGACTTCGGGCCCGGTTGCGGCAACCGCGTCATCGTGACACACATCACAGCCACCAACATGCCGCCCAGCAGGTAGACGAGCGGACCGATGCCCGCGGTGTAGACCGCGTCGCCCTCCGGGCGGCCCAGGCTCAGGAAAACGGCGGTGAGGATCCAGCCGGCCGCGGGCGCCCCCACGCCCAGTTGGGTGCCGGTGAGATACAGCCCGCCGAAGAAGAGCCCGGCCGTGGCGAGGAGGGCGAGCAGCAATCCGCCGGGAATCCAGCCGCCCTGGACGAGCGAGCCCGCCGTACTGACGAGCGCACCGAGGACGAACAGTGCGAGATACGTGGCGATACGCCCGGGTCTGGGGCGACTCGCGAATCCCCCGCCGGACTGCCCCTGCCCGCTCATCCGTTCGCCCCGTTCGCCCCGTTCACACTGTTCACAACGTTCACGCCGTCGTTTCCGGCGACTCCCGCGAAGAGATCGTTCTCACGTTCACCGGCGGGCGCCCCCGACGTGCCGTGCGTCAACTGGTAGTACTCGGCGGCGAAGATCGGCTGCCCCAGATCGTTGGAGAGCGCGAAGAAGGGCCCGTCCACGGCGATTTGGGTGGCATGGGCGCGCATCGCCGACGCCTTGCGCTCCCTGTACGGCGCGCCGTCGATCGCGGCGGTGATCTCCGTATCGTCAACCACGCCCGGAATGTCCTCGATCGCGGCGACACCCGGGAAGTCGGCCCCCGCCGCCCGCAGCCGGGCGAAACCCTCTTCGGCGACCGAGCGCGGTACGCGGTTCCAGTAGATCTTGTCGATGGCGTGCGGAGCGCCGAGGCCGGGCCGGAAGGCGGGCTCGGCGGCCAGGGCGGCGCCGCGCATGGCGACGCGATGGGCCTGGATGTGGTCGGGGTGGCCGTAACCGCCGTGGGGGTCGTACGTCACCAGCACCTGCGGACGCACCTCCCGGATCACCTCCACCAGGTACGCGGCGGCGTCGTCGACGGGGGTGTGCCAGAAGGCGCCCTCGCGGTCGTTCTGCTCCAGACCCATCATCCCGGAGTCCCGGAATCTGCCGGGGCCGCCGAGGAAGCGGTGGTCGGTGACGCCCAACTCGCTCATGGCCGAGGCCAGTTCACCGATGCGATGGGCGCCGAGGCGGTCCTCGCGGTCGGCCGCCAGATGGGCGAGCTCGGGCGGGATGACCTCTCCCTCCTCACCGAGGGTGCAGGTCACCAGCGTGACCAGGGCGCCCTCGGCCGCGTACTTGGCCATGGTGGCGCCGTTGTTGATCGACTCGTCGTCCGGGTGCGCGTGCACCAGCAGCAGACGGCGGGCGGGTAGATCGGTCATGGGGACAGCCTACGAGCAGGCACCCGAAACCCCTCGGCCAGTGGGCGACGACGGTGACCGAGGGGCGGTGGGCAGTGGGCGGTGCCGGATATGGTCGGACTTCAGGGCATGGTGAAGTTGACCGAAAGAGAGCGGAAGATGGCTAGAACTTGATCCCGCCGATCATCCCTGCCACGTTCGTGGTCAGTTCGCTGATGGTGGGAGCGATGGATGAACTGGCGATGTAGAACCCGAGCAACATGCAGACCACCGCGTGTCCGGCCTTCAGTCCGGATTTCCGGACCAGCAGGAAGACGACGATCGCCAGCAGCACCACCGCCGAAATCGAGAGTGCCACGGCGGTTCACCTCCATAAATATTCAGTCGGAAAATCGCAGCAAGCATGTGCCCGGCGGATTCATACCCACCTAACGCTACGGATCATAACTATCCGTGCGGATGCATTGATCGGTGCACGGCAGCACACTGGGGGCGCACAGCCCTCGCCCAGTAGGTTCGTTCCATGACCTTGAGGCAGCAGCTCTCGTTCCCTCGCCAGCACGCCAGGACTCAGCGCTTCACCCTCGGCGCCCCACGCGCGTTCACGGTGTCTCCCGACGGTGCGCGGGTGATCTTCCTGCGCTCCTCCTCGGGCACGGACCGGGTGAACAGCCTCTGGGTACTGGATCTTGAGGACTCCCCCACCGGATCCGGAGAGGGGCGTGAGCGGATCGTCGCGGATCCGGCCGTGCTCCTGGGCGGCGCCGTCGAACGGCTCTCCCCCGAGGAGCGGGCCCGGCGCGAGCGGAGCCGCGAGGGATCGGGGGGCATCGTCGGCTACGCGGTGGACGGCGCGGGACAGCTGGCGGCGTTCGCGCTCTCCGGGCGGCTGTTCGCGGCCGAACTGCTCGCCGGGACGACCCGCGAACTGCCCGTTCGGGGACCGGTGATCGACCCGCGGCCCTCGCCGGACGGGCGCCATGTCGCGTACGTGGCCGACGGCGCCCTCCGCGTGATCGCGGCGGACGGGGAGCGCGACCGCGAGCTGGCGGGGCGCTCGGCGGCCGAGGGCGAGGACATCGGCTACGGCCTGGCGGAGTTCATCGCCGCCGAGGAGATGGGCCGCACCCGCGGCTACTGGTGGTCTCCCGAGTCCGACCGGCTGCTCGTCGCGCGGGTCGATACGGCGCCGGTGCGGCGCTGGTGGATCTCCGACCCGGCGCACCCGGAGCGGGAGCCCGTGAAGGTCGCCTACCCGGCGGCCGGTACCCCCAACGCGGACGTACGGCTGTATCTCGTCGGCCTGGAGGGGTCCGGCGGTGCCGAGGGCGCGGACGCGGCAGAGGGGCCCGGAGAGGCGCGTACGGAGGTCGTCTGGGACCGTGCCCGCTACCCGTATCTGGCGCGGGTGCACTGGTCGGCCGCGGGCGCGCCCCTGCTGCTCGTACAGAGCCGCGACCAGCGCGGCCAGCTGTATCTGGCGGTGGACACGGCGACCGGCGCGACCAGGACCGTGCACCGGGACGAGGATCCCGCCTGGCTGGACCTCTTCGCCGAGCTGCCCGCCTGGGCACCGGACGGACGGCTGGTACGGATCGCCGACGAGGGCGGCGCGCGGGTCCTGATCGTCGGCGACCGGCCGCTGACCGGGCCGCAGTTGCATGTCCGGGCCGTGCTGGACATCGGCGAGCACGATGTCCTCGTCTCGGCGTCGGCCGGCGAGGAGGCGGCGGATCCCGGGATCGGCGAGATCCATGTGTACCGGGTCAACGAACTGGGCGTCGAACGGCTGTCGGAAGGCGCGGGGGTGCACTCCGCCGTACGTACCGGCGAGGTGACCGTGCTGGTGTCGGCCGGGCTCGATGCCTCCGGAGCGTCCGCGCGGGTGCTCAGGGACGGCAAGGGGCTCGCGGCGGTCGCGTCGTACGCCGAGCGGCCGGTGCTCACCGCGCGGCCGGTGCTCACCGAGGCGGGCGAGCACCGGATTCCGTGCGCCGTGCTGCTCCCGGCCGGCTACCAGGAGTCGGACGGCCCGCTTCCCGTTCTGCTGGACCCTTACGGGGGCCCGCACGGGCAGCGCGTGGTGGCCGCGCGGAACGCGTATCTCACCTCGCAGTGGTTCGCCGACCAGGGGTTCGCGGTGATCGTCGCCGACGGTCGTGGCACCCCGGGCCGTTCGCCGGCCTGGGAGAAGGCGGTCAAGCAGAATCTGCTGCTCAGCCTGGACGACCAGATCGAGGCGCTGCACGCCCTCGCCGAGCGGTTCCCGCTCGATCTGGGGCGGGTCGCGATGCGCGGCTGGTCCTTCGGCGGTTATCTCGCCGGGCTCGCGGTCCTGCGCCGCCCGGATGTCTTCCACGCGGCGGTCTCCGGCGCTCCGGTCACCGATCTGCGGCTCTACGACACCCACTACCAGGAGCGGTACTTCGGCGGCGGTCCACAGGAGGTGCCCGAGGTCTACGCCAGGCACTCACTGGTCACGGACGACGGGCTCTCGGCGCCGGCGAGTCCGGCGCGCCCTCTGATGATCATCCATGGGCTGGCGGACGACAATGTGGTGGTGGCACACACGCTCAGGCTCTCCGCGGCCCTGCTCGCGGCGGGGCGGCCCCATGAGGTACTGCCGCTCACCGGTGTGACCCATATGACACCGCAGGAGGAAGTGGCGGAGAATCTGCTGCTGCTCCAGGTCGACTTCCTCAAGAGGTCGCTGGGCCTGGACTGAGCACGGGCGACCGGCCGCTGAGCGCGGGGCGACCGGTCGGGACCCTGGGAGTCCCGGCCGGTCTACGGCACCCGCACGGCCGTACGCTGTCCAGCCTGACGCGTTCGTATATCGGTGACGGGTCCGCCAAGTTGCCTGCGTGTTAACGAAATTGATGTGCTTCATCACATTTCGTCCCCGAATCCCGGCCCTCCCGCGCTCAGGACGGCACGATCTGCCGCTCCTCCGCGAAGTGGCAGGCGGAAGGGTGCGCGGCGGGCCCCTGGCGCCCCCGGAAGACCTCCGGGACCGCCAGTTCGGGTACCTCCACCACACACCGCTCCCGCGCCTTCCAGCAGCGCGTACGGAACCGGCAGCCGGACGGAGGATTCGCCGGGGACGGCACATCGCCGGTCAGGATGATCCGGTCGCGGTGCTCGCGCGCCGTCGGGTCGGGCAGCGGCACGGCCGAGAGCAGCGCCTGGGTGTACGGATGCGTGGGGTGCTCGTAGATCTCCGCGTCCCGGCCGATCTCGGCCAGTCGCCCCAGATACATCACGCCGACCCGGTCGGAGATATGCCGGACGATCGACAGATCGTGGGCGATGAAGACATACGAGAGACCGAACTCGTCCTGAAGCCGCTCCATCAGATTGATGACCTGCGCCTGTACGGAGACGTCGAGGGCCGAGACCGGCTCGTCGGCCACGATGATCTCGGGCCGGAGTGCCAGCCCGCGCGCGATGCCGATGCGCTGGCGCTGGCCGCCGGAGAACTGGTGCGGATAGCGGTTGATGTACTCCGGGTTGAGGCCGACGACATCCAGCAGCTCCCTGACCCTGCGCCGCCGGTCGCCCCTCGGCGCCACCTCGGGGTGGATCTCGTACGGCTCCCCGATGATGTCGCCCACGGTCATCCGGGGGTTGAGCGAGGTGTAGGGGTCCTGGAACACCATCTGGATATTGCGACGCACCGCCTTCAGCGCGCGGCCCGACAGCCGGGTGATGTCCTCGCCCTTGTACCGGATCGCGCCGCACGTCGGCCGCTCCAGGTTCACCAGCGTCTTCGCGACGGTCGACTTGCCGCAGCCCGACTCCCCCACGATGCCAAGGGTCTCGCCGGGGGCCAGCGCGAAGGAGACCCCGTCGACCGCCCGTACCGCCCCGATCCGCTTCTTGAACAGGATGCCCCGGGTCAGCGGGTAGTGCTTGACCAGATCCCGCACTTCCAGGATGGGTTCAGCCATGGAGCGTGTCCTTCCAGAAGTAGCAGGCGCTGTGCCGTCCCCCGGCCGCCCCCGGCACTTCCTCCACCGCGAAGAGCGGCGGCACCTCCGTACGGCACACGCCCTGGGCCATCGGACAACGGGGGTTGAAGGCACAGCCGGGCGGGATGCGCAGCAGATTCGGCGGCAGGCCCTTGATCGCGTAGAGCTCCCGGCCCTTCCGGTCAAGACGCGGGATCGACCGGAGCAGACCGCGGGTGTACGGGTGGGCGGGCGCCCGGTAGATCTCGTGCACCGGGGCGGTCTCCACGATCCGGCCCGCGTACATCACCGCGATCCGGTCGGCGACATCGGCGACCACACCGAGGTCATGGGTGATCAGGATCAGCCCCATGTTCAGCTCGCGCCGCAGCTCGGCGAGGAGATCCATCACCTGGGCCTGGACGGTCACGTCCAGTGCGGTGGTCGGCTCGTCGGCGATGATCAGCGCGGGCTCAAGGGCGAGCGCCATCGCGATCATGATGCGCTGGCGCATGCCGCCGGAGAACTGGTGCGGATAGTCGTTGACCCGTTCCGCGGCCGCCGGGATCCTGACCCGGTCCATCAGCTCGACGGCCTTCGCCCGCGCCTGTTTGCGGGACATCCCCCGGTGCACGATGAACATCTCGCCGAGCTGAGCGCCCACGGTGAGCACGGGGTTGAGCGAGGAGAGCGCGTCCTGGAAGATCATCGCCATCTCGGCGCCCCGGATCCTGCGCCGCCGCTCCTCCTTGAGCTTCAGCAGATCCCGCCCCTGGAACAGCACTTCACCGCCGGTGATCCGGCCGGGCGGCATATCGAGGATCCCCATGACCGCCTGCGCGGTGACGGACTTCCCGGACCCCGATTCGCCCAGTACGGCCAGTGTCTCGCCGGCGTCGACCGAGTAGCTGACGCCGTTGACGGCCCTGGCGACGCCGTCCCGGGTGTGGAACTCCACCTGTAGATCGCGCACTTCGAGCAACATGGGGGCGGGGCTCCTCAGCGCAGCTTGGGGTCGAGGGCGTCGCGTACCGCGTCGCCGAGCATGATGAACGCGAGCACGGTGATCGCCAGCGCGCCGGCCGGCCAGAGCAGCATGTGCGGGGAGTTGCGGATATAGGGCGAGGCGTCGGAGATGTCGATCCCCCAGGAGACGGTCGGCGGTTTGAGGCCCACGCCGAGATACGAGAGGGTCGCCTCCAGCGCGATGAACGTACCGAGCGCGATCGTCGCCACGACGATCACCGGCGCGATGGCGTTGGGCAGGATGTGCCGCAGCATCATCCGGGGGTTGGAGGCGCCGAGCGCCCGCGCCGCCTGGACGAAGTCGTTCTGTTTGACGGTGATGACGGAGCCGCGCGCGATCCGGGAGATCTGCGGCCAGCCGAGCAGCACCATGAAGCCGATCACCGGCCAGACGGTGGAGCTGGTCACCACGGACAGCAGTACCAGACCGCCGAGGACCACCGGGATGGCGAAGAAGATATCGGTGATCCGGGAGAGGATCGCGTCCCAGAATCCGCCGAAGAAGCCGGCCAGTCCGCCGAGGACCGAGCCGGCGACCGCGACCCCGAGGCTGGCGAGAACGCCGACGACGACCGAGGTCCTGGCGCCGTAGACGGTCCGGGTGTAGACGTCGCAGCCCTGCCCGTTGAAGCCGAAGGGATGGCCGGGCCGGGAGCCGTCCTGGGCCCTGGCCAGATCGCAGGAGAGCGGATTGCCGGCGGTGATCAGCGACGGCCGGATCGAGATGATCACCAGAAAGACGATGACGAGCCCCGAGAGGACGAAGACGGGGTTACGGCACAGATCGCGCCAGGCGTCCGACCAGAGGCTGCGCGGCCTGCCCGTGGATTCGCCGCCGGGGCCGCCGCCTGATCCGCCGCCGGGGCCGGCCGGGCGCTGTTCCAGCGTGCCTCCCTCGCTGGTGGCGAGGTCCATCACCCCGCCCGCCCCGGTCGCCGCGATGGCTCCGCCGTTGTCGTCGGTGGGTGGGGACTGCGGCTCAGGCATAGCGGATCCTCGGGTCGAGAACGGCGTAAAGGAGGTCGACCAGCAGATTCGCCACCAGGAAGACGATGACCAGTACGGTCACAAAGCCGACGACGGTCTGGGTGTTCTGGCGCAGGATGCCCTGATAGAGCTGGAATCCGACGCCATGGATATTGAAGATCCGCTCGGTGACGATCGCGCCGCCCATCAGCGCGCCGATGTCCGTACCGATGAACGTGACCACCGGGATCAGCGAGTTGCGCAGCAGATGATGGGTGATCACCCGGTGTCTGGGCAGGCCCTTGGCGACGGCGGTACGGACATAGTCGGAGCGGGCGTTCTCGGCGATCGAGGCTCGGGTCAGCCGGGTGACATAGGCCAGGGAGACGGACGCGAGCACCAGCCCCGGCAGGATCAGCTCGTCCAGCGGGGCCGCCGGGGAGACCGACGGCCGGATGAGATGCCAGTTCACGCCGAACAGCAGCTGCGCGAGCAGACCGGTGACGAAGGTCGGTACGGCGATGACCACCAGTGTCAGCAGCAGTACGGAGGTGTCGACCGGACGGCCCCGGCGCAGCCCGGTGATCACACCGAAGATGATCCCGATGATGATCTCGAAGACGATGGCCACGATCGTCAGCCGGATGGTGACCGGGAAGGCCGAGGCCATCAGGTCGATGACCCTCTGGCCGTTGAAGGCGGTGCCGAAGTCGCCGGAGAAGACATGTCCCATATAGGTGAGGTACTGCTGCCACACCGGCTTATCGAGGCCGAACTCCTGGCGCAGCCGTGCCTCGGTGGCCGGATCGCACTGCCGCTCCCCGCAGAGACCGGCGATGGGGTCGCCCATCACATTGACCATCAGGAAGATCAGCAGGGTGGCGCCGATGAAGACGGGGATCATCTGCAGCAGACGCCGGATCACATAACGTCCCATGGAGAGCTCCGGGGTTCGGGGGAGGGCGTGGGCGGCCCCGGGCGTCAGCTGACCGTGATCTCGTTGTAGACCGGGACGCTGAAGGGGTTCAGTTCGACATGGGAGACGCGGTCCGAGTAGCCGGCGCTGCCGTTCTGGTACCAGAGCGGGATGGCCGCCATCCGGTCCCGTACGACGCCCTCCGCCTGCTGGAATGTGCGGATCGCCGCCTTCGTGTCCGCGTCGGCGTTGGCCTCGTCGATGAGCCGGTCGAACCGGGGATCGCTCCACTTGCCGTCGTTGGACGAGGCGTTGGTGTAGTAGAGCGGCTGGAGGAAGTTCTGGATCAGCGGGTAGTCCATCTGCCAGCCCGCCCGGAAGGGCCCCCGCAGCTTCCGCCGGCCGATCCGGTTGCGGAAGTCCGCGAAGGTGCCGACCGGACTGCCGGCACACGCCTTGTCGTTGCCGAGCGCGTTGTTGATGCTGTTGCAGACCGCGTCGACCCACTCCTTGTGGGAGCCGGTGTCGGCGTTGTACGTGATCGTCAATCGGCCGTGCGGGATGCCGCCGCCCTGCTTGATCAGTTTCTTCGCCGCGGGGGCGTCGTACTCGCAGGCCCTGCCGCAGAGCCCGGCCAGATAGCCGCCGTCCGCGCCGAGGACCGGGGAGGTCCAGTCGGTCGCCGGGGTGCGGGTCCTGCGGAAGATCATGTCGGTGATCTGCTTGCGGTTGATCGCCATGGAGAGCCCGGTGCGTACCTTGGCGGCCCCCGCGGTGTTCCACTCCTTGTCGTAGTACGGGAAGGCGAGGGTCTGGATGATGCCGGCCGGGCTGTTGATGTACCGGCCGCTGAGGTCGGAGCGCACGTTCTTGAGCTGTGAGGCGGGGATGTCGTCGACCAGATCGAGGTTTCCCGCGACCAGATCGGTGTAGGCGGTGTTGTTGTCGGTGTAGACCACGAGATCCACACCGCCGTTGCGTGGTTTGTCGGCGCCCGGGTAGCCCTTCCAGGTGCGCAGCGACATCTGGGAGCCCTTGGTGTAGTTCCGCACCGTGTACGGGCCGTTGCCGACGGGCCTGGCGAGCCAGGCGGCGTGGTGGTCGTAGAACGCCCTGGGAAGCGGCGCGAACGCCGCGTACCCCAGAGTGTCCGGCCAGGTGGAGAACCGCTGCGACAGCTTGACCGTGAACGTCCGGGGCCCGGTGACCCGCAGCCCCGACAGGGTCCGGGCGGTGGGCTGCCCCGAGGCCGGGTGGACCTTGTCGTATCCGTCGATGTACTGGAAGAAGTAGGCGTTCTTCTGGTTGTTGTCGAGATACGCCCCGTAGTTCCAGGCGTCCACGAAGGACTTCGCGGTGACCTTCTCGCCGTCGCTGAAGGTCCAGCCGTCCTTGACGGTGACCGTGAAGTGGGTCGAGTCCGTCGTGTCGATCTTCTCGGCGAGGGCGTTCTCGGCCTTGCCGGTCTTCGGGTTGTACCGCTTGAGCCCCCGGAAGACCATGTCGAGGACCTTGCCGCCCTGGACCTCGTTGGTGTTCGCGGGCTCCAGCGGATTCTGCGGATCACCCCAGGAGGAACGCACCACACCGTTGGGACCACCGATGACGTCGGACGCCCCGCCACAGCCCGACGCGGTGAGGACGACAGCCACCGCGCAGGCGACCCGTCCGGTGTGTGCGGGTCCTCGCATGAAGTGGCTCCCTCATCAGACGCACCTCCCATTCGCCCCCGAATACACCCCCTACAGTGATGAGTCGTGTCGTGATGGCGGCTGTAGGCGCGGTCCCGGAACGCGAACGCCCCATCGGAACCACTCGCCCGGGTCACACCGGAAGAGTGACCTCCCAGGTGTCCACGGCGAAGTGCACCCGCATGCCGTTGTCCTCGTACAGCTTCAGCGCGCCCGTGGCATTCGCCGTATCCACCCCGAGCCCGACGGTCTCGCGGCCAAGGGCGGCGAAGGACGCGAAGGAATGACGCAGCAGATAGCCTCCGAGCCCCCGGCCACGGGCCTCCTTGAGCACCCCGATCATGCTGATCCAGCCCTTGGACACCCGGTCGTTACGGCTGACGAGGACTCCGGCGTCACCGAGCCCCTCCACGGTGGCGATCCGGACCAGCGACCAGTCGAGCCGGTCGCCCTCCCGGTCGTCCAGCCACTGCTGGTAGGTGCGGGGCTGGTGGTCGAAGTGGTCGGCGAAGGTCCGCTCGCACAGCTCGTACGCCAGCCGGCGGTCCGCCTCCGCGACACAGTCCCGCAGGGTCACCCCAGGCGGCGCCACGGGCACGGGCGTGGCCTCCCGGGACACCTCACGGACCATCACCTGATACCGGCGCACACGCCCCCAGCCCCGGCTCTCGATGATCGCGGTGTCGAGGGTGGGCTCGGTATGGAGCTGCATATGGACCACGGTCCGGCCGGCGCCGTTCTCCCCGGCCCGCTCGACGGCACGGGCCTCCATCAGCTCGAACAGTCGGACCGCCGCGTCATGACGGTCCGGCAGCACATAGTGATCCATATCGATGCGCTCGGCGCCCGAGTCGTCCCAGAGCAGTCCGTACCCGACGAGCCGGTCGCTCTCGTACGCCAGCCAGGAGTCCCGCGCGAGCCGCACCTCGGAATGGCGGAGGTCGGCCTCCACCTCGTTGAGACCGGTCTCGGGCCTCCCGATCTCGACGGTGTCGATGGCGTTCAGCAGCTCACAGATCGCGGGGGCGTCGTCGAGCGTGGCGGGACGTATGAAAAGGGACATGGAGGCTACTTTCCGGTGGGGGCGCCCGTCGCGCAACGGCTTTTCCCCGAGCGGATCGGGCATCACTCCCAGGTGCTCTGCACCTCCACGACAGAGGTCCAGGTCCTGCCGTGCTCCACAGAGACCCGTAGCCACTGACCGCCCTTCGAGGCATTGCCGGCGTAGTAGGCGTCCTTGCCCTCGCCGTACTGCTTCAGACCACAGGCGGCGATGGAGTCGCGGAGCGCCGCCAGGTCCTCGGCCGCCTGGTCGGCGTCGTCGTACTCGATGACGCGATGCCGGGCCAGAGCCGTGCCGGCACCGTCGTACGCGGCGCTGTACCGGAACTGCTCGATCATCTCCACGTTGGGCGGCGGCAGCGTGTATGGACAGGCGTCGGAGAAGCCGAGGAGCGGAAGCGCGTCGAAGAAGGCATCGCTGTCCTTCTTCCAGTGATACGTACCGAACAACGGCACGTCCCGGCCGTCCATCGTCTCGACCACGCCGTTCTTCCTGTACGGATTCGCCTCCGCGGGCGGGGCCGCCGGCCGTACCTCGTCGCCCCCCGGCCCCGGCTGCAGCACCCATGACCCGCCCGCTATCACCACCGCCGCGACGGCCGTCACCGCGCTCAGCCGCCTGCGGGCCCGGCGCCGCGAGCCCCGGGCCCTGATCTCCGCGGCGCTCGGCATCCGTATGGCCACATCGTCCAGGACCTCTTCGACCTCAGCCATGGCTGACAACCCCCTCGCGCAGAACACTTGAACCGGAAGTGGAACTGGAACTGGAACTGGAATCGGCCAACCGCTCGCCGAGGATCTTTCTGGCCCGGCTCAGCCGGGTCCGTACCGCACCGTTCGAGACGCCGGTCTCCCGCGCCACCTGATCCACCGGCAGATCCAGCAGATGGTGCAGCACCACCGCCCGTCGCTGATCCGGGCTCAGCTCCCGCAGCGCCGCGACCAGCGCGACCCGGTCCGCGGAAAGCCCTGGGACATCCGCCTGCGGACCATGCAGCAGATGCGCCCGCAGCCGACTGCGCGTCCTGCGCCAGGTGCTGATCGCCAGCCGCATCGCGACCGTCCGCACCCATGGCAGCGGATCACCCTCGCGCGTCAGCTTCGACCAGCGCTGCCACGCCCTCACATAGGCTTCCTGAACCGCGTCCTCGGCCTCCGCCAGATCTCCGGTCATCGCGTAGACCGCGGCGACCAGACGCCGTGCCGTGGCGGCGTAGAACGCGTCGAACTCCTCCGACCTGTCAGGTCTTTCGATCCTGTCCGGCATATTTCCCCCCGCTCCCACTCCCTCGTCCGCTCTTCCCTCTCGCCAGGAACACGCTTCGGCCCGGCCGGATGTTACGCACGACTTCCGCGTGCGAGAGTGGCCCCATGACCGAGCCCGGGGTGACGCGACTTCTCGACCGATTCATGGCGGACGTCTCCGCCGCCGTGCCGCTCGTCGCCCTGTGGGCGCACGGTTCACTGGCCTTCGGGGATTTTCAGCCCGGCCGCAGCGATCTCGATCTGGTGGCCCTCGTCGGCACCGAACCGACGGACGCGCAGCGGGAGCGGCTGCGCGCCCTCCATCAACGGCTCTTCGCCGAAGCGCCGTTCGCCGACAAGCTGCACTGCACCTACCTGCCCCGGCAGGACGCCGCGGACGCCGGACGGTCTCATCCGACCTGGGCGCTCGGCGAGTGGTTCGAGCGGCCCGTGAGTCCGGTGGGGCGGCGTGAACTGACCACCGGCGCACTGGTGTTGACGGGGCCCTCCCCCGTCGGCGAGCTGCCCGGGGTGAGCGACGCGGAGCTGACGGACTTCATCCGCCGCGATCTGCGCGACTACTGGCTGCCCGTGACCGCCAAGCCGGAGCTCTGGGTCCATGACGCCTGGGTGGACGCGGCCATGCTGACGTTCGCGCGCGCCTCCGTGACATTGCGCGACGGCCGGCTGGTCACCAAGCGGGAGGCGCTGGACGAGCTGCGTGCCCAGGGCGCGCCCGCGGCGGTCGTCGAGGACATCCACCGACGGCGGTACGGAACGGCGGACGGTCCGGGCACCGAGGAGTGGCTCCACCGGCGTGGGGAGCTGGCGCGCGCGTTCGTCCGCGCCGGGATCGAGGCGACCACGGAATCGCCTGTATCACCGCACCGGCCGCCGGAACCCGCGTAACAAGGCCCGCGCGGCACGAAGGCCGCGCAACACGAATGCCGCGCAGCACGAAGGCCCGCGTCCGAGGCATTCCCCGGGCGCGGGCCCCGCCCACAACAGACCAGCCGGTCAGTCGTTCAGTTCCTTCTCGATGGCCACCAGCGCCGGGTCGAGTACGACATCCTCCTCGCGCGCCTCGGTCGTCGGCTCCTCCGGGAAGTGACAGGCCGTCAGATGCCCGTCCGCGCTGCCCGAGATCTGCACCAGCGGCGGCTCTTCGGTGGCGCACTTGTCCTGCGCCTTCCAGCAGCGGGTACGGAACCGGCACCCGGACGGCGGCATGATCGGCGAGGGTACGTCGCCGGCCAGCCGGATCCGCTCCCTCTTGGCGATGTCGATGTCCGCCTCGGGCACCGCGGAAAGCAGCGCGTGGGTGTACGGGTGGCGGGGGCGGTTGTACAGCGAGTCGCGGTCCGCGACCTCCACCACCTTGCCCAGGTACATCACCGCGACGCGCTCCGAGAAGTACCGCACGATCGCCAGGTCATGGGCGATGAAGACGAAGGCGATCCCCAGGTCGCGCTGGAGATCCTGGAGCAGGTTGACGACCTGCGCCTGGATGGAGACGTCGAGGGCCGAGACCGGCTCGTCCGCCACGATCAGCTTCGGCTCCAGCGCGAGCGCGCGGGCGACACCGATGCGCTGGCGCTGACCGCCGGAGAACTCGTGCGGGAAGCGGTTGTAGTGCTCCGGGTTGAGACCGACGATCTCCAGCAGCTCACGCACCCGGGCCTCACGGCCGCCGGCCGGCTTGATGCCGTTGATCTCCATCGGGCTGGAGATGATCGTGCCGACGGTCTGCCGCGGGTTCAGCGAGGCGTACGGGTCCTGGAAGATCATCTGGATCTCGGACCGGATCGGCGCCAGCTGCTTGCGGTTGGCCCGGGTGATGTCCTGGCCGTTGTACGTGATCGTGCCGCCGGTCGGCTCCAGCAGCCGGGTCAGCAGCCGGCCCGTGGTCGACTTGCCGCAGCCCGACTCACCGACCAGGCCCAGGCTCTCGCCCGGGTAGACGCTCAGGGACACGCCGTCGACGGCCTGGACCGCGCCGACCCGCCGCTTGATGGGGAAGCCGCCGAAGATCGGGAAGTGCTTGGTCAGGCCCTTCACTTCGAGCAAGGGCTCGGTCGACGGGTCACGCTGCGGCGGAACCGCGTCCGTGACGGTGGTGTTCGTGTTCTTCTCGCTCATGGTCATAGCCCCAGTCGCTGGTACATCAGCCCAGCCGGGGCTGAATCTTCTCGATGAAAACCTGCTGCTTGCGCTCCGCCGTCAGATGGCACGCGGAGCCGCGTCCCTCGGGCAGCAGCGGGCGCTCGTGCGTGCAGCGGCCACCGTCGACCAGGTCGACGTAGTCGCACCGCGGGTTGAACGCACAGCCGGTGGGCGGGTTCAACAGGCTGGGCGGAGTGCCCGGGATGGGCCGCAGCGGCTCACTCACATCGGAGGAGAGTCGCGGCATCGAGCCGAGCAGGCCCCAGGTGTAGGGGTGCTCCGGCTGCTTGAGGACCTCACGGACAGAGCCGCGCTCCACGGCCCGGCCCGCGTACATCACCAGCAGGTCGTCGGCGATATTGGCGACCACGCCGAGGTCATGGGTGATCAGGATGATCGCGGAGCCGAACTCCTGCTGGAGATCCTTGAGCAGATCGAGGATCTGCGCCTGGACGGTGACGTCCAGAGCCGTGGTCGGCTCGTCGGCGATCAGCAGTTCGGGGTTGCACACCAGCGACATGGCGATCATGGCGCGCTGCCGCATACCGCCGGAGAACTGGTGCGGGTAGTCGTCGACCCGGTTCTTCGGGTCGGGGATACCGACCTTGCCCAGCATCTCGATGGCCCGCGCGCGGGCCTCCTTCTTGCTGGCGCCGGTGTGCTTCATGAACGGTTCGGCGATCTGCCGGCCGACGGTGTAGTACGGCGACAGGGCGGTCAGCGCGTCCTGGAAGATCATCGCCATCTTGTTGCCGCGGAGCCTTTCGAGCTCCTTGGACGAGACGTCCGTGAGGTCCTGGCCGTCCAGCAGGATCTCACCGGTGATCTCGGTGGACTGCGGGTTGTGCAGTCCCAGGATGGACAGGTTGGTCACGGACTTGCCGGAGCCCGACTCCCCGACAATGCCGAGCGTCTTGCCGCGCGCCAGGTCGAAGGAGAGCCCGTCCACGGCCTTGACGATGCCGTCCTCGGTGGAGAAGTGGACGCGCAGGTCGCGCACCGACAGGAACGCGTCCGGCTCGGTCGGGGCCGGGGCGTCCTCGGTCTTGGTGAGTGTGGTCACGGTCGTTCTCCTAGGACAGACGCACGCGCGGGTCGATAAGGGCGTACATCGCGTCCACGATGACGTTGAACAGAAGGATGAAGGCGGCGCTGACGATCATCACGCCCATGGTCAGCGGCAGGTCCTTGTTGAGAACCGAGTCACGGGCGAGCAGACCGATACCCGGCAGCCCGAAGGTGATCTCCGTGACCATCGCACCGCCGAAGAGCGCGCCGAGGTCCATTCCGAGAATGGTGACGATCGGGATGAGCGAGCCGCGCCACGCGTAGCGGAAGAAGACGTAGCGGCTGGTCATGCCCTTGGCACGGGCCGCTCTGACATGTTCTTCCTGGAGCTGCTCGATCATGGTCGACCGTGACATACGGGTGTAGTTGGCGGTGAAGATCACCGACATCACGAACCAGGGGATCAGCAGGCCCATGAACCAGGCGCTCGGGCTCTCGGTGATCGGGACCCACTTCGGCTTGTCGAGCCATCCGGTGCTGTAGACGAAGAGTCCGAGCACGACCGGGCCGAGGAAGTAGATCTGGAGCGAGCTGAGCACCAGCGAGGCGGAGCTGAACGCCTTGTCGGTGGCGGTGCCCTTCTTCCACGCGGCCATCATGCCGGCGCCCAGGCCGACGATCAGGAAGACGATGAGGCCGCCGATGGAGAGGGAGAGCGTCAGGGGGAACCGGTCGACGATCGTGTCCCACACCAGCTGCTGGTTGTTGAAGGAGATTCCGAAACAGGGCGCCGCGCAGTGCCCGACCGCGAAGTCCCGGCCGGCGAAGATACCGACCATGAAGTTCCAGAACTGCACCGGCACCGGCTTGTCGAGGCCGAGGTTCTGGTGAATGACCGCCAGCGCGTCCGGAGTGCAGTTCTTTCCACACGCGAGCAGAGCCGGGTCCTGCGGGATGGCGAAGAACATGAAGAACGTGACGGCACTGATCAGAAAGAGGGTCAGGACTGCGCCGAACGTCCGGCGAAGGAGGAATTGAAGCATGGCTGGTCGCTGCTCTCAGGACGGCGGCTGTGAGGAGGGGGTCGAGAGGAGAGGATCGGCGGCCCGGAGGTGCGCACTCCGCCGTGTGCGCACCTCCGGGTCCTGCCTACGCGGTGCTTACTTCTTCAGGTACAGACGCGTGACGTCGACGTAGCTGGAGTCCGACGAGTAGCGGAGGCCACCGACGTTGGAGCCGAAGATCTGGAACACCTTGGTGTAGTAGATCGGCGCCGCCGGGTTGATCCGCTCCACGATGTCGTGGTGCAGCGCGGTCCACGCCTTCTGGGCCTCGGCCGGGTCCGTGATCTTCAGGATGCGGGCGATCTCCGAGTTGACCTTGGGGTCGTTGATGTGCGAGTAGATCGACGAGCCGTCCTGCAGCTGCGTGCCGTCGTACAGCGGCGGGAAGACCGTGGAGGCGGACGGCCAGTCCTGGCCCCAGCCGGTCATGTAGAGGTCGAGACCGTTGTTGACCTTGCCGACCTGCTCGTACCAGGTGGCGGAGTCGATCTCCTTCTTGACGACCTCAAGGCCGATGGCCTTCAGACGGTCGGCGATGACAACGGCCTGCTGCTGGCGGACCGGGGTGTTGCTGTACGCGTAGACGACCTTCTGGCCCTCGGCGCCGGCTTCCTTGATCAGCGCCTTGGCCTTCTCGACGTCACCGTTCGGCTTCTTCAGCTTGCCGAAGGGGTCGTAGCCCTTCTCGTAACCCGGGGTGGTCGGGGACATCAGACCGGTCGCGGTCTCACCGCCGTACGCACCACCGTCGAGCTTGTAGATCTGCGCGCTCGGCAGGGCGTAGGTGATGGCGTCCCGGACCTTCTTGTCCTTCATCCGGTCCAGGTTGAAGTTCAGCTGCCACACGTAGGGCGCGTAGCCCTGGATCGTGCGCTTCATCGCTTCGGGGTCTTCGACGACGTTGCGCACCTGGTTGGTGGAGACCTGACCCGTGAACATCACGGTGTTCTTGGCCTCGCCGCGGTCGGCCAGCAGGGTCTTGGTCTGGTCGTCGTCGTCGTGGTTGTACTCAAGGTTGAAGCCGTCGACGTACTGGTGCCGGACCGAGTCGGTCTTCGGGTCCCAGTTCGTGTTCTTGACGAGCTTCATCGACTTGCCCGGCTTGAACTCAGCGATCTTGTACGGGCCGGTCGCGACCGGGGCCGTGTCGTACTTCTCCTTGGTGTCCGTCTTCTCGGGCACCACCGAGTAGCCGGGCATCGCGAGCGCCTGCGGCAGGTCGGGCTGCGCTTCCTTGAACTTGAAGACGACCGTCTTGGCGTCGGGGGTCGCGAGGACCGAGTCGGGCAGGTGCTTGCCCTTGTACGGGCCGTCGGGCAGCGCCTTGCGGTACGTGGTGCCCGTGCCGGACAGCCACTGCTGGACGTAGGTCGGGCCGTCCGTGATGAACGGGGCGTACATCCGCTCGATGCTGTGGCGGATGTCGGCCGAGGTGATCGCGGAACCGTTCTGGTCCTTCAGCCCGTCCTTGAGCGTGAAGGTCCAGGTCTTGCCGCCGTCGCTCGCCGTGCCGGAGTCGGTGGCCAGGTCGCCGACGAGGGTCTGCTTGCCCTCGTCGTCCTCCTGGTACTGCGTCAGGCCGCGCTGGAGCAGACGGTCGAGCAGCTTGCCGTCACTGACATAGGTCTGGGCCGGGTCCAGGTGGGAGAAGTCGGCCTCCTGGAAGACGGTCATGGTCCCGCCGGGCTTGGCCCCGGGGACCTCCGCGGCCGGGCCGGTGGATGCCTTGGCGTCGCCGTAGGTGACGGCCGCCGACTGCTTGGCGGCGTCCTCCTGCGTCTTGCTCTTGTCCTTGCTGTCACTGCCGCTGTTGTTGCCGCCACAGGCGGTCAGCGCCAGCGAGCCGGCCGCCAGGGCGACGACGACAGCACGTGTCTTGCGCGTGCCAAAGATGCTCATGGTGATGAGTACCTATCTGTCAGTAGTGATCCAACTGTGCTGCCTGGCGCATCCGGCACGGACCGGCGCCCGGGTGGCAGCTGTCCCCTCAGCTGAACGTCAGCGTCCGGACTTCGGGTCGAAGGCGTCCCGGACCGAGTCGCCCAGGAGGTTGAACGCCACGACGAAAATGACCATGGCGACACCCGGGAAGACCATGTAGGCGGGGTCCTGCTCGTAGATGTCGGCCCCCGTGGCGAACATCCGGCCCCAGTCAGGCGTGGGTTCGACGAAGCCGACACCCACGAAGGAGAGGAAGGCCACCGAGAGGATGGTGGACGGAAGCAGCAGCGTGGCCTGCACCAGGATCGGTGTGACCAGATTCGGCAGCAGCTCCTTGCGGATGATGCGCCAGGGCGAAGCACCCGCGATCTTGGCGGCCTCCACGAACTCCCGCTCGCGCAGGGAGAGAGTGGCGGCGCGGATCAACCGGGACAGACCCATCCAGCCCAGGAACGAGAGCACCGCGATGATCGCTCCGGCGCGGAGAGCCGTGGGGGTCTCCTCGTCCGGACGTACGAACGCGGCCACGACCACCGGCATCGAGGCGATGAAGAACAACTGGCTGGGGAAACCCAGCAGGAAGTCCGTCAGCCGGCCCAGCCAGTAGTCGACCTTGCCGCCGTAGTAACCACCGACGAGCCCGATCAGCACACCCACGACGACCATGAGGATGGTCGCCGCCATGGCGGTGTAGATCGAGGTGCGCATGCCGTAGATCAGCTGCATGAACACATCGCGGCCGAGGTTGGGCTCGATACCGAACCAGTGATCGGCGGAAATGCCGCCGAAGGTGCCGGTCGGCATGTTGAACTCGTCGAGCAGATCAAGACTGTCCTGGCCGTACAGGGTGTATGGGTCCTTGCCGTACACCATCTTGATCACCGGCGCGAGCAACGCGATCACGAAGAAGAAGATGACGACGACGGCGGCGATGACCCCGGTACGGTCACGCTTGAAGCGGCGCCACATCAACTGCCCGGGAGAGAGCCCGGTCAGCGTCTTGGCCTCCTGGGTCCCGTCCTTCGACCCACCCTTGGCGTCGGGGACGGTGGACGCCTCGGCGCCCTCGGTCTGTACTGGACTTGTCACGATCGCTCGTCCCCCGTGGGGATCACTACCGCGCGCCCGACCCATTTGGTGCTGATGGCACCACGCATGGGGTCCTCCTCATGAGTCCACTTGTCACAACAAGAAGGGCACTGTCTACGCGCGCTGACACCCCTGACAGCACGCGTTTTCAAGTAACCCCGAAGTGTGCTCGTGAGCCCACGCCCCCCACAGCGCATGACCCATTGACCCGAGCTCAATGGCCAACTATTAAGTACGACCGGGCCGTAAACCACACTTAAAGGGTCTCGTTTTGGCAACATCGACACCCCCCGTCCGCCCGAAATCCGGACAAAGTTAGCCCAGGCAGACACCCGCGAAACGGACCGTTAACACACCATCCGGTGACCACCCGCCGATAATCGGACGCTGCCCACAAAAACGAACTTGACGTCAAGCCGCCGCGAAGTCATCGGAATCGTCACGCTCCAGAGCCGCGTGATTCCGTCCGGTTTCCGATGCCATTCCGATTCCGCCCCGCTGCCCTCGCACACGGAACGGACGCGGAACGGATACGGAACGGGCGACGGCCCGGCCGCCGCGCATCCGCGGTGGCCGGGCCGTCGTACTGTCCGGGCGGCAGGCGCCGTACGCCCGCCCCCGTCGCGTCAGGCGTGCGCCCGTCGCCTCAGGCGTGCTTCGCGCGCGAGGCGGTACGGCCGCGCTGCTTCTGGTCCAGGACGACCTTGCGGATCCGGACCGTCTCCGGGGTGACCTCGATGCACTCGTCGTCGCGGCAGAACTCCAGGGACTGCTCCAGGGAGAGCTTCCGCGCCGGCACCACGTTCTCCGTGGTGTCCGCGGAGGCGGCGCGCATGTTGGTGAGCTTCTTCTCCTTGGTGATGTTCACGTCCATGTCGTCGGCGCGCGAGTTCTCACCGACGATCATGCCCTCGTAGACCTCGGTGCCGGCCTCGGTGAAGATGACACCGCGCTCCTGGAGGTTGACCATCGCGAACGGCGTCACCGAGCCCGAACGGTCCGCCACCAGCGAGCCGTTGTGGCGGGTGCGCAGCTCGCCGAACCACGGCTCGTGGCCCTCGAAGATCGAGTGGGCGATGCCCGTACCACGCGTCTGGGTCAGGAACTCCGTACGGAAGCCGATGAGTCCACGTGACGGAACGATCCACTCCATGCGGATCCAGCCCGAGCCGTGGTTGGTCATGGTCTCCATACGGCCCTTGCGCGTCGCCATCAGCTGCGTGATGGCGCCGAGGTGCTCCTCGGGGGAGTCGATCGTCATGCGCTCGATCGGCTCGTGCGTCTTGCCGTCGACCTGCTTGGTGACCACCTCGGGCTTGCCGACGGTCAGTTCGAAGCCCTCACGCCGCATCTGCTCGACGAGGATCGCCAGCGCCAGCTCGCCGCGGCCCTGGACCTCCCAGGCGTCGGGGCGCTCGGTGTCCAGGACACGGAGCGAGACGTTACCGATCAGCTCGCGGTCGAGACGGTCCTTGACCTGGCGGGCGGTGACCTTGTGGCCCTTGCCGCCCTTGCCGACCAGCGGCGAGGTGTTCGTACCGATGGTCATCGAGATCGCGGGCTCGTCGACCGTGATCAGCGGCAGCGCGATCGGGTTCTCCGGGTCGGCCAGGGTCTCGCCGATCATGATGTCCGGGATACCGGCGATGGCGCAGATGTCGCCAGGACCGGCCTTCTCGGCCGGCTTGCGGGTAAGAGCCTCGGTCATCAGCAGCTCGGTGATACGGACGTTGGACTTCGTACCGTCACGCTTGATCCAGGTGACGGTCTGGCCCTTCTTCAGCTCACCCTGCTCGACGCGGCACAGCGCGATACGGCCGAGGAAGTTGTCGGCGTCCAGGTTGGTGACGTGCGCCTGGAGCGGCGCCTCCTCGTCGTACTCCGGAGCCGGTACGTGCGACAGGATCGTGCTGAAGAACGGCTCCAGGCTGTCGCTGTCGGCCGGGACCGTACCGTCCTCCGGCTTGGTCAGCGAGGCGACGCCGTCCCGCGCGCAGGCGTAGACGATCGGGAACTCGATCTGCTCCTCGGTCGCGTCCAGGTCCAGGAAGAGGTCGTACGTCTCGTCGACGACCTCGGCGATCCGGGAGTCCGGGCGGTCCGTCTTGTTGATGCAGAGGATGACCGGCATCTTCGCCTGGAGCGCCTTGCGGAGCACGAAGCGGGTCTGCGGAAGCGGGCCTTCCGAGGCGTCGACGAGGAGCACGACGGCGTCGACCATCGACAGTCCGCGCTCGACCTCGCCGCCGAAGTCGGCGTGGCCGGGGGTGTCGATGATGTTGATCGTGATGGGGTCGCCACCCGTCTTCGGGTGGTACTTCACGGCCGTGTTCTTGGCCAGGATCGTGATGCCCTTCTCACGCTCCAGGTCGTTCGAGTCCATCATCCGGTCGTCGAGGTGCTCGGCGGCGTGCGCGGCGAAGGCTCCGGCCTGCTTCAGCATGGCGTCGACCAGAGTGGTCTTGCCATGGTCGACGTGGGCGACGATGGCGACGTTACGGATGTCGTGGCGCGTGGGCATGCTGGCTGGCGCTTCTCTCGATCGTGGGATGCGGCGTTGTTTCCTCGTACGCCCGCCGGGCGGACACGCCACGGCTAGTCCCATGGTACGGGGCCGAGGCGTCGCGGGCTTCCCAGCCCGATCGGAGAGGCCGAAATCACGGTGTGCGGGGGCTGTGCTGGGGCTGTGCGGGGGCGCCTGGGGATGCGCGGGAGGGTGCGGAGCTGCCCGGGTCAGGGCAGAAACGAGCTTGCCCGCCGGGGGGGGCCGGCGGGCAAGCGAATTGATGGGACTCTGAGCTTCCGAGCAGGCTCTGACCTGCGATTTCGGAAACAGGACCGTTTTTTCTTCTCTCGGTCTTCGCCGGATGTACGCTTCCGTTGCCGCTTTTGTCGCCGGTTCTTCGCTACTTCTTCTTCTTGGTGTCCGGGCCGGCGGCCCCGCCCTCCTTGAATCCGATGTCCTGGTAGCGGGGGGTCTGGAAGCCGAAGGCTCCCGCGTTCACGACCGTCGGCTTCACCGCGACCAGCTGCGGGCGCTGGTAGAGGGGGATGGATCCGGCCGCGGCCCAGATGCGGGCGTCGGCCTGCCTGACCAGATCGCGGGACTTGCCCTCGTTCAGCTCGGCGGCGGCGCTGGCGAAGAGCTGGTCGATGTGGTCCGTACCGACGCGGGTGTAGTTCTGCTCCACCAGCAGCGAACCGTCGCTGGCGGGCACGGGCTTGGCGTAGATCGGCCGGCCGTCGGTCGCCGGGAAGGCGCTGGCCGGCCAGGAGTAGAGGGCCAGGTCGTAGTGGCCCGAGGCGACGTGGTCCTTGAAGTACTCCTCGTCCGCGACCTTGCTGATCTCCGTACCGACACCGATGCGCCGGAGCATCCGCGAGATCCGCTCACCGACGGAGCGCAGCGACTCGGCGCCCGCGCCCGCGGGCAGTACGAAGCGCAGGCTGAGCTGCTTTCCGTCCTTCCCGAGCGGGCCGCTCGGGACGGTCGCGACGGAGGGGGACGGGGAGGGAGCGGCCGTGCCACGCGGGGCGTAGGCGCCCGCCACACCACCCGGCTTCTTGTCGGAGTCGTCCACGGCGTCGGCCTGCCGGAGCAGCGCGACGCCCTGGATGCGGGCGACGGACGCGGGGGCGAGGACATGCGTGGCGGACTCGGGGCGGGGGGCCGTCCTGCCGGGCTTGTTGTCGCCGACGATGTACAGGCCCTCGTCGGAGGGGACGTCGCGGGCCGCGTCCTTGTCGTCGTTCTTGTCGCCCTTCTTCTTCTCCTCGGCCGCGGCCTTCTCCTCGTACTTCCGCTTCTGCTCCTCGGCCTTCTTCTTCTCGGCCTCTTCGGTCTTGGCGTCGGGCCGCTTCGCCTGGGCCGCCGCCTCGGCCGCCGCCTCCGCCTCTTCCTCGGTCAGCTCCTCGTCGCCCTCCTCGCCCTCCACGGGCTTCTTCTGGGCCTTGCTGCCGGCCTTGGCGGTCACCTTCTTCTTGGCACCGTCCGGCGTCCAGCCGGCGTCGGCCAGCAGAGCCTGCGCCTCAAGGGTGTCCTGCTTGCCAAGCGCCTCGCTGCTGTCCGCGTACGCCTTCTGGCCCATCAGCGCCAGATGGCTACCGGGCGGATTCGCGGGCAGTCCGAGCGGCTTGAGCACCGTGTCGGCCAGCTCCTGGCGGTTGATCGCGCGGGCCACCGCCCGCCGTACCCGCTCATCCGCGAGCGGTCCCGACTCGCCGTTCAGCGCGAGCTGCGTGAACGCGGGCTCCAGCGACTTGCGGACCTCCCAGCCGCGCAGTCCCTTCTGCTCCCGCGCGTACCGCACGATGGACTCGGCCTTCCGCTTGCGCGCCTCCATCGCCTCCTCGGCCCGCTCCTCGTCGGAGCCGTTGACCAGCGCCCAGGACCGGAGCGCGGAGCCCGGGGTGACGTTGACGCCAGGACCGTGGGTGAGCGGCTGTCCGCCGCCGGACTCGGCGTCCTTCTCCGCCAGGGCCATGCGCTTCACCACGCTGCTGTCGATCTCGACGATGTCGACCTTGCGGGCCGCGAGCGCCGCCGCGCTCTCACCTCTGGGCACCGTGCGCATGATCAGCTGGTCGAGCTTGGCGGGCTCTCCCCACCAGTGGGGGTTACGGGCGAGCGTGGTCTCCTTGGCCTTGCTGTCCACCTTCTTGACGGTGAAGGGCCCTGCCGTCACCTTCAGGTTCTTCCTGGCACCGTCGTTGAACGCGTTGGGCGTCCCCATCACGTCCTTGGGGTAGAGCGGGCTGAACAGCGACTCCCAGTCGGCGTACGGCTTGTTGAAGGTGACCTTGACCTCAAGGTTGTTGGCACCGCGCTCGATCTTCTCGATCCGCTCGTACCCGGCGTTGCGTGCCGTCCAGTACGCGGAGTCCTTGCCGCGCAGCGCACGCCACTGCGCCACGAAGTCCGGTGCCCCGATCTCCCGGCCGTTGCTCCACACCGCCTGCTGGTTGAGCTTGTAGAGCACGACCTGCTTGGGCTCGCGCTCGACGATCTTGGCGGTTTCCAGATAGTCGGGGTTCCGCTGGGGCCTGCCGCTTTTGTCGAGTGTGAAGAGGGCGGGCAGTACGGCACCGGCGATCCGGCTCGTGGCCGCGTCCGCGTCGGCCTGGTAGCTGTTGAGTGTCGCGGGCATGGTGTCGACCGCCCAGTGCATGGTGCCGCCCTGCGCGACCCCGTCACGCTTCACGGCCGAGATGTCCGGGGCGGCGGCGGCCGAGGGCTCGCTCCCGTCCTCCTCCGAGGTGCACGCGGACAGGGCGAGCACACCGGTGGTGAGAAGCGCGACGGAGCGGAGAGTTCGGGAGCGGAGCGTTCGGGAGCATGTCCTCCCGCGTGGGGCGCCGACGTGGGACATGGCTTGTACCTCTTCGTCCTGTTTGTGGAATTTAGAGATGATCACACCTATTTGCCCACTCACTGAAGGGGACCGCGAGTCAGCGGCGGCGCAGACACGGCGTTACGTGCCGCCAAACCCACCCGAGCGGCCCAACGCGCCCGGCCCCGGCTCTTGGCTCAAAGCGGTCCCGGGACGGACCGGCTCGGCAGAAACTAGTGACCTACCGCTTCACAACAGGGGATGTGACGCGGAACACTCGCAGGCGCACGGAACACAGTCAGGCGCACAAGAGAGCCGTCCGAGGGGTGACCCTCGCGATCCCCGCATGCCACCCGACACCGTGGAAGTGAGGGCAACTCATGTCCCTGCAAGACGATCTGACAGCGGTCAAGCGATGCCTGGACGACCTGGTCCGGACGGTCGGACGGTTGGAGCAGAATCTCGCGCTCCTGCGAGAGAACGAGTCCCGACCCCAGCCGGCCGGTCGCGTCGAAGACCTGGTGACCATCCCCGACACTCCGTACGACAGCGCGCTGTGGACGGACTCGGACGACGAGGGCCTGGGCGTACGCGACCGGCGAGCTCCCTAGCAGTCAGGAGTCCTCGTTGGCCACCGGTACCGAACCTCCGGCTGTCAGTACGGGCGTATCCGGCGGTACGGGCGTGCACGGCGCCTCGCGCGCCGCCATCGCGCCCCGCCATCTGCGGACGGACCGCTGGTGGCTGGCGCCCGCCATGACCGCCGCCGGACTGTTCGCCTTCATCGTGTACTCGACCTGGCGGGCGTTCGCGAACAGCGACTACTACGCGGCGCCGTATGTCTCGCCGTTCTACTCGCCCTGTCTGGCGGAGAACTGCGCGCCGATGCGCGGCGGCCCCAACTGGGAGATCTTCGGCAGCTGGTGGGGCCTGTCCCCCGCGCTGCTGATCCTGATCTTCCCGCTGGGCTTCCGGCTGACCTGCTACTACTACCGCAAGGCGTATTACCGCGGCTTCTGGGCCTCGCCGCCCGCCTGCGCCGTCGCCGAGCCCCACGCGAAGTACACCGGCGAGACCCGCTTCCCGCTGATCCTGCAGAACATCCACCGGTACTTCTTCTACGCGGCCGTGCCGGTCGCCGGCATCCTCACGTACGACGCCGTGCTCACGTTCCGGGACGAGGAGTACGCCTGGGGCCATATGGGTCTGGGCTCGCTGATCTTCCTCGCCAATACTGTGCTGATCTGGGCGTACACGCTCTCCTGCCACTCCTGCCGGCACATCATCGGCGGCCGGCTGCGGCACTTCTCGAAGCATCCGGTGCGCTACCGGCTGTGGGGCTGGGCCGGGAAGCTCAACAACCGCCATATGCAGCTCGCGTGGGCCTCGTTGATCAGCGTCGCCCTCTGCGACTTCTACGTGTACCTGCTGGCCACAGGAGCCTTCGACGACCCCCGCCTCTTCTGAGCCTCGCCGAGCCTCTTCTGACGATCCGCGCCTCTTTTTAGGGAGAGCCATCCGATATGACGCAACTCGAACGCCGGCAGTGGGACGTCGTGGTGGTGGGTGCGGGAGGTGCGGGCCTGCGCGCTGCCATCGAGGCGCGCGAGCGGGGCGCTCGTACCGCCGTCATCTGCAAGTCCCTCTTCGGCAAGGCCCATACGGTGATGGCCGAGGGCGGGATCGCCGCCTCCATGGGCAATGTGAACTCCGGCGACAACTGGCGGGTGCACTTCCGCGACACCCTGCGCGGCGGGAAGTTCCTCAACCAGTGGCGGATGGCGGAGCTGCACGCCCAGGAGGCGCCGGACCGCGTCTGGGAGCTGGAGACCTGGGGCGCGCTGTTCGACCGTACACCCGACGGAAAGATCTCCCAGCGCAACTTCGGCGGGCATGAGTACCCGCGCCTCGCCCATGTCGGTGACCGTACGGGGCTGGAGCTCATCCGCACGCTCCAGCAGAAGATCGTCGCGTTGCAGCAGGAGGACTTCCGCGAGTACGGGGACTACGAGGCGCGGATCAAGGTCTACCAGGAGTGCACGGTCACCCGGATCCTCAAGGAGGGCGGCCCGGGGGACGGCGGCGCGGACGACGGCGGCCGGGTCGCGGGCGTCTTCTGTTACGAGCGGGAATCCGGCCGCTTCTTCGTGCTGGAGGCCCCGTCCGTCGTACTCGCCACGGGCGGCATCGGCAAGTCCTTCAAGGTGACCTCGAACTCCTGGGAGTACACCGGCGACGGCCACGCGCTGGCGCTGCTCGCGGGCGCTCCGCTCCTCAATATGGAGTTCGTGCAGTTCCACCCGACCGGAATGGTCTGGCCGCCCTCGGTCAAGGGCATCCTGGTCACCGAATCGGTACGCGGCGACGGCGGGGTGCTGCGCAATTCCGAGGGCAAGCGGTTCATGTTCGACTACATCCCGGATGTCTTCAAGGAGAAGTACGCGGAGTCGGAGGACGAGGGCGACCGCTGGTACGAGGACCCGGACCACAACCGCCGTCCCCCCGAACTCCTCCCCCGCGACGAAGTGGCCCGCGCCATCAACTCCGAGGTCAAGGCGGGCCGCGGCTCTCCGCACGGCGGTGTCTTCCTCGATGTCTCGACGCGGATGCCCGCCGAGGTGGTCCGGCGCCGGCTGCCTTCGATGTACCACCAGTTCAAGGAACTGGCGGATGTCGACATCACGGCGGAGGCGATGGAGGTCGGCCCCACCTGTCACTACGTGATGGGCGGGATCGCCGTCGACTCGGAGACCGCCGCCGCGCCCGGGGTCGCCGGGCTGTACGCGGCGGGCGAGGTCGCGGGCGGAATGCACGGTTCCAACCGGCTCGGCGGGAACTCCCTCTCCGATCTGCTGGTCTTCGGCCGGCGGGCGGGGCTGCACGCCGCCGCGTACGCGGCCGGGCTCGACGTACGCCCGGCCCTGGACGAGGGGCAGATCGACGCGGCGGCGGCCGAGGCGCTGCGCCCGTTCAGCGCGGGTGAGACGTCGCGGGGTGACGCGGGCGGTCCCGGTGACGCGGGCGGTCCCGGTGGCGCGGGCGGTCCCGGTGGCCGGCCCGCGGAGAATCCGTACACCCTCCATCAAGAGCTCCAGCAGACGATGAACGACCTGGTCGGCATCATCCGGCGCGAGACGGAGATGGAGCAGGCGCTGGAGAAGCTGGCCGAGCTGCGCGTACGGGCGGGCCGGGCCGGGGTCGAGGGCCACCGCCAGTTCAACCCCGGCTGGCACCTCGCGCTCGACCTGCGGAACATGCTGCTGGTCAGCGAGTGCGTCGCACGGGCGGCCCTGGAACGTACCGAGAGCCGGGGCGGCCACACCCGGGAGGACTGGCCCGGCATGGCCCCCGACTGGCGCCGGGTCAATCTGTACTGCCGGCTCGCCGGTACGCAGGAGAGCGCGGCCACCGATCCCACGGCCGGCCGGATCGCGCTGACGCGCCGGACGACCGAGCCCATACGTCCAGACCTGCTCGCCCTGTTCGACAAGGAAGAGCTGGTCAAGTACCTCGCCGAAGAGGAGCTTCACGAGTGAGTGCGAGTACGGGTACGAGCGCGAGCGCGTCGACCGCATACGAGGCGAAGTTCCGGGTCTGGCGGGGCGACGCCGACGGCGGTGAGCTGAAGGACTTCGCCGTCGAGGTGAACGACGGTGAGGTGGTCCTCGACATCATCCACCGGCTCCAGGCGACCCAGGCGGCGGATCTGGCGGTGCGCTGGAACTGCAAGGCGGGCAAGTGCGGTTCGTGCAGCGCGGAGATCAATGGCCGGCCGAGGCTGATGTGCATGACCCGGATGTCCGTCTTCTCGCGCGAGGAGACGATCACGATCACCCCACTGCGGGCCTTCCCGGTGATCCGGGATCTGGTGACGGACGTGTCCTTCAATTACGCGAAGGCGCGGGAGGTGCCGGCGTTCGTGCCGCCGCCGGGGGTCGCCGCCGGTGAGTACCGGATGCGGCAGGTGGATGTGGACCGCTCGCAGGAGTTCCGTAAGTGCATCGAGTGCTTCCTGTGCCAGGACACCTGCCATGTGGTGCGCGACCACGAGGAGAACAAGACCGCGTTCGCCGGGCCGCGCTTCCTGATGCGGGTGGCCGAGCTGGACATGCATCCGCTGGACGCGGCGGAGGAATCGGGGCTCGACCGGAAGAAGACCGCCCAGGACGAGCACGGCCTCGGCTACTGCAACATCACCAAATGCTGTACGGAAGTGTGCCCGGAGAACATCAAGATCACCGACAACGCGCTGATTCCTCTCAAGGAACGGGCCGTGGACCGGAAGTACGACCCGCTGGTGTGGCTGGGCAACAAGATCCGGCGGCGCGGCGAGTGATTTAGAGGCCGCGCGGACCTCTTAGCCGCGTGAATGCGGACCTCTTAGCCGCGCGGATACGGGAGGGGCCCATCATTCCGGGCCCCTCCCGGCTGTGGTACGTCAGCGGTGGTGCGTCAGCCGAGGAGCTTCACGATCGCCTCGGTGGTGCCGGTCTCGCCGAGCCTGGGAAAGATCTTCTCGACGCTGTTGCGGTGCGCGCCCTCGTCCATGTCGGCGACCGCGTCGACGGCGACGGTGACGTGGTAACCGTGCTCGTGCGCGGCGCGGGCGGTGGACTCGGCGCCGATGCTGGTGGCGATACCGGTCACCACGACCTGGGTGACGCCCCGGCGGCGCAGCTGGAGGTCGAGATCGGTGCCGTAGAAGGCGCCCCACTGCTGCTTGATGACCACGATGTCGCTGTCCTGGACGCCCAGTTCGGGCAGGAGGTCGGCCCAGTCGGCGGCCGGCTGCCCGCCGCGCGCGGGACCCTCGGTACGGCCGGGGGCGCCGCCGGTGACTCGTACGAACACGACGGGCAGGCCCCTGGCGCGGAAGGCGGCGGCGAGCTCGACGGAGCGCGCCACGACGTCGGCGGCCGGGTGGGGGACGGTGGGCAGGGAGGCGATGCCCTTCTGGAGGTCGACGACGACCAGGGCAGTCTTGGGGTCGAGGGTGGTGACGGTCATGGTGGTGCTCCTCGCGGTGCGGAGTGGGGCGGTTATCGGTGTACGTGTGGCGCCCGGTCGGTGACGCCGATCAGAGGTGAGGCCGATCCGAGGTGAGGCCGCTTTGGCGCCGGTGTCCCGGGCGGTGCGCCGGGCGGTGCGCCGGAGCCCGGCCGCGGGCCCGATGCTCCCGGGCGGGGCATGCTCCCGGGTGGGGCATGCGCCTGGCCCGCGGATACGCCGCGCGTGCCCGCTTCCGTCCCGCGCGGCTCCGTGTCACTCACTCCGCTCCACCGGCCACCAGCCGCTCCAGCAGGACCGCGGCCTCGGCCAGAGTCCGGCGCTCCGCGCCGTCCAGTTCGCCCGCGATCGCGTCGGAGAGCCAGCCCTGCTTGGCCGCGCGGACCGCGACGAGCGTGCGGCGGCCGGTGTCGGTGACCGAGACGACGGACTGCCGCCCGTCGTCGGGATCGGGCGTCCGCGCGACCATGCCCTGATCCTCCAGGGCGCCGAGCGTCAGCCGCATGGACTGCGGACGTACGTACTCCGCGCGGGCCAGCGCGGCCGTGGTCGACGGCCCTTCGCCGTCCAGCAGTGCCAGCACCGAGCGCTGGGAGGGCGTGAGCCCGGTGTCCGGTGAGGTCGTGCGCAGCCGTCGCATCAGTCTGCCGACCACAGCGGTGAGATCGGCGGCTACCTGCTCCGGTGTCGGGTCTCCGGGCCGCTCGGACTCCTCGTACATCCGTCCACCGTAGGAGATGGGCAGGAAACCTTGGAAGTTTGCCTGTCGTTCTTGACCGGATCCTGACCCGGGCCCGGAGGGGCCGCCTTGCTCACCGGACCGCACGGCGCCTAGGGTGAATGCGCTTTCATGACACACGCATCCACGCGTACGCGTCGCCGAGGTCGGGTTGGCGGCGGAAGCGGCGAGGGAACAGCGGGTTCAGCACCGAATAGCACCGAACAGCACCGAACATCAGCGGATATCACCGAAGAGAAGAAGGGGACGGTCGGTCGGGTGAGTGCCCCCACGGTGTACGACGTCGCCGAGCGGTCGGGCGTCTCCATCGCTACGGTCTCGCGGGTCTACCGGAACCCCGATTCCGTACGCGTCCAGACCCGCGACCGGGTACTGGAAGCGGCGCGCGCGCTCGGTTACGTACCCAGCGGAAACGCGCGCGGTCTGGCCAGCAGGACCACCGGCGTACTCGGGCTCTGCTTCAACGACTACTCCGATCCGGACGCCGAGACGGATGCCGAGGCGGTCGACGCGTATGACGACTCCGCGGTGATGCTCTACTCGGACCAGATCATCCGGGGCATGGAGCGGGCCTCGCGGCGGCACGGCTACGCGCTGCTGATCGCGGCGTCCCTGAAGGGCGGGCCGGAGTCACTGGTGGCGAAGGTCGCGGGGCGGGTCGACGGATTCGCCGTACTGGCGCGGACCGTCCCCACCGAGGACCTTGAGGTCATTTCGCGCCGACTGCCGGTGGTGATGCTGGCCGGGCCGCGCGAGATCGACCATCTCGACCACATCGAGGTGGCCAACTCCGACGGTGAAAGGGAACTGACCCGCCATCTGATCCGCGATCACGGCTTGCGCAGGCTCGTCTTCGTCGGCGGCGAGAAGGACTCACCGGACGCGGAGGCGCGGTTCCGGGGGTTCAGGGACGCCTGCGCCGAGGCCGGACTGCCGGTGCCGGACGAACCCGATCTGCGCGCCGTGATGATGACGCAGGCCGAGGGAGAACGAGCCGCCGAAACGCTGCTCGACCGCGCCGACCGGGACGGTGGCCGCCCGCAGGCGATGCTCTTCGCCAACGACCAGATGTCGATCGGCGCGCTCCACGCACTGGAGCGGCGCGGGGTACGGGTACCCGAGGACATCGCGGTCGCCGGCTTCGACGGGATCCCGCTGAGCCGCATGGTGCGACCGGCGCTGACGACCGTACGCCAGCCGATCCGCCGGCTCGGCGAGGAGGCGGTGGAACTGCTCGTACAGCGACTCACGGAACCGACCCGCGAACCGGTGTCCCTGATGCTCCCGGTCTCGGTGGCCCGCCGGGCGAGCTGCGGCTGCGGCTGACGCGCGGGGGCTCATCGTGGTGGTGGCCGAGTAGCCGGACATCGACTCGCGACTCGGTTCGCCCTACGCCCCGAGCGTCACCGCGTCGGTCTTGCCGGCCGGCTCAGGATCCGTCGGCACGGACGAGTGACTGCCCCGAGTGGAACTCCGGGTGCGCGAGAGCAGGCTTTTCCATCGCGGGGCACTCGAATCGATGCCCCGGGACGCCGCGCAGATTACCGCTCCCACCATAATGAATCCGAAGGAGATGATCCCGATCTGCAGGATGATCAGAACGTGAAGGGATGCGCTTATAGTCGCAGCCACCGCCTGCCAGGACCCGCGCCGCAACAAGAAAAACGCGATCAAGCCTTCCGCGAAAATTGTCCCCCAGGCGGACAGAAGAGCGATAAGAGTGATACCCGTTGCCCAGCGAAACAGGTCGGCGAACAGGCCGGCGGCCCCGAAGTTCTCCATACGTGCGACATAGTAAGTCGCACTGCCTTCCGCCCACTGATCAACGGGCAATTTCGCCAGGGCACTATTGAGATAGATGTATGCGACTTGGAGTCGCACACCCCACCAGCCGGCCCAAGCGAGACCCTGCCAGATCGACCCCTTCCCCTCTTCGCTATTGGACTTCTGCCAATGCCACCTCCGCTTGTCATTGGCGCAAGCCAGAAGAAGGAAGAAGGTGACAACCTGCGCAACAGCATCGCCGCCGTCAGGTAGCGATATCGACTGGCCGATGGAGAGAGACGCCCAGAAGTGCAACACCGTCGTGTACCGGGGAAGAATCCCGCTCGCGACAATCAGAAGCAAGGCCAGAACGAGGAGATTGAGGAGCTGACGATCCGCAGAGCCCGCCAGGCAATACACCGAAACGGCCTGGACCGGGGTCGAACAGTCAACCTCGATCTCAGCCCCACCCACCGGAACGAAAAGATAAGATGCCGGCGTGAAGATCAAGATCGACGCTTGCGCAAGTGCGATCATTGACCTGCCCATCCCGAGCGCCCGGGACTCGGCAGGAAAGCGCCGGACAGACCGCTCCATCAGCACAGCTAATCGCTTCGCGAACACTTCGCCTCCACAAGAGCAGCCTTCTTGTCGAGGCGCCATCCCTCATATTTTTCGCGAAACTTCCACGGAATGGGCCTCGACTCCACAAGCACCAATCGCCCACAAAGAGTTGGGACCGGCGACGAGTTCGTGACAGAGGTAGGAACCGAGGACCCGGCAACCACCGCTGGACAATCTCCCTCTATCTCCTCGCAGTCTTTCCACGCCTGCACCTGGTTCGCCATACTGGCAACCTCCGGGCCTTGCGCACGCTGTCGTCGCGTTAACCCATAGAGATTGTCCGAGCGCGAGTTCGGCAGTCGCGCCGCATAGGCGACACCATCGTCAGACACGACGTAAGGAACGAACTCAGGATCGCTCGGAGGTTTCGTAAAGAACGCCCAGCTCTGGGGCAAAAACCTCGCTGAGAGCGACCGAAGATCACCTCCGTCGCGCGTGGAGAGTACGTTGCTCGGAAGTGAGAAGAAGATCGATCCGGCCAGCAGAACTCCGACCACGAGGATGCCGCCCGCAGCAGAGACCAGACCTGATACTGAGCGAATCGACTCAAGGTCGCTCCCCTCGGCGGTCCGCTCGTCAGTGTTCTGCTCGGTGGTCACCGGGCCGCGACTCACGTCAGCGCGGAGGTCAGGGCGTCGACGAACGCGTCGCGCTCGATACCCGAGCCGGTCGGGCTGCCATCCTCCAGATACCAGGTGACAACCACGACGGTCGCGAGGGCGTTGGTGGCAACGCCGGCGTTCGTGTACACGACGGCGTTGGCGGCACCTACGGCGTTCACGTAGATGGCCACGTACGCGCCCATGTAGAACCAGCCGCTCGCCTGCGCCTGCGCCTTGCCGTCGTTCGCCGGCTCGGCGGTCTCCTTGATCCACTTGTTGAAGGAGATCGAGAAGTCACGGAGAGCCGCGTCAACGCGCACAGGGTCGCCGGAATGGAACGGAACCGCCACGTCCTGGTGGAACCCGGGGTGGGCAGCCAGGTACTCCCCGATGATCTGGTTCAGCGCCTCTTCATTGGTGTGAGGCTTATCGGGGTTGAACCCGAGCATCCGCTTCAGCTCGGGGTGCGCATCCGCGATCGGCCCCTGGGCGGCGAGCAGCAGCTGAAGAAGCTCCGCGTCGCTGTACTTGACGGTGTCCTGTGCCGCCACCTTGAGCTGCGCCTTGCCCGGCGCGGAAGCTCCGCGGCCGTCGTCAGCAAAGGCACTTTGGGCAGTAAAGCCGCCCGCCACAAGAATGGAGCCGGCCGCTATCGCGGCAACTATATTTCTCGATCTGAACTTCACACTGTCCTCCCCTAACACGTGATGCAGCTCAGCGTGAGCTGAACTATCCATCCGAATGACCGACTGCGCGTGCAGCCGAATTCGCCTTGATCGCTGCTGTGGTGAGGAGCGTGAGAACCACTATGATTCCAGCCATCGGGACGATGATGACAGCCGGATTCTTGGCATCGCTCAGCGTCAACGTCAAGCTGATTGCCAAAGAAGCCGCCCCCACGGCGTAGGCGGTCAGGAAAGTCACCGTCAGCATCGGAGCCGCCGAGGCATGTCCTGCCTGCCATGCACTGTCCGATGACATCGTCGCCTTGGTTCGAATTCCAATCGCGGAGTTGCGCTGGATGCTTCCGCTCGCAACTTGGTTCTTCACGTAATGAATCATCACGCCCAGCGCAATCAGCCCTACGCCGAAAACCAATCCCGCGACCGGATCCATTGCTCGTCCTCCAAGAACGTAGACGTCATCGTTTCCCTTTTGGAGACGCCCTCCACCCACCAACAGGGATCAAGTCACCTGCCAATACGCCAGGCCGCCCCCCATTCACTCTGCATACGCCCAAACCCCGTGTAGGGCGCAATGCCACAACCGTAACGTGGACACCTTGGGCACCTAAAGGTTGTTTCAAGCCACCACCCGTACCCGTATGGCGTGTTGTAAGTGGTTGGCGCCCTCCCCAGTTGCGGACGGAATGGTTCCAAGTGCGACAGCGGGTGCACCCACTCCCCGTCGGTTTTCGGACAGTGCCTGGCGATGTGTTCATCGCCGATCCGAAGATCGCCCGTGGTCGCTAATTCGAGGCCAAATAGGTAAGGTATGGCTATGCATCACGCAATCACGCCCGAAGAGCTGATTCGCCGATACGGAATCACCGGCGTCGTTTATTTTCCGCGTTACGAAACCGGTGCGCACCTCCATGAGGAGACGGTGAGTTTTCTGAGTTCTGTCGGATTGCCGCACGATGAGCAATTCATGACACGAGCGGAGGGTGCGCCGATCCTGCTCTCGGAAAAATATGCGCATCGTGATGAGGAACTTCCCTCGCAGTGCGAGAACTGGCTTGAACTGGGCTGGTTCTCATACATGGTCATCGCGCTGGACCCGACGGACGGGAAGGTGTACGCGTTCCCGGAAGGGGATCCTCTTGACGCGTATGTGCAACTCCATCGGGATGTGGAGTCGCTCGTCCACACTCTTCTCGCTTTTCGGGAGTTCACGGACGCCTGTCGCTCAGGTGCAGACCTCGATCAACTAAACACCCAGTTTGCAGCGAAGATCAACTCCTTCGATCCGATCCCTTTTGCGGCCGAGGAATCCGAGTGGACGCGGATCATCGAAGAAATCCTGGAGGAGTCATGGTCCGCGTAGTGACCCGATCGCGGAGCCCGATTTCATCGCTGGCTGCAAGACGATCAGTCATTGCAGAAACAGCTTGGACTTCCGATTGCCCGATACGCATCTGTGGATCAGCTCTAATGGCCTCCAGCCGACCTACAACATCAGGCCAGCCGGGGATGGCGAGCGCCACAGAGAAAAGCCCCGCGCCGAGAACAGTCCGGCGGGACGGGTCCATGTCTTGCCTTCCCAGATCGATCAACCCCTCCAAGGTACTGGCGGGTTGTTTCATCTGGTTGGGCGACGGGGGGGGGGAAGCCTGACTCACTGAACGTCACCGGGCGGTGAAGTCTCCGGGCCAACGCTTCGAGGACGAGCGGCGAAGGCTCCAGCCTGCGACTGACCCAGGCCACCACCGGCCAGGGCGTCGTCCCGCTGAACCAGCCGGGTTAGAACGTGTCTGCGCTGACGGGTTCGCCGGCCGGCCGAGAGGAAGAACCTGGCCAGGAGGCTTTGCTGCCCTCGACGTTGGCGACCATCCTGCGCAGCACCTTGAGCGCGGCTACGTACTCTTCGTCGCTGATGCCCTCGTGGACCACACCGCGCAGCTCGGTCACCAGCTCGCGCAGCCGCACCCTGGCAGCCTCCCCGGCATCGGTGAGCTGCAGGCGCTGCCCGGTGTCGATCCTGAGCCAGCCGCGGTGGAGCAGCTGGTCGATGACACGAGCGATCTCGTGCGGCCCGTCCGCGAGGGGCGTCAGCTGGATGACGACCTCCTCGCGGCTCGGCGCCGCGGCCCCACCGTTCACCCGGTTGAGCACCCAGTACTGCGGCTGCGTGACGTCGATCCTGGCCATAGCGTCACGCAGCTGCCGAGTGACGGCCGCCTGCGCGAGGCCACTCCAGTATCCGATGGGCTGAGTGGCCAGCATGTCGTCAGTGGCAGCCGGATCAGCCGGCGCCTGGTCGGTGGCGGTGTCAGTCAGGGGTCTCATGATGGCGACGCTATATCCCCCATCCGAGGGACGGATAGACGTACCGGACAGGGAGGTCAACTGTCCGCACACAAGGATCTGAGATGTCCGCTCACCCGGACAGCCCGCTGTCCGTTGACACCTGCCGAGGTGCCACCACCAACCCCCGGCAGGGACGGGTGAAACCCCCGCCCTGGTGGAGCACGACGTACAGCGGCCCTCGGACAGTCGCCAACCACCAGGGCGGGGTCATCACAGCACACAACCCCAAAAAGGAGTGTGCAACGTGAACACCACCACCGATAACCGCCCTGCCCCCGAAACGGTGGCGGAGCGAGCCCGAGAGATCATGACGGCCCTTTCGCGGGACCCGGAGTTCAGCGCGTTCAGCGCCGCCGCGCTCAAGTACGACGAAGCATGGACGTGCTTTACCGGATTCCCGGTCATCAGTAACTGGGACCTGGGCGCCGACAAGCGCCCGCTACTGACCGAGGGACTTCGGGCCCTCGCCCTCAAAGCCGCTGTCTACGAACTCGGCGGCCAGGACGAGACCATGACGGAAATCCCGATTGCCGTACCGGTGGACGAGATGATGCACGCCATGATCGCGCAACCCCAGTTGCTCGCACGCATCGCGGGACGTGTCGGTATCGCAGTCATCCACCAGACCGACAAAGAGCACCACGACCACACCACCGGCGACTACACGCACACCGCCTACGTCCACGCGTGGGGCACACCGCCCGAACGCTACCCGCTCTTGTACAGCCCTGGCGGGAGCCCGGCCTTATCCGGGTGGACACAGACCGGGGTGCCGTCCGCTGCGTACCGGTGCCCGTCGTCGGGGTTGAAAGGGCACTCTTCCGTTGGCCGCTCGTAGACATCGAACTGCCCGACAGGGAGCGCCCGCGAAGGACAGATGCCGCAAGCGAGATGGTGAACGTCACTGGGAACGAAAGCCGCAGTCATGAGGCCGACCATAGCTACCACGGAGGGTGGATCCCGCTACCCGCTCCGTCACCCACAGCCGAGCCCGTCCTCCGGGCGGACGGCGCTGCTTTGAAGACAGGACGGCCGCCTCGTAACGGTCCCGCCAGAACGTGTCGAATCCGTCCGGCGGGGCAGGCGCGGCGATGGTGAGCAGACGTCGCACGCGCAGATGTCGCACATGTTGCACGAGCGTGACCTAGCCGCCTCTTGCGGTTTTCCGAAACGCGACGGCAGAGTGATGTATGCGCTTACAGGCAGCGCATACATCGGAGAGCTCAAGGAGGAGCCGTCCATGCACCGCACCGCCAGAACCGCCTCTGCCGCCACCGCACTCGCGGTGGCATTCGGACTCACCGCGTGCGGAAGCTCGGGTGGTGAGGGCGTCGCCGCCGACAAGAAGCAGACGCTCACCGTGTGGGCCATGGGCGCCGAGGGCGAGAAGCTCGCGGACGTCGCCAAGGTGTACGAGAAGGCCAACCCGCACATCACCGTCAAGGTCACCCCCATCAGCTGGGATGTCGCGCACCAGAAGCTGGTCTCCGCGGCCGCCGCCGGCACCCTGCCCGATGTCGCGCAGATGGGCGGGACGTACATGGGCGAGTTCGCCGAACTCGGCGTGCTGGAGCCCGTCGACACCGCCGCCTTCAAGAAGGACGACTTCTTCCCCGCCGCCTGGAAGCAGGGAGAGGTGGACGGCGAGGTGTACGGCGTCCCCTGGTACGTCGACACCCGCGTCCTCTACTACCGCACCGACCTCGCCGAGAAGGCCGGCGTCAGCAAGGCGCCCGCCAACTGGCAGGAGTTGGGGCAGCTCGCCACCGCCTACCAGAACAAGGCCCGTACGAAGTGGGGCCTCTACCTCCAGCCCAGCGGTCTGGACACCGTACAGAGCTGGTACCCCTTCCTGTACTCGGCCGGCGGCGAGATCGTGTCCGAGGACGGCAAGGCGGTCTTCAACAGCCCCGAATCCATCAGGGCCATGACGGAGTACGCCTCGTACTTCGACAAGGGGCTCACCAAGAAGACCACCCCGCCCGGCTACGAGGTGCTGAAGGACTTCAACTCCGGTGACGTGCCGATGTTCTTCTCCGGCCCCTGGATCATGACCCTGATCAATGACGACTACCCCGACCTCAAGGGCAAGTGGGGCGTCGCGAAGGTCCCCGGTGACAAGGCCTCCGTCTCGATGGCGGGCGGCTCCAGCCTGGTCGTCTCCAAGGACAGCACGCACAAGGCCGCGGCCACGGACTTCATCACGTACCTCACCGGCACCGAGGGCCAGAAGGACTGGTTCACCCGCACCAGCGACCTGCCCGCCAACACCGGCGCCTGGGACTCCGGCAAGCTCTCCGACGACCCGGGGCTCCAGGTCTTCCGTGAGCAGATGGAGACCGCCAAGGGCACGCCGGTCCTGGCCAAGTGGAGCGAGATCACCTCGAAGGTCGACGAGGCCCTCGGCGCGGTGACCCAGAACAAGTCCTCGGCCAAGGACGCCGCCGACAAGGCGCAGTCCGAAATCGAAGGGCTCGTGGAGTAGCCGCCATGACCACCACGACCGAATCCGCCGCGGACGCCGCCCCGGCACCGGCCGGGGCCAGTTCGCCGACGAGCGGTGCGAAGGGCCGTGAGCCGCGCTCCCTGGGAGAGCGGAATCTGGCAGGGTGGCTGTTCTCCACCCCCTTCCTGGTGCTCTTCACGGTCTTCATGGCCTTCCCGATCGTCGCCACGCTCGCCATGAGCTTCACCGACTTCGGGCTGCGCAATGTGACCGACCCGCTCTCCGCGGAGTTCATCGGTTTCGAGAACTACACGAAGCTCTTCGGCGACGAGAAGTTCCTGAAGGCGCTGTTCAACACCGCGTACTTCGTGGTCATCGGCGTACCGCTCACCATCGGCGCGGGACTCGCCGCCGCCGTTCTGCTGAACAGCGGGATCGACCGGGCGCGGACCTTCTTCCGGGTCGGCTTCTACGCCCCGGTGGTGACCAGTATCGTCGCCGTCGCCGTCGTCTGGACGTTCGTCCTCGATCCGTCCGAGGGGCTGATCGCGGGCCTGGCCTCCGAAGTCGGCCTCACCACCCCCGACTTCCTCGGCTCCGAAGCGCTGGCCATGCCGTCACTGATCCTGATGGCGGTCTGGCGCAATCTCGGCACGGTGATGGTGCTGTTCATCGCGGGTCTCCAGGCCATTCCCACCGACGTACGGGAAGCCGCGCGGCTGGACGGCGCCGGTCTCCGGCAGGAGTTCCGCCGGATCACCGTGCCGCTGCTGCGGCCGACGACGCTGTACGCCACGGTCATCACCACCATCGGCTACCTCAACGTCTTCGAGGAGCCGTTCGTGATGACCGAGGGCGGCCCCTCGAACAGCACCCTCACCGTCTCGCTGAACATGTACCGCGAAGGCTTCAACTTCTTCCACATGGGCTACGCGAGCGCCATGGCGTATGTGCTCTTCGTCGTCATCATGGGCATTACGGTGCTCCAGCTCCGTCTGCTGAAGGACAACACGAAATGAGCGCCGCGGAGACTTCGACCCAGCAGGCGGCGCCGCGCCGCAAAGGGCGTACCGGCCGGCGCGGGAAAACCGGCGTGTACGTCCTGCTGTCGCTCGGTGTGCTGGTCATGTCGGCGCCGTTCCTGTGGATGGCGCTGTCCGCCTTCAAGACCGACCGCGAACTGGCGGCCGACCCGCCGGTGTGGCTCCCCACCGAGTGGACCCTGGCGCACTTCTCGCGCCTGCTCGACCGGCTCGACCTGCCGCTCTACTTCTTCAACTCCGTGCTCGTCGCCGTGCTGGTGACGGTCTCCAACCTGGTGTTCTGCTCGATGCTGGGCTACGCCCTGGCCAGGCTGCGGTTCGCCGGCCGGAACAAGCTGTTCGCGCTGGTGCTCGGCGCGCTCATGGTGCCCGGCAATCTGATGCTGCTGCCGCTCTTCGTCCTGATGAGCACGTTGGGGCTGATCGACTCGTACGCGGGTCTGGTGCTGCCGTTCGCCGCCGGGGCCTTCGGCGTCTTCCTGATGCGGCAGTTCATGCGGTCGATCCCGGACGAGCTGCTGGAAGCGGCCCGGATGGACGGCGCCGGTGAGTGGTACGTCTTCTGGCGGATCGTGATGCCGCTGGTCAAGCCGGCGCTCGCGACGCTCGCGATCCTCACCTTCCTGAGCTCCTGGAACAACTTCGTCTGGCCGCTGATCGCCACCAACGACCCGGACAAATACACGCTCCCGGTGGCGCTCGCCACGTTCGCCACCGACCCCAATCAGTCGGAGGGCTCCAACGGCATGCTGATGGCCGGCTCGTTGCTGATCGTCCTGCCGGTGCTGCTCGTCTTCATCGTGCTTCAGCGGTACTTCACCCAGGGCATCGCCACGGCCGGCATCAAGTAATGGCCCGCCCCTCCGCCGCCCGCCGGACCTTCCACGTATCTCCGCGCGCCTTCGCAACTCCGCGCGCTGCCCTACCTCCGCACTGCCGTACCTCCACACCCCCCTCGAAGAAAAGGTTTGTACTTCCATGACCGAAAAGTCCGCCGCTCGCGCCGACTGGGACTCGCGCATCGGGAAGCCCAGTGACCGGCGACTCACCGGCATCGGGGAGCTTCCCGCTCCCGCCGGTCCGGCCGCCGAGGACGGCACCGGCCATGTGCTGCTGACCTGGCGGCCGGTGCCGGGCGCGCTCGGCTATCTGGTGCACCGCGCCGACTCCGCCGAGGGCCCCTTCGAACCGCTCGACCACCTCGGCGGCGATGTGCTCGCCGTACCGCACCCGCCGTACGCGGACACACTGGCCCAGCCCGGCCGCGGCTACTTCTACAAGGTCGCCACCTGGTCGGACAGCGGCGCCGGCGCGCTGTCCGAGGCCGTGCCCGGCTCCGCCAGGGCCATGGGGTCACGCCCCGCCGAGGTCACCGTGGCCGTGGACGCGGCCGCCCCGGCCACCGAACTCCCCGGCGTCTGGAACCGGATGATCGGCGCCGAGCATTTCTCGCTGCTGACCTGGGACAAGCCGGGCGCGGGCGGCTCCGAGGTCGCGAAGGAGTACGGCGAGGCGCTGGCCATCGTCCGCGACGAGATCGGCGTACGCTCCGTCCGCGCGCACGGCACCTTCCTGCCCGAGACCGTGACCGTACGCGGCGACGGCTCCTTCGACTTCTCCGGCCTCGACGCCGTCTACGACCGCTTCCTGGCCACCGGTCTCAAGCCCGTCGTCGAGCTCTCCTTCATGCCGAAGGAACTCGCCTCCGACCCGCACTACACGGTCTTCGACTACAAGGCCCTGGTCTCCACCCCCGCCCAGTGGGAGCGCTGGGGCGATCTCTGCCGCGAACTGACGGTCCACCTCCAGGAACGGTACGGCCGCGACACCGTCGCCGGCTGGGAGTTCGAGGTCTGGAACGAGGCCAATCTGGCGGTGTTCTGGAACGGCACCCAGGACGACTACCACCGGCTCTACGAGATCGCCGTACGCGCCGTGAAGGGCGTGGACGACCGGATCAAGGTCGGTGGACCCTCCTCCGCCGCGGCCGGCTGGGTCGGCGCGCTGCTGGAGTACTGCCAGGAGCACGACGTCCCCGTCGACTTCGTCTCCACCCACACCTACGGCAACGCCCCGCTGGACTTCCGTCCGATGACCCGCGCCTTCGCGGAGGCGACCGGCAGGCCGGAGCCGGAGATCCTGTGGACGGAGTGGGGCGTCACACCCACGCACTTCCACCGCGTCAGCGACTCCGTCTTCGCCGCGCCGTTCGTGCTGCGCGGGATGAAGAGCGCGCTGTCGTCCACCGACTGCCTCTCCTACTGGGTGGCCTCCGACCAGTTCGAGGAACTGGGCTGGCCTCCCCGGCTCTTCCATGGCGGTTTCGGGCTGCTGACGGTGGGCAATCTGCGCAAGCCGCGCTTCTGGGCGCTGTATCTCCTCTCCCAGCTCACCGGCGGCCGGATCCCCGCCGCCGTCAGCGGCGACGGCGCGGGGGCGCTCGTCGAATCCCTCGCCACCCGCGCCGAGGACCGCTCGACCGTGGACGTCCTGCTCTGGAACGGGACCCTCGACCAGTCCAAGATCGACGGCGCGGCCGTGCTCGACCGCGCCGCGACCGTCCGTGTCATCGGGCTCGAACCGGGCGCCGTTTACGCCGTCGAATCGCGCAGGGTCGATGAGCACCACGCCAATATCCAGGCCGTCTGGAAGGACCTCGACGGCGGCGACTGGCCCGACGACCAGCAGTGGCGGAAGCTGCGCGCCGCCGACGAGCTGCCCACCGAGGCGCCGGCGCCCGTCACCGCGGACGCCGAAGGCACCGCCGAGCTGACCGTCGAGCTGCCCAATCCCGGCATCCGCTTCCTGCGCCTCACCCGCGGCTGATTCCCCTCTCCCCCGCCGCCCCGGACCCGGGGGCCGACGGCACCTGACCGCCGTCGGCCCCCGTACGTACCACCACCGCAACTCCCACTCCCACCACAACTCCCCACTCCCACTCCCACCACACAACTCCGCACCCGCCAACAGGAGCTGGACTCTTATGGACCGTCGCACGTTTCTCGCCGCAGCGGGAACCGGGGCCGCCGCTCTGTCCCTCGGAGCCGTATCCACACCCGCCCTCGCCGCACCCGCCCCATCCGCACCCGCCCCATTCGGACCGGCCGGATCCGGACCGACCGTCGCCGCATCCACCTCCGAACTACCCCTGCTGCACCGCTGGTTCGAGGACACGTACCGCTCGATCGAGGCCATGACGACCGACTTCGGTCTCACCGCCGACAAGATCGATATCTCCGGCCCGGGCACGCCCGTCCCCTCGCGAAACACTTCTCCGACCAATATCGGGTGCGGCCTGTGGTCCACCGTCGCCGCCGCGGGCCTCGGCGTCATCGGCCGGGACACCATGTACCGCAGACTGGCGCACACCGTCTCGGCGATCGAGCGGCTGGAACGCCACCACGGCTTCTGGCTCAACTGGTACGACGCGTACGACGGTTCCGTCCTCACCAGCTGGCCCGGCACCGGCGACCCGGTCCGCCCCTTCCTCTCCTCCGTCGACAACGCCTGGCTCGTCACCGGCCTGCGGATCGCCGCCGACGCGGAACCGCGGCTGCGCGGCCGGGTCGCCGCGATCCTCGCGACCGCGGACTGGTCGTACTACTACACGCCGTACGACCCGGCCGACCCGGTGAAGAACCCCGGCCAGCTGCGCGGCGGCTTCTGGACCGACACCGGTGAACCCACCGCGCACCACTACGGCGCCCTCAACACCGAGCCCCGCATGGCCAGTTATCTGGGCATCGCCGACGGCTCGCTCCCCGGCGACCACTACTGGCACATGCTGCGCACGATGCTCCCCGAGCACGGCCAGGAGCAGCCGCCGGGCGGCGCGTACGAGACCATCGACGGTGTCCGCCTCTGGCAGGGCCACTACACCCACCGGGGCCGCAAGCTCGTCCCCACCTGGGGCGGTTCGATGTTCGAGGCGCTGATGGTGCCGCTCTTCGTGCCCGAGACCGAGTGGTCGCCGCGCTCCTGGGGCACCACCCACCGCCGCTATGTGCGCTCCCAGATCGAACACGGGCTGGCGGAGGCCGGGTACGGCTACTGGGGCTTCTCCCCCTCCAATGTGCCCGAGGGCGGCTATCAGGAGTACGGCGTCGACGCGATCGGGATGCAGACCGACGGCTACGCCTCCAACACCGACCGCACCTTCGTCACCCACGGCGAGCCGCTGCCGCCGGCGTCCGCGTACACCAACGGGGTCGTCACCCCGCACGCTTCGTTCCTCGCGCTGCCGCAGGCGCGCGGGGAGGCCATCGCCAATCTGAAGGCGATCGCGGCCGACTTCGGCGCGTACGACGGCCGGTACGGCTTCCGTGACTCCGTCAATGTGGGGACGGGCCGGGTCAGCGACTTCGTCCTCGCCCTCGACCAGGGCATGATCGCCGCCGCGCTCGCCCAGGAGCTGCGTCCCGGACTGCTCCAGCGGCCGTTCCGTACGGGCGGATTCACCTCGCGGGTACGGCCGCTGCTGGCGAAGGAGCGGTTCAGTATCTGAGGCCGGGCTCGGAGGCCGCGCGAATAGGCGGCGCGGCCTCTTACTCGCCGGTCCTGTCAAGACGTCCCCAGCCGTCGCGGTAGGACCTCCAGTCCTTCTCGGTCGCCGCGAAGTCCACGTAGATCGCGACCCCGAAGCGGTCCCGGTCGCGGTCCGTGCGCCCCAGGCCCAGCCTGACGCCGCGGACCGCGGCCGCGACGGTCTCCGCGTGGCCGTGATGGCTCAGGTCGTCCTCGTAGTAGAAGGGCAGACCCATCAGCAGGTCGGTGTCCTCCGGCGTGACTTCGAGGGCGAGCGTGGTCTGCTGCGCGACATAGCCGCCGTACATGCTCTCCAGGGGCATCGCCGTGTCGTACGACATGACGGCGATCTGGTCGACCCGCCGGGCGACCTGCGCGAAGAACGCCTGCGACCACCACTTGGGGTGTCCGGTGAGGGCGTCCGCGACGGAGTGCAGCGCGGGCAGCGGATCGATCTGGTGGGCGGCGACGGAGAGCGGCACCTCCCGGGCCCGGGTGAGGGCACGCAGGTCGTCCAGGAGCGAGAGATAGTCGCGGTCGCCGGAGTGCAGCGGTTCCAGATCGAAGTGGACGCCGTCGAAGCCCGCGTCCAGGATCTGTCCGGCGGAGCCCACCACGGCGGCGCGGGACGCGGCCCGCTCCAGACGCAGCCCGTCGGGGGTCTCGGTCGCGAGCTTGTCGCCCAGCCAGGCGTGCACGCGTACGCCCGGGAGCTCGCGGTGGACGGCGTCGATCAGCCAGCGCGCCCGGGGGTAGCGGGCCGTGGGGAGAGTGCCGTCATGTTCCAGCGGCCCGGCGTGGACATACAGATCGCGTATCCCGGTCCCCCGGACGCGCTGCGCGAAGGCGTCGAGATCCGCGTCCTTCTTCCGGCCGTCCACCCAGGCGTGGCCCAGCCAGATGGCGTCCTTGCCGCGGGTGCAGGTGCCGTCCTGGAGGTCGCCCGCGTAGGTGAGGCGCAGCGCGACCGCGCCGGTGAGGGCCGGTACGACGAGCAGGACGGCGAGCGCCAGCGCGACCCGCTTGGGCCACCGGGCGCGGGGAGCGCGCCAGACCCGTATCAGTGTCCGTCCGATTCCGCGCCACTGTGCCCGCAAGGCCGACCCCTCCCCCATGTGCCCCGACCGGCCGGTCGGGGCGATGCTCAGACTATGCGCCGGGCGTCGCGCCGGGCGCCCGCGCCGGGCGCCACCTGATGACGGACCAGGGCTCGTTTCAGGAGGCGCTACGTCCGGTCGCGCCCACCCCTGACCGGACATAACCTCCCAAATGTGATCCCACTCGTAAGCCGCCCTCGGACGCGTATAGCCGCCCGGACCCTTCTGGCCGCGCTGGTCATGGCGTGGTGGCTCGTCGTACCCACGGCTCAGCGGGCGGCCGCCGAGCAGCCGGTCCCGCTCGACCGGCAGGGGCAGATCACCGACAAGGTGGGGGCGCTCGGCGACCAGCGGACCGCCGTGAGCCGGGCGCTCGACCGGCTCTACAACGAACGACGGGTGCAGCTCTTCGTCGTGTACGTACGTGACTTCTCCGGGCGCTCTCCGCAGAGTTGGGCCGACACCACCGCCACCCGCAACGGCCTCGGCCGTGACGACCTGCTGCTGGCGGTCGCGACCCACGACCGGCAGTACGCCTACTCCGCGGACATCGACTCGCCCCTCACCGCCGACCAGCTCGCCACGGTCGCCCGTACCGCCGTCGAGCCCGCACTGAGACAGAACGACTGGTCGGCGGCGGCGATCGGCGCCGCGGACGGATTCGACGCGGTGCTCGCGGGCCGGCCGGTGCCCAAGCCCGCCATCACCCCCGGGGTGGCGGACCCGGGCGGCCCGGCGGCCGACGGAGGCGCGGCGACCAATCTCGTGCTGCCCGTCGTCGTGGTGCTCGGGGCGGCGGCCATCGGGGCGTACACCTTCGCCAAACGCAAGCGGCGGATGGCGGCCCGTACGACACCGCACGGCGGGCGGCGGGGCGGCTGGAGCTCCCCCGGCGGTACGGAGGAGCCCGCGCCCACTCCGCTGCCCGAGCTCGACAGCCGGGCGAAGCAGGTCCTCGTCGAGACGGACGACGCGCTGCGCACCAGCCAGGAGGAACTGGGCTTCGCGACGGCGCAGTTCGGCGAGGAGGCGGCGGCGCCGTTCACCGATGCCGTGGCCTTCGCGAAGGGGCAGCTGACGCTCGCCTTCCGGCTGCGCCAGCAACTGGACGACGCCTTCCCGGAGGACGACCCGACCCGCCGCCGGATGCTGGACGAGATCATCTCCCGCTGTGCGGAGGCCAACGGCCGGCTGGACGCCGAGTCCGAGGGCTTCGACCGGCTCCGGGCGCTGGAACGGAACGCGCCGCGGGCCGTCGAGACGGTCGGGGCCACATTCCGCGAGCTGAACGGGCGGGTCGCGTCGGCGCGGGACACGCTCGCCGCGATGCGCGAGCGGTACGCCGACTCGGCCTCCGCGCCCGTCGCGGACAGCGTCACGCAGGCCGAGGACCGGCTCGTCTTCGCGTCCACCGCTCTGGACGAGGCCCGCGGCCTCACCGACGCGGGCGACAACGGCAGGGCCGCCGTGCATGTGCGGGCGGCGGAGGCGGCCGTCGGACAGACGGCCACGCTCGTCGAGACGGTCGAACGGCGCGCGCAGGAGCTGACGGAGGCCGCCGGGAAGCTTCCCGGCGCGCTGACCGAGACGGAGACGGATCTCGCGGACGCGCGCGGGCTGCTGAGGGGCACGACGCAGGGGGTGCCCACGGCCGATCTCCAGGGCCGGATCAGCCGCGCCGAGGCGGTGGTCTCGGGGGTACGGCGCGAGCTGGACTCCGGACGGTACGACCCGATCGACGCGCTGCGCCGGGTCGAGGAGGCGGACGCGGTCCTCGACGAGGCGCTGACCGGGGCGCGGGAGCGCGAGGCGGGCAGCCGCCGGGCCGGCACGCTCCTCGATCAGGCGATGTTCACGGCACGCTCGGCGATCGGCGCCGCCGCCGACTACATCGGCACGCATCGCGGGGCGGTCGGCAGCCAGGCACGTACCCGTCTGACGGAGGCGCAGCGGCGGCTGGAGCTGGCGCACGCCGCGTCGGTCTCGGGCGACGCGCAGGGCGCGCTGGCCGAGGCGCAGCGGGCGGACGCGCTGGCCAGGACGGCGCAGGACCTCGCCGAGCAGGACGTGCGGTCGTTCGGGAGCGGGTACGGCGGCGGAGGTGTCCAGGGAACGGGCGGCGGGCTCGGCGGCGCCGTGCTCGGCGGGATCCTCCTGGGCGGCCTGTTCGGTGGCGGGGGCGGCCTCGGTGGGGGCGGGGGGTTCGGCGGGGGTTACCGGGGCGGCGGGGGCTATCGGGGCGGCGGCGGCCCCGGCAGCTTCGGCGGCGGGGGTACGCGCGGCCGGATGGGCGGCGGCGGCCGGTTCTGACGTCATCACCACAGGATTTCCGTTTTCCCCACAAGGAGAAGAGCCATGACCAAGCAGACCATCCTCGGCCGGGTCAGCCAGCTGGCGAAGGCCAATATCAACGCCCTGCTGGACCAGGCGGAGGATCCGCAGAAGCTGCTGGACCAGCTGATCCGCGACTACACCAACAACATCGCCGAGGCGGAGGAGGCGGTGGCCGGCACCATCGGCAATCTGCGTCTGCTGGAGCAGGACCACACGGAGGATGTCGCCGCGGGCCGGGAGTGGGGCGAGAAGGCGCTCGCGGCCAGCAAGAAGGCGGACGAGCTGCGCTCGGCGGGGCACGCCGCGGACGCGGACACGTTCGACAATCTCGCCAAGGTGGCGCTGGAGCGGCAGCTCCAGTCCGAGAAGGAGGCGAGGACCGCGGAGCCCGCCATCGCCTCCCAGACGGAGGTCGTGGACAAGCTCAAGACCGGTCTGGAGCGGATGAGGGTGAAGCTGAACGAGCTGAAGGCGAAGCGTGACGAACTGGTGGCGCGGTCCAAGTCCGCCCAGGCGCACAACCGGATGATGGACGCCGTCAAGAACATCAACGTCCTGGACCCGACCAGTGACCTCGGCCGGTTCGAGGACAAGGTGCGGCGTGAGGAGGCGAGGGCGATGGGTAAGCAGGAGCTCGCCGCCTCGTCGCTGGACGCCCAGTTCGAGCAGTTGGACAGTCTCGGCGACCGCGCGGAGGTCGAAGCGCGGCTGGCGGCGCTGAAGAGCGGCTGACCGGCCGGGCCCTGCCCGTGCGGCCGTCCGCCCGGCCGGGCCCTGTGGAGCGTGCCGCCCCCGTCCGGCCCGGCCGGACGGGCGGCCGGGACCGGGTGTCAGAACATGCTCAGCAGCTGCTCGACGGTCGGCTCGGCCGACGAGTCACCGTCGGGCAGGGCCAGTTCGAACCAGACCGTCTTGCCGCGCGGCGTCCGGCGCGAACCCCACGCCGCGCTCAGCAGCCCGACCAGCTGGAGACCCCGGCCGCCCTCGTCGGTGTCGCGGGCCCGCCGCCGCCTCGGCTGCACCAGCCCCGCGTCCCACACCTCGCAGACGAGGGTACGGTCGCGCAGCAGCCGCAGCCGGATCTCGCCCTCGCCGTACCGCATGGCGTTGGTGACCAGCTCGCTGACCAGCAACTCCACGGTGTCCACCAGCGGTTCGAGATCCCAGGCGAGCAGCTGGGTACGGGCGAGTTCCCTGGCCCTTCCCACCGAGCGCGGCTCGCGGGGCAGCCGCCAGTCCCCGACCGCCTCGTCCGGCAGCCCCTGGATTCGGGCCATCAGGAGGGCGATGTCGTCCTCGCCGTGCCGGGTGTCGAGCGTGTTCAGTACGTGGTCGCAGACGTCCTCCAGCGGACGGGACGGATGGGCGAGAGCCGCGCGGAAGGCGCTCAGGCCCTCGTCCAGCGGCTGGTCCCTGGACTCGACCAGCCCGTCCGTGTAGAGCGCGAGCAGCGCGCCCTCCGTCACATCAACCTCCACCTGCTCGAACGGCTCGCCGCCCACGCCGAGCGGCATCCCGGGCGGCACGTCCAGCATCAGCGCCTCCTCGCCCGGTTCGACCAGGACGGGGGGCAGATGACCGGCGTTGGCGAACGTGCAGCGCCGGGTGACCGGGTCGTAGACGGCGTACACACAGGTGGCGAGATAGACCTCGGCGAGGTCCGCGTCGCGCGATTTGTGGGCGACGCGCGAGGCCTGCTGGGCGCCGCTCGGCGAGCCCAGTCCCCGGGCGATCTCGTCCAGCGCGGAGAGCACTTCCGCGGGCTCCAGATCGAGCAGCGCCAGCGTACGCACGGCCGTGCGCAGCTCACCCATGGCGACGGCGGCCCGCAGGCCGCGCCCCATGACGTCGCCGACGACCAGCGCGGTGCGGTGGCCGGGCAGTTCGATGACGTCGAACCAGTCGCCGCCCACTTCCGTGGCCGTGTTGCCGGGCAGATAACGGCAGGCGATGTCCAGTCCCGCGGCCTCCGGGTCACCGGGCGGGAGCAGGCTGCGCTGGAGGATCAGCGCGCGTTCGTGCTCCCGCCGGTAGAGACGGGCGTTGTCGATACAGACCGCGGCGCGCGCGGCGAGTTCCACGGCGAGCGCCCGGTCCCGCTCGCCGAACGGCTCGCTGCCCTTCGTACGGGAGAACTGGACGAGCCCGATGACGCTGTCGTGAGCGACCATCGGTACGGCGAACGTGGACTGTACGAGGCTGCCCGCCTCGCCGGGGATGGTCTGCACGCGGCCGGTGCGCAGCGCGTTCGCGCTGAGCGAGCTGAACGGGAACCGGTGGACGGCGCCGACGTCCGGCGGGACATATCCGTCGCCCTCGCCGCCGGGCCCGGTCAGCGGTACGTCGGAGACGGCGCTGGCGAAGGCGACCCGGCGCAGCCGGGCACTGCTGCCGCCGGAATCGGCCCGCGAGGAGCCCCAGCGTCCTGGCGGCGCCTCCTCGCCGGTGAGCAGGCTCTGGTAGAGGTCGACGGAGGCGAGGTCGCAGAAGCCGGGGACGGCCACGCCGAGCAGTTCGCGCGCGGTGGTCTCCAGGTCCAGGGAGTTGCCGATCCGGGCGCTGGCCTCGTTGAGGAGGGCGAGGTTACGGCGGGCGCTCGCGGCCTCCCTGGCGGCTATGTGACGGCGTGTGACATCGGTGCCGACCCCGGCGACCCCGATGGAGCGGCCGGAGCCGCTGTGTACGCGATAGAGGTTGATCGACCAGTGCCGGCGCTCCGAGTCGCCCGGCCGGGTGCCCACGATCTGGAGGTCGGTGACGGACTCCCCGGTCCTCAGGACGCGTTCCAGGGCGGCGGTCATCCGCTCGGCCTCGGGGCGGGAGAGATAGTCGTGGACCGTACGGCCGCGGTGGTCGTTGGCCCGGCCGCCGAAGACGGTGGCGAAGCGCTGGTTGGCGCGCTGCACCTTGAGGTGGGTGTCGAACAGCAGGAACCCAAAAGGAGATTGGCCAAAAATCGCCTGCGAGGAGGCGAGGTCGGTTTCGATCCGGCGCAGGGCTCTGACGTCGACGACGATACAGAGCGCGGCGCGTTCGCCACGCTCCGTCTCGCTCGGCATCACATAGACCTCGGCGAGCCCGTGCTGTCCGGCGTCGCCACCCGTACGGAACGGGACGAGGCCGGTCCATTCCTTGCCGTCCAGGATCTCCTTGACCTTGCGGTGCCCTCGCGACCGCTGGTCGGCGGGCATGAACACCTCGACCGGGTCACGGCCCCTGACCTCGTCGGCACCGACGCCGAACAGCTCGGCGGCCCGCTCGCTCCACTGGTCGACCAGCCCGTCCGGGCCGATCGAGAACGAAGCGACCTTGATGTAGTCATAGATCGAGCCGGGCGGACTGCTCTGCCATACGACGTCGGCGACGTCGCCCGTCGCCCCGGATATCTCGCTCACGCGACCGTCCCCTCCAGCTCACGCACCGGACCGGCCATTCCCGCAGTATTCAGCACTACGGCCCCAGCCGACACGGCGTTCACGATCACAGCACGGTCTCGTTCTTTTTGAGCCGAGTCCGCTGTGATCGTTCTCCCTTTCAGACTTCTAACCAGGGAGGGGCAGCTCGAACCACACGGTCTTACCAGTCTTCCCCCGGCGCGTGCCCCAACGCCGGGCCGAAACGGCCAGAAGCTGGAGTCCCCGGCCTCCCTCGTCGTCGGGACCGGCGGGACGTTCGGTGGGCGGATCGGGCAGCGGATCGGAGACTTCCACCAGCAGCGCGGCACGCTCCGTGACGGCGGCGCCGCTTCCGGCGCCGTCGGGACCACCCGGGTCTCCCGGTCCCGGCTCGACGGGGCGGACGGCGACCAGGACGCCGATCGGTCCCGAGGTGTAGCGCAGGGAATTGGTCACCAGCTCGCTCACCAGCAGGACCGCCATATCGCCGACCGACTGCGGCAGCCGCCAGGCGTGGAGCGTGTCACGGACGGCATGGCGGGCGGAGCGTACGGCATCGAGTTCGGCAGGGAAGGTCCATTCGGCGCATGCGCCACCCTCTGTGTCGATCAAGCCGATCACTTCCCCAGACCGACGGCAGGCCCGCGTCCCTTTTAGGGGGGTTAATCAGCACATACCCGATATCCATCGCGGCTACCGTCACAGCCTTCGCCACAGGGGATGTCCACCGGCACAAACGGACTACGCCCCCTGCGCACATGACGTACCGCTTGTCACACCGACGCGCACTCCTCGCGGACTCTCCATGCCCCGCTGCCGGCCCGACAGGCCCCAGGACAGGACCAAGTTCAGCAGGACCAGGTTCAGGGGGCCGGGCGGGTCGGCGCGGAGGCGGCGGGCAGTCGGCGGGCCGCCTCGGCCACGGCCGGCAGGTCCTGGTCGAGCCAGTCCACCGCGTGGATCTCGTCCGGTCCCAGCCAGCGGAGTTCGTCGTGGTCCTCCAGCGGCCGGGGCTCGCCGGAGAGCAGCCGGGCCGTCCATACCTGAAGCACATAGCCGGGCTTGAGCAGCCACTCACCGGGGATCCGCTCCACCGGCTCGGTCTCCACGCCGAGTTCTTCCCGCAACTCGCGGACCAGCGCCTGTTCGGGCGTCTCCCCCGGCTCCAGCTTGCCGCCGGGGAGCTCCCAGCGGCCGGCCAGCTCGGGGGGCGCGCTGCGCCGGGCGGCCAGCAGCCGCCCCCGGTCGTACACGGCGCCCGCCACCACCACACGATCAGTCATGCGCCGGAGCGTAACGCGCGCGCAACCATGGGCGTAACGCACGGCGCCCGCACAGGTCCTGGGCCCTGTCCGAGCTAGCCGGTGGTCTGGCCGACGCGCTCCACCCAGTAGATCCGCTGCTGTCCGCGGCCGTCGAGGCTCGCGACTATCTTCTGCGCCTCGTCCTGGGTGGCATATCTGCCGACGCGATAGCGGTTGCCGTTGTCGTCCTCCCGTATGACGAGCCACGGGAGCATGGCTCCGCCGTCGTTCATCGCGCTCCTCCCGCCGCCGACCTGCATCTCTCCGAAGATCCACAGGAAACCGCATTACGCATATGCCGGAGCCTACGCCTGACCTTCACGGAGCGGATGCGTGTTTGTACAAAGAGATACGCATCCAGCCAAGAAAACGCCGAAAACCGGGGCGGCGACCGGCTGCGCACGCCCCCTGCCGTTTCGCGCGCCCGATCGGGCGCCGGGGCCGATCGGCCCGTACGCGCCGTCAACTCCCCGTGCGCGCCGGGCCGTCGGTCACACGGCCGGGCCGCCGGTCACTTGACGGAGAGGTGGTACGCGATGCGGTACCGGTCCGCGGGAACGACGACCTCCGCGGTCTCCACGGCCCTCCCTGACGCGTAGTACGTCCGCTCCAGGACCATCACGACATGGCCGGGCACCCCGCCGAGCGCCATGAGCTCCTCCGCCAGCCCGGGGCGCGCGCCGACCTCCTCCAGCACGTTGTCCACGACGATGTCGATGGCCGCCATCCGCTCGACCACCCCGCAGCCGCCGAGCGGCCCCTCCTCGGGCAGCATCACCGGCGTACGCCCCGTGACCGCCAGGGGCTCCCAGGAGGTGGAGAGCATCATCGGCTCGCCCGCTTCCCGGAAGACATAGTGCGTACGCATCACGCGGTCGCCCGGCTCGATCCCCAGCCGGGCGGCGATCTCCGGGCCGGCCTGGTCCTGCTCGCTGCGGGACTCCCAGGTGCCCCGCGTGCCCGTCGCCGCCTGCTCCTGACGGAACGGACTGGAGCCGGACGGCGGCCGGTATCCGGACCGGGCGATCCGGCGGGGGACGGGGCGCTCACGGACATACGTACCGGACCCGGAGCGGCCCTCGACCAGCCCCTCGGCCATCAGCACCTTGCGCGCCTCCAGCGCGACCGTGTCCGAGACGCCGTACTCCTCGCGGATACGGGCCTGCGAGGGCAGCCGGGTATGCGGCGGCAGTGCGCCATTGGCGATCTTCTCGCGTAGATCGCTCGCAACGCGGAGATAGGCGGGCTGCTCACCGAAGGCCACGGGCCACTCCCATCAGGTTGACAGACAGCAACAGCGTGGCAACCGTCGGTTGATCACCGCAAGCATGGGCCAGAGTTTCACCCGAAGTGATGACTTGCGTTTAAGCAGGCACTTACCGCAGGTACGCCCCGGGGCGACCCGATCCCGCACCGGGCGCACCACCGGGCACGGCCGCGCGCCGCGGAGCAAGCGCGATACGCCCCGCGCTCCGCGTACTCCCCGCGCGCCGTGCGCGCCGTGAAACTGCGATGCTGGCGGTCATGACCACGATGTACGTCTGCCCGGCCGACGGGACCCGCTCACCAGTCGATTCGCTCGCCTGGTGCTGCCCCGTCTGCCGGGGCCCCTGGGACCTGGACTTCGAGGCATCACCCGTACCGCTGAAGTCCCTTGCCGCCCGGGTCGATTCGCTCTGGCGGTACGAGGAGGCGCTGCCGCTCGCCGCGCCGGTCACGACGCTCGGCGAGGGCCGTACCCCGCTCGTACCGCTGACCTCGTCCGTCTCCGCCAAGCTCGACTTCCTGATGCCGACGCTGTCCTTCAAGGACCGCGGCGCGGTGATGCTCGCCGAGCTGGCACGGCGGCTCGGCCCCGAGCGGGTGATCGCCGACAGCAGCGGCAACGCGGGCACGGCGATCGCGGCGTACTGCGCGCGGGCCGGGCTGCCCTGCACGGTGTACGTGCCGGAGGCCACCTCGGCCAAGAAGACCGAGCAGATCCGGGCCCACGGCGCGCGCCTCGAACGCGTCCCGGGCGACCGTGAGGCCACCGCGCGGGCCGCCCGCGCCGCCGCCGACGAGCCGGGCACGTTCTACGCGAGCCATGTCCACAACCCGTACTTCGCGCACGGCACCAAGACCTATGTCTACGAGCTGTGGGAAGACCTCGGCGGACGGCTCCCGGCGACGATCGTCGTACCCGTCGGCAATGGCACCCTGCTCCTGGGCGCGGCGCTCGCGATCGCCGAACTGTCCGCGCACGGGCTCATCGACGAACGCCCCGCGCTGATCGCCGTCCAGGCCGAGGCGGTCTCACCGCTGGCGACCGCGTTCCGCGCGGGCGCCGAGGAACTGGGCGCGCCGGCCGAGAGCGCTCCGACCCTGGCCGAGGGCATCGCCATCCCGAACCCGCCGCGCGCCCGGCAGATCCTGCGGGCCGTACGGGCCTCGGGCGGCACCTTCCGTACCGTGACCGAGGACCAACTGCGCGCCGCCCAGCTCGACCTGGCCTCCCGGGGGCTGTTCGTGGAGTCCACCGCCGCCGCCTGCTGGGCGGCGGTACGCGACGGAGCCGGCGGGACGGACGGCGCCGACCGGGCCGACGGGGCCGACCGGGCCGGTCTCTCCGTCGTCGTACCGCTGTGCGGGGCGGGCGCGAAGACCGGCCTCGCGCCGGTGGCCGGGGCTGGTGGTCAGTCCGCCCAGTAGGTGTCGTGCCTGATGTAGAAGGCGGACCGTTCCTCCTCCGTCATCCGGCCGACCGTGGAGACCTTTTCGAAGTACTCCTCCCGGGGCGCCCCCGGCGCGAACAGGATCAGGACCGACGCCGGTTCGTCCGCGTCGTTGCGGAAGCCGTGCAGCCCGCCCGGCGGCACGTACAGGAAGTCGCCCTTCTCCGCGTCGATCCAGCCCTCCCCGGTGTAGAGCCGTACCGTCCCGTCGAGTACGTAGAAGGACTCCGAGATCGTCTTGTGGAAGTGCGGGCCCGGCCCGCCGCCGTGCGGCGCCATGTCCATCCGGTACAGCCCGAACTCGCCCCCGGTGGACTGCGAGGACGCCACGAAATGGGTCCGGCCGCCGGACGGTGAGCGCACGTCTGCGGGGGTGTCGGCGGGCCGGTGGACCACATGGATCTCACCCTGGTCGCCGGTGTAGCGGGGCTCCGGGTACGACATGTCCTCTGCTCCCATCAGCCTGTTCGGCCGTTCGGCCGTTCGGCCGTTCGGCACGCGCGCCGTGCGCACCCGCACCGTACCGGCCGTTCCCACGGTTCCCACGGTCGTCCCGTGAGGGACACCGCCTGGTCGAGAGCCGGTCGAACGCTGGGCGTTCCCCGGGACAGGCCTTCACCCGCGAGGGGAGCCGGTGCTTCGCTGGCAGCGTGACCGCATACGGATCGAGGCCATGTGGACGCCGCTAGCGTGACCGCCCCGGTGGTCGCGGTCGTCGGGGTCGTCGGGACGCTCCTGTCCGCGCTGCTGACCCAGCGCGCGGCGGACCGCGGCCGGCAGCGCGAGCAGGAGCGCGTCGAGCGGCTGCGGGAGCGACGCGTCGAGACCGAGGAGCGGCGCTCGGGCTATGTAGCGCTCAACACCGCCGCCCGGCAGTATCTGGCGGCCCTCACGGACCAGTTGCACGCGCTGGGCCGCGACGAGGACCGACGGCCCGCGCGGCAGCGGCTCATCGAGGCCCGCGATCTGCACCGGGACGTGTACGCGGAGGCCCAGATGCGCATGCCGGAGCCGGTCCTCGGCATCACGGCCGAGGTCAGCCACGGGCTCGGGGCGGTGTACGGCAGGCTCAGGCGCCTGGACGACGGTGTCCCGCGCCCCGACGACTCACCGGCCGCCGCGCAGGCCGACATCGACAGGCTGTGGGAGCGGCTGCGGGAGATGCGGCGGAAGATGCGGGCCGATCTGGGCACGTCCGCGGCGGATTCCGCGGATTCCGGGCGTTGACGTGAATCGGGCGGCGCGATGCGCGAGTCGGCGCCATCATGACTGTTCCGCGAGGAAGTTGGCGTACACACCGGCGACGGACGGCGGGTTCGGAGGAGGCACGTGAACGACGGGGAGAGCGGGAGCGTCCAGGGGCTGCGCGTCTGGGTGATGGACGCCACGGAGCGGGCCAAGCGGCTGATCCCGGTTTCGGGAGGAACGGTGGCGCCCCCGGACGCGTACGACAGCTCGGTGGCCGAACTCACCGCGCTAGCCGGTCTGTTGGACCATGAACCCCCGCTGCGCGGTGCCGTGACGGTGTGGCTCGGGGCCGTACTCGCCACGCGGTATGTCGCCGGAGACGGTGCGCCGGAGGACCGGGAACGTGCGCGACGGCTGCTGCGGGACGCGCGGGATCGGGAGACGGCGGTCGGGGCGGGGACCGATGAGGAGGTCAGGCGGTGGGCCGCGCTGTTCCTGCTGATGCTGGTGATGCCCATCCGAGAAATGGGGGGCGGATTCGGGCAGGAGCTCAATCACTTCGCCGCCGTCGACTGGTTGGTACGGCACAAGGGTGAGGAGATGGCCGATGCCACCACCGAGATGCGCGCGCTCTTGGCCGAGACGGCGGGGCTGCCGGTGCCGCCGGACCTCGTGAGGCCGTTCCGGCAGATGGACAGCATGCTCTCGGCGCTCTCGGGGAAGCGGCTCCGCCCTGAGGACGTGGAGCAGTTCGCGGACATGATGCCTCCGGATTATCCGCACTCGAACCAGCTGCGATTGATGGCCGCCCTGATGTCGGAGATGTCGGGGTCCACCACGGGTGCGGAACGCGCCGACCCGCCACGGCAGGAGGAGCCACGCCCGGAGCCGGAGCCGGGCCCGATCCCGGCTTCCGGCGACGCGGATGCCGACGCAGACGCCGACGCAGACGCCGTCGCCTTGGAGGCCGTCTTCCCCCTTGTCTTCGGCCTCTGGGACGCTCTGCGGCGCGGCGACTCGGAAACGTACAACCAGTACCTCGGGCGCATGCGCACCGCGCACACGAAGCTGCCGCCGGGCCATGAGATGGCCACCCTCCTTGAGGCCCAGATCGGTCTCCTGCTGCAAATGAGCGAGGGCGTCGGTGGCAATCGCCAGGATCAGTCGGCCGCCGACGCGTACAGGAAAACGGTGGCCGACAACCTCCACCAGGTCGCGGCTCACTCCACGCATCCCGTGGCCGCCGAATTCTCTTTCCTGGCACGCGTGTTCACCCTGTCCGATCAGGCGCACGAGGCCAACACAGCGAGGGACGCGGACGCGGTCGGCTCCCTCGTGGATGAACTCGCCGCGCTCGAAGCGGGCATCCCGCGAGGCAGCCTGTCCCGCTTCCTGGCCCAGATGGCCCACGCGGACGCTCTCACCGACCTCGGCAGGCTCACCAACGACCAGGACATGGTGCTGCGGGGCGTCGCGTACCAGGAGAAGGCCTTGGCGGACAGCCCCGCGTTCGTCCAAGAACAACTCGCGTCGATCTTGACCGACATCGCCGCCACTCGGGCGGCCATCACCGGCGACCCGGATCTGATCCAGGTTCCGACCCTCTCTCCCCATCCCCCGCACACCTCGGTGATCGACCTGTACAGCTCGGTGCTGTCCCTGTTCACGCGGTACGACCTCACCGACGACCCCGCGGATCTCGACGCCGCCATCGCCACGCTGGAGCAGATCCGCGATCGCGTCCGGCAGGGACAAACACCGCAGGGCGCCGCCTCCCTCGTGTGGCAGCTGGCGGGGACGTACTGGATCCGTTGGTCCATCAGCGGCAGTCCCGCGGATCACACCGCCGCCACGGCCACCGCGATCGAGTCCCTGCTCACGCTCGCCGCCGACGTCGTGCTCCAACTCGGCCCCGAACATGGCTTGCTGGCCGCGCGCTCCGGTGCCACCCGAGGCGTGCAGACGGCCCTCTGGGCCGCCTCGCACTACCGGGTGGAGGAGGCCCTGACCGCCCTGGAGCTGGGCCGCGCCCTGGTGTTGCAGACGGCGTCCACCTCTCGGGCCGTACCCGAACTCCTTGAGGCGCGCGGGCACCACGAGCTGGCCGAAGCGTGGCGGGCCTCCGGCGCGTCCGGCGCGTCCGAGGCGTCCGAGGCGTCCGACGCCGCGACGCTCGGCGGGCTCCCCGGCGAGCTGCCGAGCACCCTGCGCCGCCAGGCGCTCGAAGCCCTCGGCTACCGAGAGCAAGGAAGCCTGTTCACCACTCCCACGCTGGAAGAACTCTCGGACGGGGTCGCTTACAGCGGGGCCGACGCGCTCGTCTATCTGCTCCCCGGTGAGGGTCAGGCCGAGGGCATGGGGATCATCGTGGGCGCCGACACCTGGGTCGCGGGCGGGCTGCCGCTGCTGTCCGGGGCCGAGAGCGGCCCTCTGGAGCGCTACCTCGACGCGGCCACCGCCCGTTCCGACAACGGGCACGACCCCGCTGCCGAACGTGTCTGGGAGGACGCCCTTTCGGACCTGTGCGACTGGGCGTACCAGGCCATCTCCCCCGTGTTCGAGGTCATCACGGAACAACTCGCGGCCGATGGGAGCCGGCTCACCGACCGCTCCGGCCCGCCCAGGATCGTCCTGGTGCCCTGCGGCCGACTCGGCATCGTCCCCTGGCATGCCGCGCGCCTCCCGGAGGAGGCAGCCCACGAATACGCCTGTCAGGCCATGGTCATCACGTACGCGGCGTCCGGCACTCAGTTCCTGCGCACGGTGAAGCGCACGCGGCGTGACCCGGCCGCCGCCCCGGTCCTGGTGGCCGACCCTCGCATGGACCTGACGCACGCCGAGCGCGAGGTCGCGGCGCTCCACGAGACGTTCTATCCGCGGGCGCGCGTGTACGGGGAGTTCTTCGAGCCGTCCGTGGAGCCGGAGTCCGCGGGGACGCCCGACGAACTTCTCGCACTCCTCGCCGACGCGCCCTCGCTGCTCCATGTGGCCTCCCACGGATCGGCGGGGGTGCGTCCGACGCTGTCGGCCCTGCATCTCGCGTTCCCCGGCCGCACGGGCGAACTGTCCGCCGCCGAGGGCGGCCCGGGGGCCGAGCCGGACCTGGGGATGCTGACCGTGACCCGGCTGCTCGACCAGACGATCAGTGAACTGGCCTTCGGCGACGGGCCGTTGGTGGTCCTGAGTGCCTGTCAGACCGACCTGAGCACCCGTGACCACGATGAGGCGCTGACCCTGACGACGGCGTTCGTCTCGGCCGGTGCACGCGATGTGGTCGGGTCGCGGTGGACGACCCGGGACGGCGCGTCGGCGCTGATGATGGCGGTGTTCCACCACTACGTGGCGCTTGAGGGGCGGAGTCCCGTCGACGCGCTCAGGGCCGCTCAGATGTGGATGCTCGACCCCCATCGCCGGAATCCGGGCTCGCTGAGCGGCGATCTGCTGAGTGACATGGAACGACCTGGGCTCGACCGTCTGCCGGTCTGGGCCCCATTCATCCACCAGGGCCATCCGGGCCCGGGAAATCCGCGGGAGAGGACCGCATGAATCCGGAGGAACTGCTCGACCTGATCGGCGAGCATCGGGACAGTGTCCGCGAAAAGCTCGACGACGAGCAGCACGAGCTGCTGCTCGCCAGGGTGCGGGCGCTCGCCGACACGGCGCGGGACGACAACAAAGCGGTCCGCAAGGCACTTCAGGGCGTACGGCTCGCCCTGCTTCCACTGCCGTTCGACCATCCGGTGCAGCTGGCGATGGACTCCTTCCGGCTTGCCGGACCGCCGGTCGGACCGCCGGTCGTGACGGGAGCGCGGGAGCTGCTGACGCGGCTCGTGGGCCGCCCCTCGATCTCTCCGGACACCGCGCTGATCGTCGCCGCCGTGCGGCGCAGACTGCTCCGGACGCCCTCGCTCTCGGCGGAGGAGGCGCGCGCCCGGTTCGCCGGGGCGGCACCGCCGCTCGAACTGATCCGGCTGGCGGATCCCGAACGCGGCGACCGTTACCCCGACTTCCAGTTCCCGGCCGATGACGGCACCCCGCACGGCGTCGTCCTCCAGGTCAACCGCATCCTCCTCGCCGACATCGATCCCTGGGGCGCCGCCGACTGGTGGCTCAGCAGTAACACCTGGCTGGGCGGCCCGCCCGCCTCGCTCCTCGGCGCACTGCCTGACCAGCAGCTGGTCGGCGCGGCCTCGGCGCTGGTGGAGGGGGACGGATGACCGGCACCTTCTCCCCTTCCGAGTACGAGTTGCGGCCCCACCGCCATGTGCTCCCGGCCGGCACGGAACTGTGGCGGGCACACGCGGCCAAGCGGCCCGCCGGACAGTTCAACACGGTCAGCGTGGACGCGCACTTCGGTGGCAATCGCTTCGACGGCACGCCGTACGACCCGTACCCCTATCTGTATGTGGCCGACAGTCCGGCCACCGCGCTCGCCGAAACGCTGCTGCGCTCGATGGAGTTCGACAGGGAGTCGAGGATGCGCCTCATTCCCTTCGCCGCGGTCAGGGGCAAGTCGCTGAGCGTGGTGCGGACCCGGTGCGAGGTGAACCTCGTGTCCCTGGTCACCGAGGCCGATCTGGCCGCCGTCTGCCAGGACTCCTGGCTCCTTGAGGACGAGGGGGAGCGCTACGCGAAGACGCGGCGCTGGGCGAGCGAGATCCGGACCCAGGCGCCCGATGCCATGGGACTGATCTGGCAGTCCCGGCGCAACCGTCCTCATCGCGCTCTGGTGCTCTTCGGTGACCGCTTCGAGAGCTGTGGGGGCGAGTCGCTGGACGGGGTGCCGCTCGGTGGCATCCCGGATCTCGGCTCGCCGTCCGGTGGGACGGAAGCCAACCGGCTGCTCGCGCCGCTGCGAGCGGCGATCGTGCCGCCGTGGTCGGACTGATACGCGCGACACACGCGGACCGGCTCCCCGGCTCCCCGGCCGGGGTTCACCCCGCTGGCCAGGATTCACCCCGCTCCCGACCAGTCCCCGACCGGACGGTCCGATTGACTGGAGTTATGGGTCCGGCAACGCGGGGAGCCAGTGAACTGCCCCTGGGTGTCCGGGAGTTGACGACTGAGCCCGCTTTGGCCGGGTACCCCTCGGGCCATCAAGGCGGAACAGAGGCAGGGGCGGATATGGGATCCATCAAGGGTGGTGCCGGGTGCGTACGTTGCTACAGGCCGCTCTGAGACGGCGCCGCGACCATGCCGCTCTCTCCCGGAGCTGACGAGATACGGTCCGGCCCGGTGGTGCGCTGCCCGGTCTGTCTCCACCCGGACCAGGGCGAACGACGCTGTCGGGGGTGCGGATTCCTGCTCGCCGGGGACCCGGTCCTGGGGGCCGCGACCGAGGAGGACCACCGGGCCGCGGCGGCCGAACTGGCCGCCGCCGCGCATGCCTGGGACCTCGACGCGGCCCGGCGCTCGCCGGGCGATCCGGCCGAGCGGGCGGAGATCGCCGGGCTGCTCCGCCCGGCGCCCTCCGGTATCCCGGCCCCCATCCCGTACCCCGCCGATGTCCGGCACCCCGCCGGCGGCCCCGGCCACGCGGGAACCCCGGGCTCCTCGGTGGCGGCCGGGCCGTCCGCCCTGGCCGATCTGCTGACCGGGCTCACCACCGGTGGGCCACCCGAGGTGCTGTTCGTCGAGTTCGGCACCCAACGGGCGGCAGTGGTACGGGCGTTCGTCGACGCCGCAGGTCTGCCGCACGCGCTGCCGTACGCCGAGACCTCCTGGGCCGAGCTGGTCCCCGGGCTCGGCCCAGGGGAAGCCCTGCGCCGCTTCCGGCTCGCCGGCGGTGTGGGCACCGTCGAGCCGGTGGACCGCCTGGACTTCGACCGGGCCGTGCGCGGCTGGCTGCGCACTGTCGTGCCCGGCGCGTACGAGGGGACGGGCACCCGTACCACCGCGGTGGTACTGCTGCGTGGCGGCACCGGCTGGACTCTTCTCGACCGGGCCGCCGCCGTGCTGCGTGAAACCCACGCGCCGAGTGCCGAGAGCGCCCCGGACCCCGCGCCCGGTCCGGGCACGGGGTCCGCCGTCATGGCCCGGGTCCGCCGACTGCTGCGCGGCGTGCCGCTGCGCGAACCGCACACCCTGCTCCTGGCACGGGCCGGAACCGGCGCGGGTGACCACGTTCCGGTGGAACTCGATCACCACGTCCTGTTCGAGGCAGGTCTGCGGCTCGCGCCCGGTGAGACCCGGACGGTCACGGTCACCGTGCACGGCGGCCCCCCGGTGCTGCCCCCGCCGCACGGGGCGGGAGCCCCGGCGGGCGGCTCCGCCGCGCCGTCCGAGACCCTGCTCGTCGTACTGCCGCTGCTCGCCGGTCACTACCGCCCGGAGAACAGCCGCCCCCCGCTCTTCGACCTGCCCCGTGCCGAACTGCCCGCGCTCGGCTCCGCGCGCCTCACCTTCGTCCTGCGTGGACCGGGCGAGATCGAGGTACGCACGGGCGGCGGAGACACCCTGGCCGGGGCACCGGACGGACGGAAACCGGACCTGCGCGCCCTGATCCATGGCGTACCGCGCTACCTTCGGCGGCCCCGGTCCCTGGAGCTCATCTGCGCGGTGGAGATGTCCGGCACCGACCGGGCCGAGGTCGCCGAGCGCGTCGGTTTCACGAGCGACCTGATCCGCGCCGCGGAGCGCCACAGCGGCGCGGGCGGCGGGCTACGGGTCGCGGTGATCGGCTACTACCACCACGCGCCGCGCAACGAGCACCAGCGGGACCGGGACCTCATCACGTACCTGCGGCCCGGGCCGCCCGACCGGGCACAACGGCAACTGCGGGAGCTGCCCCCGGAGATACTGCCCCGGGACACCCTCACCTCCTCGCTGGAGGACGCGCTCAGGACCGCCGCCAAAATGGCCGCGGGACGGCGCGCCGAGCCGGTCACCCAAGCGCTCCTGGTGGTCGGCCGCCGGCCGCCGGCGCTGCCCTCGCAGGACGGTCTGGTGCCCGGCTGCCCGCGCGCCGTGGACTGGCGGGAGCAGCTGGGGACCCTGCGCCACCAGGGCGTGCGGGTCGGCGTCCGGGCCGAGCCTTTCGCCGTGCCCGCCGCGCCCGGGGTGCCCAGCGGGGAGCTGCTGCGCCACTACCTCACCCGTACCTGGCAGGACCTGACGGGCGCGGACCACCTCCACTTCCGGCCCGGCACCGACTCGGCGGAGCGGGCGGCACTCGCCTTCAGCGCCGAACGGGCACGCGACACCGACGGCTGCCCGCTGGCGTTCGCCGCGCCCCCGCTGCCCCCACGCCCATCCGACCTATCTGGGAGCTGACCCACTCCATGACGACACCGACGCATCGACCTGACCCGGGCTCCGGGGACGACGGGGACGGGGACCGCTTCCCGGACGAGGGGTACTCCCCCAACGGGCACTCCGATACGAGCCGCGCCTGGCAGCCACTCGGCCGCGACGTCGCGCCGCCCGGCGGCGCCGTACCGCCCCCCGTCCCGCCTCCGCTGCCCGCGTACGACCCGCCGCGGCCCGCCGCCACCGACAACCACAGCGTGGCCGACCGGGTCATGCCACCGATAGGCGTACCGGGCGCCTCTCCCGGCGGTGTCAGGATCGGCGTGTGGGGAGCCTCCGGTTCCGGGAAGACGACGTTCCTGGGCGCCGTGCCGATCGCCGCGATGCAGCATCAGCGACGCGGCCGGGCGAACCTGGTGGTCGCCGGGATGGACCCCTCCTCCGCGGAGTTCCTGCACGAAAGCGTGGATCAGCTGGTGTCGGAGCAGCGGTTCCCGCAGGCGACCCGGGCGCAGCGCGACCTCCGGTGGTCGTTCTCCGGCGAGCTGCCGGGCGCCCGGGGCCTCCGTGCCCGCCGGGTCAATTTCGCGCTCGAAGTGCTCGACCTCCCCGGGGAAGCGTTCAACCCCAGGTCCAACCAGGTCGGCGAGGAGCTGCACGACCGGGCCGTGACCCATCTGACGAACTGCGGCGGCCTTGTCTATCTGTTCGACCCGCTCCTGGACGCCAACCAGCAGACCGCGAGCATCAATTACTTCTTCGGGATGGCCAGTCAGATCGCCGGCCGGGTACGGGACGAGGGCCGTCTCCTCGCCAACGGCCGGCTGCCGCACCACGTCGCGGTGTGCATCACCAAGTTCGACCACCCGGATGTCTTCGAGCCGGCGCTGCGGGCCGGCTGGGTCACCCAGGAGCGCACGGGCGACATCCCGTGCGTCCCCGACCACCAGGCACCGGGCTACTTCGACTGGATGTGCGACAGCTTCCGCGGCGGCAGCGCCCGCCTGGTCCGTGACGCCCTCCGCAACTTCTTCCACCCCGCCCGGATGTCCTACTACGCCAGCTCCGCCATCGGCTTCCGGCTCAACCCCCACAACCAGTTCGACTACCGCAGTTACGTCAATGTGGAGCCGGACGGCGGGCGGATCTGCGGCTCTCCGCCGATGCCGATCAACATCATCGAACCGCTGCTGTCCCTTGAGGGAGGCCTGCGGGGCACGGCCGACCGGCCGCCGCGCGGCGGCAGGCTGCGGTGGGGGCGGAGGTGAGCGGGCCGCGGACCGGGCCCTCGGTGCGCGCCGCCTGGTCCCTCCAGGGCAAGGCGCCGGGCCAGGTGGCCTACGACGTACAGGCGGGCAGCGTGGAGCCCCGGATCGCCCAGAAGTACTTCTGGGCGGCGTCCACGGAGACGCCACGCCCCGACCGGGCCCACGCCCCCGACGCGCTGCCCTGGGTGGCGTTCCTCGGCGGTATCGAGGCCGGCAGGCCCGCGACCGGCCTGGTGGAGACCGTGTGGTCGGGCGGGCGGGACGCCACCGGCCGGATCAGCTACTCGGCCCGGCTGCTGCTCCTCGACTGGCAGCCGGCCGCCGACGCGGGGCTCACTTGGTCCTCGCTCTACAACGCCGCGCTGGACGCCGAGTGGCCGGCCATGGGCGCGGACGCCCCGCACCCGCCGTACACCGTTCTCGGCGCGGCACCCGTCGATGTCGCGGAGCTGGCCCGGTACATCGACCGGAGCATCGGGTTCGAGTGGGCGGCGCGGTCCGCCGCGCTGCTCCTTGAGGGGCGGCATGTGGCCATCACCCTCTCCCCCGACCACGCCCATCTGAACGCCGTCACCCGGGTCGCCGTGCTCGACGGGATCTGCGCCCTGCTGCCGTACGGCAGCCGCGCCTGGCTGACCGCCGCGACCTGGGCCGGGCACGGCGCCGACCACGAGCTGCGGCTGACCTTCGCGCTGCGCCCCAGGGGAAACCAGTGCCATGCCGTACTCGCCGGGCAGCTCCCGCAGGAGCCCGGCACCCAGCACGGCCGTGCCTACCTGGCGGAACTGCTGGGCCTGAGGCAGAAGAAGGGCATCGAGACCCTGCTCACCCACCTGCTGTCCCATCGCGACCCGCTCACCCCGCACGACGCCGAACAGGCTCTGCGGCACCTGCGGGACCTCGACCTCCTGTCGGTGGTGGTGAGGGACATCGACCGGGGCGTCGGCCAACTGCGCGATGTGGCACGACTGCTGAGCCTGAGCCCGTTCAAGAACCTGACCGAGCGGGAGGCCACCGCGGTGGCGCGTCATCTGGCGCGCCGCACCCTGCCCGGCGCCTGCTCCGAGGCGGAGCGGGAGCAGGCCCGGCGCCTGCTTCTGGAGCACTGGACCCCGCGGGTGAGCAGGGCCCTCGCGGACGAACTCAACTCCTGGCCCGTCGAGAGCCGGACACTCAAGCGGGTGTGTGCCGTCCTCGATCTGGCAGCCGCCGCCGGACCCCGGGACCGGCGGGCCCACGCCGTGGTCCTGGCCGGCTACCTCGACGGGGGCGCGGCGGCCGGGACGCCGGAGGGCCTGCGGTCGCGGAGCGAACTGCTGCATGCCCTGCGGCAGGGGCTGGACGAGGACACCGCCGCCGCCGTGCGTGCCGTCCTCGTCCGCCGTCCGCGACTGACCCTTGACTGGCTCGACGTCAACGCCGAGCGGAACACGCTGGACGACCGGATGGTCCGGGAACTGCTGCACCGGCCGCACACGGCGAGCGAACCGGCCTACTCACCGGACACGGGGATCGAACCGCCGTACTCGCCGGACACGGGGATCGAACCGCCGCGATGGCCGGGCGCGGAGGGCGAGCGGAAGGTGCCGGACTGGCTGCGCGCCGTCGCCCTGATCCACCGCGAACCGCCGGCCGTCCCCGCCGACCGGGCCGCCATCGACGCGTTCGCCGGAATCTCCCCGACGGCCTGGCGCACCGGACTCAGCCTCGCCTGCCACGCCCGTAATCCGGACGCGCTCTCCTCGCTTCACCCGGAGCTGTACGAGGTCGCGGTGGGCCGGAGCGGTACCGACGCGGACCGGGATTTCCTGCTCCGCCGCATCGACGTCCTCGTACCGAAGCGGCCCCACCTTGCCGGGGGGCACGCCGCCTGGGCCGATCTGCTCCAGCTCCTTGTGCTCGGCTGGGGCATGCAGCGGTCCCGCCTCATCGCGGACGACGACAGAGCGGCCGCCGAGTACGCCGCGGTCCTGAGGCGGGAGGTGCCCCAACTGGAGCTGTCGAGCCGGGGGGAGGCCGCGCTGACCTCGGGGCTGGTCGGTGAACGGCTCGACCAGGTGCCCTATCCGGTGCTGTGGGAGCTGACCAACCCCCAGAAACCCTCGGACGAGGGCGGTCTGAAGAATCTGGAAGGCCCGCTGCTCGACCGGATCGCCGAGCTGTTGAAACGCGCCGGGGACTGGATCACCCGTGGCATGCCCGCGCAGTGGGAGCAGCGCCTGCGGAACCACCCCGACCTCCAGTGGCTGGCCCACACCGCCGAGATCCGCCGGCTTGTCGCCACCCGTACCACCGCTCCCGAGGCGCTGGGCGACGCCATCGTGGTGGCCAGCCCCAACTCCCGGTACGTCAGGGGCGCGCAGCAGATCGTCGAGTATCCCTCGGCCGTACTTGAGGCGATCGCGCCGTGGCTCCACGATCACGCGGGACACGGCGAGTCGGTCCATCGACTGGCCGGGCACCTCAACCGGCACTCCCCGCAGCGGTACCTCGGCGACCTGCTCTACTACTCCATCGCCCAGCTGCGGTTCGGTGAACTGATCCGGGAACGGGCACTGGAACGCCACCAGGAGCTGAAGGACAGCGTCGAACGCGCGATCAAACTCCTGGACCGGAAGCCGTCCCGCAGGCAGACGACAACGCCCGTGCCGGGGTCCCCGCCGGTACCACCGGGACCCTCCGGAGGCCGCCCGTACAGCGACCTGTCCCGCCGGGCACCCGTCACCGACCCCGGCCGGGGCAAGGGGCCCCGGCTGCCCTGGCTGCGGCGCCGAGGTGGTGACCAGGCATGAACCGGCCGCACGCACTCGCCCTCGACATCGGCACCCGCTACGCCCGGCTCGTCGTCGCGGCGCCCGGCGCCGGGCCGCCGCGCCCGGTATCGCTGCGCGGAGACATACCCGGCGAGGGACTGCCGCTCTCCGCCGCCGCGCGCGGCGGGCCCATCGAGGCGCTGCGCGAGGCGTACGGTGCCTACCGCGCCGAGTACGGTCCGCCCGCCGGGGCCGTGGTGGTCCTGCCGCGGCGCGACGCGCGCGAGTTCGCCGGGCCCGCGACGGCCGCCCTCGCCGCGGACGGCTGTCCACGGGTCCGCGCGATCGGCACCGCGCACGCCCTGCTCGCCCTGGTCCGGCACACCGCGGGCGGGACGGCCGGCGCCGGGGAATACCTCGTGTGCGATGCCGGGGCCCGCGCCGTCGACGCCGCTCGCTGCACACTGGCCGGCTCCTCGGTACTGCTTCGTGCCACGGCCGAGGAGACCGGCTCAAGTGGCCTCCTGGGAGCGGAACTCGACAGGGCGATCCTCACCGCCGCCGGTCTGTCCGACGACGAGGAAGGGCACCGCCGCCTTGCGGCCGCGCGCCGGGACGATCCCGGCGGGCGCCGTCTGGGGCTCGCCGTGGACCAGGCGATGAGTCGCCCCGACCCCTTCGACGACACCGTGGTCTACCGCCTGGCCGGCCGGGACATCACCGCGGGGATCGTACGGAGATCGCTTCTCCCGCTGATCGACGCGGTACGCCGGGCCCTGGCCGAGATCGCCGCGCCGCCCGGCGCGGCCGAGCCGCCCCCACTGCTGCTCGCCGGAGGTCTGGCCCGACTCCTGCCGCTCGCGAAGCAGTTGGGGAGGAGTCACCGGCTGCTTCCGCTGCCCGGGGAGGTGGACTCCGGGTACGCGGCGGCGGTCGGCGGCGCCCTTGTGGCCGCCGGGCTCGCCGACCCCGGCGACCGCTACCCGTACGCCGTACGTATCAGTACCCACAGCCGTACGGCCGGACGACCGCACACCGAGGAGCTTGAGCTGTCCGCCCCCGGGGCCCTGGAGCCGGGCGGTGACACCGTGTTCGCCGTACGGGCCGGCCGGCCCGCCGAGGTACTTCCCGACGCGGCGGCCGGGCGCCCGCTGCGGGTCGAGGCCGTCAGCCCCGACGGCCGCCCGGTCCCGCTGCCGGACATCACGCTGCCCACCGGTTCGCCGGAAGGGCTCTGCCGGGTCGGTGTCCGGGTCGCCGCGGACGGGGCGGCGGCCCTGGTGCTGCGCCCGGTCGCGGCGGGCCCGGAGACCGAGACCCGCGTACCGCTCGGCCCACTGCCCGTCCCGCCCGAAACCTGATCCGTCCCCACCGCCCCTGACCAGACCGCCCTGACCAGACCGCCCTGACCAGACCGCCTCTGACCAGGTGCCGCGCCCGAGGAGCCCTCACTTGATGAACAAGCCGCCGTCGCGAGCGAGAACAGGACACGCGCGCGTCCGCACCGTCCACCGCGCCGTCTCCGGGCTGGCCGCCCTGGGGCTCACGGCCTTGGCCGCCACGATGTCCGGGGCGGCTCCGGCAGCCAGGGCGACTCCGGCAGCCGGGGCGACTCCAGCGACCGGGGCGACTCCCGCGATCGCCCGTACGGACATCGGCGGGGCCGTCGTTCCTGCCAAGGCCGGACCGGAGCCCGGCCGTACCGAGATCTACACCGAGCTCGGCCTGGACGAACTCCCCGCCGACTACGTCATCCTGGTGGATGTCTCCGGCTCGATGCTGAGCAAGGGGCGGTACGCGTCGGTGCGGTCGGCGCTGCTGCCGTTCCTGAAGAGCCTGTCGCCGCGGGACTACGTCGCCCTGTTCACCTTCGGGAACAAGGCCGAGACGGTCTATCTGGGCCGCCCGTCCGATCCGGCGGGCATCGTCGACAAGCTGCCCGCCCGCGCCGGTCCCTCCGGTGTGCGCACCGACATCGGCGCCGCCCTGGACCGTGGCCTGGGCGAGCTGGAGCGGCCCGGCGCCGCCGAGGTCGGGTCCGTGGTGATGTTCACCGACGGCAAGCACGAGCCGGCGAAGGGCTCCAGGTATCCCAAGGCCGACGGACCGGCCTGGGACGCGCTGCGCGACCGGGGCGCCGAGCTGGCCGGCGGACGCGAACTGGCCGCCTACTCACTGCCGTTGGTGACCGACGAGTCCGGCACCGCGCAGTTGGCCCGCGTCGTCCCGAAGACCACCGAACTGCGCCCGGAGTCCGTGCAGGACCTCGACGAGTATCTCGGGCGGGCCGCCGAGCGGGCCCGGACGCGCAAGGCCGCGCGGCTGATCGCGGAGGACGCGGGCAAGGGCGTCACCGCCGCGTGGTCGCCCGCCGGGACGTTCGACCTGGGCGACGGCGGGGCAGCGGCCACGCTGACGCTGACCGCCACGACCGAGCGGGTGCCGCTGACCGTGACCGGCCTCAGGGCGACCCTGAACGGACAGCCGCTCACCGTCACCGGCCTGCCGGACCGGGTGTCCCTGAAGCCGGGCGCGCAACGGCGGTTCGACGTCCAGGTGCGGGGCGAGCCCGACGCCGGCGCGCTGCCGGTCCGGCGGACCTGGGAGGCCGAAGCCGGCCTCACCGTGCACGGCGAGGTCGCGACGCCCTGGGCGGCCACCCTCGACGACGTGACGTTCAAGGTGCCGGCGGCGGTGGACGGTCCGGACAAGGGGATACGGCTGCGGGCCGAGATCGGCTCGCCGCTGGCGCTTCCCCTGCTGATCGGCGTGCCGGTGGCGGCCCTCCTCGGGGTCCTGCTGCTCTGGCTGCGGCGTAACCGGCCGGTCCTGAGCGGCGTACTGGTGCTGTATCCGGCCTCGGCCCCGGACTTCGAGGACCGCCCGCGAGACCATGTCGTCCTGCGCGGGCGGCGGTTGACGCTCGTACCACCGCGGATCGGTGGCAGAGGCAGCGTGCACGGCCGCCGGTTCCGGGCGGACGACGGCCGTCGCGGGATCGCGCTGCACCTCCGCTACAGCCCGGACGGCACACCGGCCCGGAGCGCGAACGCCGTCTGCCGGCCGGGCGACGACGTGGTGATCAACGGCATCACCTTCGCCTACCGGCCGGACCGCGTCGGGCCGCCCGGGGCGTCGGCCGCAGCGGCGGCCGGTGCGGAGACCGGCCCCAAGCCGATCCCGCGGCCCGGATCACTTCCGCCGAGCGGGGACGGGCCCTGGCTCGGCGCCCCGCCGCGACCGCCCGAGCCACCGCTCGCGCAGCCGGCCACCCAGCCCCCCGCGCAGCCATTCGCGCAGCCGCCCGCGCAACGCGACCGGCGCGCGCCCTCCGAACCGGAGCTGCCATGACCGGCCAGGACCTCAACGTCGCCGCCACCCGGATCGGCACCCACGCCCTGGGCCCCGGGCGGCGGTCGGTGGTGTGGGTGCAGGGCTGCCCGTTCCACTGCGCGGGCTGTCTGGCGCCGGAGTGGATCCCGAACCGCCCCGCCCGCCGCGTGGACCCCGCCGAGCTGGCCGGCGAACTGCTGGCCGACCCCGGCGTGACGGGTCTGACGCTCTCCGGCGGCGAGCCGATGGCCCAGGCCGCCGGGCTCGCCGCGCTGGTCCGCGCGGCCCGCGCGCGGCGCGACCTCTCGGTGATCTGCTTCACCGGCTACCGCCTGGAACGGCTGCGAGCCCGGCCGCCCTCAGCTGGGGTCACCGAGCTCGTCGGACTCCTGGATGTGCTGATCGACGGCCAGTACGTCGCCCGCCTGGACGACGGCAAGGGGCTGCGGGGCAGCGGCAACCAGCGCGTCCACCACCTCACGCCCCGGCTCGCCGGATGCGGATACGACTTCACCGGCCGGCCGCGTACCGCCGAGATCACTGTGGACGGGCCCACCGCCCTGCTCGTCGGGGTGCCACCCCCGGGGCTGCTCGCGGCCTTCAACTCCGCTGTGGAGAAGGCCCGTTCGCGGCTGAGCCTGCCCGGGACACCCGAGGCGACGCCCCCAGCACCTCCAGCGACGCCACACCCCACCGACGACACACCTCAGCGACCCCGGCGCCCCCGGGCGGGGACCGAGGACAACCGACCAGCGGACAACCGACCAGGTGAGGACGACTGACCATGAGCGGCATGAAACGCATCTTGGTGGACGAGACAGCGTGGTACCAGGCCCAGCGGGCGGCCCAGAACCTCAAGCAGGTACGGCGCGACGTTCCCCGGCTCCTCAATGAGGTCCGGCGGCGGACCGAGGCCGACCAGGCCCGTACCCGCAAGGCGTTGGAGAAGCACACCCGCCGGACGGAACAGGCGCTCTCCGGCCTCTCGGCCCAGACCCAGCGGCTGGAGCGGGACACCGACCGCAGGCTGCGCGAGCAGTCCGAGCGCCTGCACCGGGAACTGCGCGGGACGGCGGAACGCCTCGAACGCGACACCCGTACCGCGCTCGACGAACAGCGCACGGCCCTGGAACGTGAGCTCGCCGCCGAATGCGACCAGCGCCGCCGCGACATCGCCGGCCTCACCGGACACGTCAACGAGCTCACCGGACGCGTCGACGAGCTCGCCGGGAGCCGCGAGCGCGCCGCGAGCGCCACCCGGGGCTGGCTCTCCGACGGTGTCACCATGTCCGATTTCATCGCCACCACCCTGCCGCACGAACGCCACGCCCCCGGCAGACTCGACCGGCTCCGCCTGGATCTCGACACCGCGCGGCAGAACAGCGACATCGGCCAGTACGAGGCCGCGCTCGCCCTCGCGCAGCGCGCCTACCTCGACCTCAGCGAGCTGCGTCTCGACATCGAGCACCGGGAGCTGGAACGGCGGCTCGCCGCGACCGCGGCCACCGACGCCCTGGTCCTGGTCGAGACGCTGATCACGGAGAACGAGGTCAGGCCGGTCATGGGCCCCGACGGACAGCCGCTGCCCGGGGTCGAACTCGACGTGGACCACTGGTCGGAGGGCGAGCTCAAGGACCTGCGCGAGCACCTGGCCGAACGGCTTTCCCTGGCGAGGAACGACGCCACGACCGCCGCCGAGCAGCGCGAACTGACGGCCGAGGCAGCGGACTTGGAGCAGCGGCTCGGCGAACTCGTGGACCGGGCCGGCATGCGGCAGCTCGCCTCCCAGCTCCGCGTGAACCTCGCCGACTCGGTGGCCGAGACGCTGTCCCGTATCGGCGCCTATGAGCTGACGGACTGCGAATACCTGGACGAGGACGAGCGCCGCTCGTACCACGCCGTCCTCCAGCACGCGAACGGCAACGAGATCGTGGTGCAGGTCCTGCCCGCGCCGGACGGTGAGACCGGACAGGTGCTGCGGGTCCTCTCGTACGACTACGACACGGTCGCGGAACGTGAGATCAGGGACCGGGCCGAGGCGGTGCAGCGCGCGCTCCAGGAGGACGGGCACCCGACCGGTCCCCTGGAGACGGAGCCCGGCGTCCCGGACCCGGTGGCCACCGACCTGAACCGGTTCCGGCTGGGCAAGCGCGCCGCGCCCGGTGCCTCCTCATGACCGGTCGGCTCGGCTCCCGCTTCGCTGACCTGCGGTTGAGTACCGGCGAGCCGTTCACCGTGTTGTACGGGCCCGGCGTGGACGACACCTTCATCGGCACCGACTACCGGGAACGAGACCTGGACGCCTCACTGTGGCATCTGCTGCGCGCCGAGTCCTGCGCGTATGTGGCGTACAGCTCCCAGCGCCGGCCGCTGTACTTCCTGGACCCGGACTCCGAGGAGCGGTCCCGGCCGGCCGGCCGCGCCCGAGCGGCCGCGCCGGCGCGGCCGTCGGCGGGACCGGCGGGACCGGCGGGGCACGCGGGATCGGCCGGATCGACGGGGGAGGCGGGATCGGCGGGGCCGGGCCTGATGCGCCATCCCCGTCTGCGCGGCCCGCTCGGCCGGCTGGTGGTCCGTCCGCCCGCCGAGGCGCGGAACGCCGGGCCCGCCGGGGAGCGCACCACCGCGCCCGCCGAGCCCGGACCGCCGCGCACCCTCTCCGACCCCTTCACCGTCATGACCTTGTCCGGCTATCTGGCGAACCCCCCGCGCCGCACGGCCGTGGTGTTCACCGACGCGGAGAGCACGCTGCGGCACACCGACGCCACGCGCCCCCTGAACACCTTCTTCGGCGACTGGGCACGGCACGGCGATTACGATCACCCGGTCGTCCTGGTCTTCGCGCGCGCGACGTTCGACGCCTGCGTGGAGTACGTCGAGTCGCTGAGTGGCTACCCCGGCCTGGTCGCCCGGCTGCGTCGGCGGGGCGCGCCCTCCGCCCGTATCGGGTATCCGGACGAGGCCGAACTGCACCGCCTCGTACAGCGGTTGCGACTACGCCACGGACTCCGTATCGCCAACTGGCGCGAACTGGACACCGTGGTACGGGCGATGGCGGCCCAACCGCTCACCGTGAAGAACTGGCGCAGCCACCTGCTGTCCCTCGGCGACACTCCGTTCAGCCGCAAGGAGCTGGCCGAGCGTGGCTGGCTGCCCCGCTCCGCCGGGCCCGGTACCGGAACATCCGCCGACCGGGACACGCGGTCGGCCGAAGAGCGGCTGGCCGACCTGCCGGGCCTGGAGCCCGTGAAGAAACATCTTGAGGAGATGCGCCGGCGGGTGGTCAGCGAACGGCTGTTGCGCGCGCGGGGGCGCGGCACCGGGGCGGCGACGGCCTCCCCCCACATGCTGTTCGCCGGTCCGCCCGGTACCGGGAAGACCACGGTGGCCCGGCTCGTCGGCGAGATGTACCGGGAGCTGGGCGTGCTGAGCAAGGGCCATGTGGTGGAGGCACGGCTCGACGACATGATCGCCGGTTACGTCGGACAGACCGCCGCCCGGGCCAACGCCGTGATGGACGAGGCCATGAACGGAGTGCTGTTCCTCGATGAGGTGCACGGCCTGAACAGCGAGAACGGCGGCTTCGACCGGGACGTCCTGAAGCCTCTGATCACCCGGCTGGAGAACGACCGGGACCGGCTCGTGGTGATCGCGGCCGGCTACCCCCACATGATCGATGAGTTCCTCGCCTCCGACCTCGGCCTCCCCCGCCGGTTCGGCCATCGCATCACCTTTCCCGACTACCCGCCGGACGTCCTGCACACCATCCTGCTGGGGAACCTGGAGGCAAGCGGCCTGATCTGGGACAAGACGCTGGCCGGGCAGCTGCTTCAGGTCGTCACCGAACTGCACGCCACGCGCCGCCCCGACTTCGGCAACGCCGGCACCATGCGCGAGCTCAGCAGCAGGATCTTCACGGCCTGGGCCGCCCGGGTCGGCGAAGACATCGATCAGCCGCTCTCCATCGAGGACCTGCCGGAGGACTGCCGCCCGCCCGCGCCACCGCCCGACGACGGCACGCTGCTGTCCGGCCTGGACGACATGGTCGGCCTCGCCTCGGTGCGCGAGGCGATCACCGCCCTGGCGGACCGTATCCGGCTGCGCCAGGCCCGGGGCAGAGACCTGCCCGCGCCCCCGCACCTGCTGTTCTCGGGGCCGCCCGGCACCGGCAAGACCTCCGTGGCACGCGACGTGGGCACGATGCTCCGCGGCCTCGGGCTGCTGCGCCAGGGTCATGTCGTCGAAGTCACCCGCGTCGACCTGGTCGGCGAGTACGTCGGTACGACCGCGCCCCGGGTCCGCGAAGCCGTGCACAAGGCACTTGACGGGGTGCTCTTCATCGACGAGGCGTACAGCCTCACCAGCGGCTCCGCCATTCACGGCGCCGACTTCGGCAAGGAAGCCATCGACACTCTGGTCAGAGAGATGGAGCACTGGAACGACCGGCTCGTGGTGATCGCCGCGGGCTATCCGCGCGAAATGGACGAGTTCCTTCGCAGCAACAGCGGTCTGGCCTCCCGCTTCACGCTGCGCGTGGAGTTCCCTTCGTACAGCACCGAGGAGCTTGTCGAGGTGCTGCGCCGGAGCGCCGAGGCCGAGGGCTACCTCCTCACACCGGAGGTCGCCGAGCGGGCCGGGCGATGGCTCGACGCCCGACGGCGAACCGACCCCACCGGCTTCGGCAACGCGCGCGAGGTACGTGGCCTGCTCGCCGCCATGGAGACCGGTCTCGGCCGCCGCTCGCGACCCGGCGCGGCCGGGACCGGCCCGGACGGGACCGCCCCGACCGCCGCGACCGCCGCGACCGCCGCCGACAACTCCACGTTCACCGTCGACGACGTCCCCGTCCCTGAAGGCTGATCGCCGGTCGCCGGTCGCCGGTCGCCGGGAAACCGAGCCCATCCAGCGTTCTTCGAGGACGAGCCCGGCGGGGCGACCCGCCGGGCTCCCGCCCCTACTCCAGCGCCTCCCGCAGCACCCGGTCGATCTCGGTCAGATGCCGCTCCACATCGGCGGCGTCCGCGCGCGCCCGTTCCAGCGCCGTCCCGCCGTCGGTATGACGGGCTCCACGGCCGTCGCCGCGGCCGTCGCCGTTGACCCGATCGTCCCGCGCGGACAGCGCCTCCGCCAGCTCCCGGTCCGCACGGGCATAGCGCCTCAGCTCCGGAATCCGGTCGCCGAGCTCGGCGCGGATCTCGTCGAGGCGCCGGCGCAGCGTATCCAGCTCGGAGTTGGCCCGCGCCAGCTCCCGTTCCTCCGCGGCGAGCCGTTCGCCGCTCTCATCGGCCCGCCGCAACGCCTCACGGACGCGCGGCCCGAGAGCGTCCAGCTGATCCTCGCTGAGCCGTACCAACGTGTCGCAGTCCGCGGCCAGGGTCAGCTCCTCGGAGTTGTCCCGGCCACGCAGCGCCTCCAGCCGTTCGTCCACCACCCGTCGCTGTCCACCCAGCGCGTCCAGCGTGTCCACCAGACGTTCGAGCCGGCGCAGCTCCGCGATCCGCTCCCGCAACTCCTCGTGGTCCGCGAGACGTTGACGCAGCTCGTCCTCGGTGGCGGCAAGCCGCTCCAGGGCCGTCCGGTCGTCGTGGAGCCGCCCGTGGAGTGCGGTGAGTTCCGCGAGCCGCTTGTCCAACTGCTCCGTCAGCCGCTGACCGGGCCGGGCGGCCGCCACCAGGCGGGGCGCCTCGGCGGCCAGCGCCGGCAGCTCCTCCAGCGCGTTGAACAAGCCGAACACCCCCTCAAGCGCGGCGACGCCGTCGCCGTCGCGTGCCTCCGCGAGCGCCGCCGCGGCCCACCGGATCGAGGCCCCCAGCGCCGAAAGGGCGGCTGAGGCTCCGGCACCGTCCGTGAGCGCGCCCCGTAGTTCCTGACGGGCCCGCCCACCCGGGGACATGTCGTCCGCGGCCGTCATCCGCACCCCCAGATTCCCTGTTCATATCGCTGTCCGAGCAGCGTAGCGCCGAAGTCGCGGCCGGATGGAGTACTTGCCCGGCCTGGCTTCGCGCGTCCCGCCGATGGCGCGAAAACCTCCCTCATTCCACCGAATTCGTCGGCGCGGCAGCCCTGTTCGGATCTAAACTGCGCGCGGAGATCCCGCCCGCGCCGACGGACACCCGTCCCGCACAGGAAGGCGACCCCGTGCCCGTACCCCGCCCCACACCGGAAAGCACCCCCGCACCGGCCCCCGGCGGCCCGCACCCCGTGGAACCCGTCCTGACCGCACCGGTGTTGGCCCTGCTCGGCGATATCGCCGCCGCCGAGCAGAAGCCGCGGGAGGCTCGCCACTGGTACCTCCGCGCCCTGGACGCCCCTGACAGCGACCGGGCGCACGACCTCGCCCGCGCGGCCCTCGGAACCCTTCTCGAATAGCGGGCCGGATCAACCGGACCGGCGACAAAACCCACTGCCAATGCCGTGTTGCGCGTATCAGAACTCAAGATGTACGGATTCACCGGCGGATGACGCATTATGCGGATAACGGTGAGGTTATGAGTGCCGAGTTCGGTTGCTGTGACCTGTGGCGGTGATATTCGGCCAGGCGGCGGCCAGGACGCCGTGTCGACCACGGCATCGAATTGAGGAACCCCCGGATCAGGGCCCGAATTATATTTTCGGCGGATTCGCACTCGCCGGGCCGGCCGGATGGTGTTGACGACTGGTTGACATCAACCTTCTGGAAGCTGCTGAACACCGCGCTGTCCGTACCGGTGGTGCCGGCGAACATGTCCGTGGGCGTCTGGCAGTACGGCAGCAGCGATATGGAATTCCTGTCGACCGACCCGCTCGGGACGTTCGTGAAAGCGATGTCGATGGCGGCGTTCACCATCGCCGCCCAGGTGGACTGGGCCGACAACGACCGCCGCGGCAAGGGCGACTGGAACACCACGCTGGAGACGTACGTCGACTCGCTGGGAATCGCGCAGTCGTCGAAGACCAACTTCCTGTACCCGTTCCTCGGCGCGCTGAACGGCACATCGACGGAGCAGAACAGGACGGTGGCCGCTCGGGGCGGCGTGGCGTTCGTCGCCCGGCCGACGACGGTGATCGCCTACCAGCCGTTCCCCTACCACAACGCCCGTGACGGCCTGAAGGCCGTGGCGGACAAGATGCGGTAACGCCGGTACTGACGCGGCGCCCCCGACAACGCCGCGCCCGGTCAGAACACCCGAATCGGGATCTCGGCCGGGTCGGTGAGCAGATCGAAGATCTCGTCGTCCAGCCGGACCAGTGTCACGGAGGCGCCGGCCATGTCGAGCGAGGTGCAGTACTCCCCCACATAGCTGCGCCCGATCTCGATGCCGCGCGCGGCCAGCTGCTTGTGGGCCAGGCCGTACACGAGGTACAGCTCGCCGATCGGTGTGCCGCCGAGGCCGTTCACCATCAGTGCGACGCGGTCACCGGAGGAGTACGGCAGATCGTCCACGACCGCGCTGACGAGCTCGCCCACCATCGCGTCCGCCGACCGTAGCTTCTCGCGCTTACGGCCCGGTTCGCCGTGGATGCCCACGCCCATCTCGACGGCGTCCTCGGGCAGGTCGAACAGCGGCGAACCCTTCGCCGGCGGCGTGCACGCGGTGAGCGCCATGCCCATGGTGCGCGTGACGGCGTTGACCTTCTCCCCGATCCGGTACACGTCGTCGAGGTCCGCGCCCCGCTCGGCGGCCGCGCCGACGGCCTTCATCACGAAGAAGTTGCCGGCCACCCCGCGCCGGCCGACGGTGTACGTCGAGTCCTGTACGGCGACGTCGTCATCGATGAAGAGAGTACGGACGGTCACCCCGTCGGCCTGCGACAGCTCCTCGGCCATCTCGAACGCCATCCGGTCCCCGGTGTAGTTGTTGACCAGCAGCAGCACCCCCTTCGGGGAGGCGACCAGCTTGACCGTCTCGTAGACGAAGTCGGCGGGCGGCGCGGCGAACACGTCGCCGGGACAGGCGGCGTCGAGCATCCCCTTGCCGACGGTCATCACATGCGCCGGCTCGTGACCGGATCCGGATCCCTGCACGATGGAGACCTTGTTCTCCCGGGGGGTGTCGGCGCGCATGATCAGGTTGTACTCGGGCACGTACTTCAGGGTCTCGGGGTTGGCCAGGGCCAGTCCCTCCAGCATCTCCGCGACGTAGTCCTTCGGGTCGTTGACGAACTTCTTCATGCCGTAACTCCTCCTGGTCCTGCCGTTCCCGGGTGCCGGGTGCCGGAAGCCGGTCCGGGCCGCCCGGCCCGGTGCCCGCCGTCAGTCGCGTACGTCCCACTCGGCGGCGACGCGCTCCGCCATGACCGCGATCGCCACCGCGCCCGGGTCCGGCGAGCCGATGCTGCGCTCGCCGGTGTAGCTCTGGCGTCCGCGTCTGGCTCGCATGGGCGCCGTCGCGTCGGCCGCGGCGCGGGCGGTCGTGGCGGCCAGGGCGGCGAGTTCCGCACCGCCGGGCGCCGGTTCGCCGTCGGCCACCCGCTGCTCCAGGGCGTCGGTCATCGGTATCAGCGCGTCCAGCAGCGTCTTGTCACCGAGGTCGGACCTGCCGCGCACCTTGATCCCCTCGGCGGCGGCCCGCAGCATGGCCACCGCGTCCGCGGCGTTCAGCTCCGGCCGGTCCTTCACGGCCCCGGCGGCCCGCAGGAAGGCGGTGCCCCAGAGCGGCCCCGATGTGCCACCGACCCGCTTGGAGATCACCAGGGCGACCTTCTTCAGGAATTCGGCCGGCGAGTCCGAGGCGAGGGCATCCCAGTCGGTGAGCACGATCTCGAAGCCACGGGCGAGCGAGTACCCGAAATCGCCGTCTCCCGCGACGGCGTCGAGGTCGCCGAAGGCCTTTTCGTTGTCCACCGCGGTCCGGGCGATGGTACGGACGACGAAGGTGAGGTCGTCGGCGGCCGTCGATGACGGTGGCGTTGGTGATGACGGTGGCGTTGGTGATGACGGTGGCGTTGGTGATGGCGTTGGTGATGGCGATGGCATGACTCTCCTGACTGCCGCGACGTCAGTGCGGTCGAGGACGGGGACCGGGCGGGCCGGGATCGAGCGGGCCGTACGACTCGTCGCCACCGGCGGTGAGCAGGACGGCCAGGTCCGCGAGCACCACCCAGGGCCCCGGGCGGACGCCGAGTGGATCGCTCAGCACCCGGGTGACGGTCTCCTCGGGCGGCGGATCGCCGAGCGAGGTGACCACCAAGGAGGCTCCGGTGAAGTCCTCCCCGCCGGTGTAGGCGCTGGTCGTGACCGCGCAGGCAAGCCCGGCGCCGAGGGCGGCCAGCATCCCGTTACGGCTGTCCTCGATCGCGACGACGTCCGCGGTGTCCAGGCCGAGCCCGCGCACGGCGAAGGCGTAGATGTCCGGGGCGGGCTTCTTCCGCTGGACCACGTCCCCGGCGAAAACGCTGAAGCGGGCGGCCAGTTCCGGCCCCATGGCGAGTTCGAGCACGCTGCGGACGGACGCCTCCGCGGAGGTGGAGGCGACCGCGAGCGTCCATCCGGCCTCGTGCGCCGCCGCGGCGATCCGCCGCACGCCGGGCCGGGGCGGAATGCCGCCGCCACGGATGATTCCGGTATAGATCTCGGTCTTGCGCCGGTGCCAGCCGGCGACCCGCTCATCGAGTGCGGCCGGGTCGGAGGGCAGACCGGCGGCGGCGACGAAGTCGGGGGTCAGCAGCGTCCGCATCCGCTCCTTGCCGCCGCCGACCTTCACTTTCTCCGCGTACTCCGCGTCGCTCCACCGCACCGGCAGACCGAATTCCGCGAACGTCTCGTTGAAGGCGGGCAGGTGCCCGTCGCGTTCGGTGTCGGCGAGGACACCGTCGCAGTCGAAGATGAGCGCGGGCACGGCTAGCCCGCCCGCCCGGCGCTGCCGAAGAGCCTCATCAGCGAACCGGCCAGCTCGATGACGTCCTGGCGGACGGTCCGGAAGAGCGACGGCGGATCCCATTTCCGCCGCTCCGCCGCCGTCCGCAGGAAGGCCAGGTTCGACTTCATGTACGTCTCCTTGAGGGCGGTCGAGATATTGACCTTCGCGCACCCCCGGGAGATCAGGTCGCGGAACTGTTCGTCGGACAGTCCGCTGCCGCCGTGCAGCGCGATCGGCACCGGATAGGCCGCCACGAGATCGGACACGCGCTGGGCGTCGAGCACCGGCGCCTTCTTGTACGACCCGTGTGCGTTCCCGATCGCCGGTGCGAAGACATCGACCTGTGTGGTCCGCAGGAACTCCAGCGCGACCGCGAGGGTCTGCCGCTCGGCGGCGGCGTCGCTGCCCACATCGTCCTCGACGCCCGTGATCGACTCGATCTCGCCCTCGACCGCGGCCCCGTACGCGCGGGCCTCCGCGACGACCTCGACGGTCTGCCGCATGTTCTCCTCGACCGGCAGCTTGGAGGCGTCGAAGAGCACCGAGTTCCAGCCCCGCCGCAGGCACTCGGTGATTACCTCGCGTTCCGGACAGTGATCCAGGTGCAGGGTGACGGGCACCTCGATGCCGGCGGTCATCGAGGTCCACATGGCGTAGAGGACATCGCTTCCGATGGACCTGACCGTCTTCACGGAGGTCTGCACGATCAGCGGCGAGGCGTTCTCCACCGCGGCCGCCAGCACGGCCTCCAGCGTGAGGTCGTTGAACACGTTGATGGCCGGTACGGCGAAGCGCTCGTCGAAAGGCTTGGCAAGGATCTCGGTCAGCGGTGTCACACCCACGACGCCTCCACGCATCCGCCCCCGCTCCTCCATTCCACGCCCGCGCACGGCACCGCGCCACTTTTGGCCGCTGCCCCGCCGGCGCCCTCCGGCCCGGCGGCGGGCGCGTACTCCCGTGGGAGTACGGGGTGGCCCGGGCCACCCGTGGGAGTACGCCCCGCCTCCCCCTGCGGCGTGACGAATTGCTCCGTTCCCCGCGTGAGACTGAAGTCTCTCAATTAAGATTGATAGCTAACAAACATTGACCTCAAGGGAGGGCCCCGTGAGAGACATGGAGCACCGGAGTGGCAAGCGACGACGGGCCCTGCCCTGGGCGATGCTCGGGCTGTGGATCGCCCTGCTGGCCTTTACCGCGCCCTTCGCGACGAAGCTCGGTGACGTCCAGGAGAACCGGGCGGTCGACTACCTGCCGGCCAGCGCCGACTCCACGCAGGCCGCCAAGATCCAGGACAGGATGCCGGGCGGCGAGGCCACGTCGATCATCGTGGTCTACCACCGTGACGGCACCCTCACCGAGGCCGACAAGTCCAGGGCCGCGGAGCAACTGGCCCGGATCGACGACGGCTTCGAGCTGACCGTCACCCCCCAGGCCGTGCCCTCGCAGGACGGCTCCACGGTGATGTACCCGGTCAGCACGACCGCGCCCGGCCAGGACGACGAGAAACGCGACGCGTTCGTCGCCGACGTACGGGACATCGCCCGCGGCGGGGAGGGCATGACGGTGGAGGTCGGCGGTCCCGACGCCATCTCCACCGACGCGCGCGAGATGTACGGCTCCGTGGGCGGGCCGGTGCTCTACACCACCGTCGCCGTCGTGGCGATCCTGCTCATCCTCATCTACCGCAGCCCGTTCCTGTGGCTGGTCCCGCTCGCCGTCGCGGGCATCGCCGACTTCATGTCGATGGGCGCCGCCTACGGCCTGCACCAGCTCTTCGACACGACCATCAGCAGCCAGAGTTCCAGCGTCATGACGATCCTCGTGTTCGGCGCGGGCACCGACTACGGACTGCTCATCGTGGCCAGGTACCGGGAGGAACTGCGCCGCGTCGAGCAGCCGTACGACGCGATGCGGGCCGCGCTGCGCGGCTGCGGACCGGCCGTGGTCGCCTCGTCCGGGACCGTCGCCGTCGGCCTGCTGTGCCTGCTCTTCGCCGACCTGGGCAGCAGCCGCGGCATGGGCCCGCTCGGCGCCCTCGGAGTGCTGTGCGCGCTCGCCGCCATGATGACGCTGCTGCCCGCCATCCTCGTCCTGCTGGGCCGGCGGGTGTTCTGGCCCTCGGTGCCTGCGTACGGGTCGCGGCCGAAGGTCCGCCGCTCCCTGTTCGCCGCGATGGGCAGCTCGGCGGGCCGACGGCCGCTGACGGTGCTCCTCAGCGGTGCCGCGGTGCTCGGCGCGCTCGCCCTGGGCACCTTCAATCTGCCCGAAGCGCTCAAGCAGGAGGACTCCTTCAACAAGAAGCCCGACTCGGTGGCCGCCATGCAGACCCTCGCCGCGGCCTTCCCGGAGCGCGGTACCGAGCCCGTCGTCGTCACCGCGACGACCGCCCGGGCGGACACGGTGCTCGACACCGTGCGCGGTGTGTCCGGTGTGCGCAGCGCGGAGCGCGGGCGCAGCGGCGAGGGCTGGACCGAGGTCTCCGTCGTCACCGACTCGGTGCCGCAGACACCGGGCGAGACCGCCACGATCAAGGCGCTGCGGTCCGCGCTCGACGGTCAGGACGCCTATGTCGGCGGTCCCAGCGCGGAGCAACTGGATCTGAAGGAGACCAACGACCGCGACCGCGACATCGTCGTACCGATCGTCCTGTTCGCCGTCCTGCTCATCCTGATCGCCCTGCTGCGCAGCCTGGTCGCCCCGCTGATCCTGCTCGCCGCCGTCGTCGCCGTGTGGGGTGCCTCGCTGGGCATCGCGGGCCTCGTCTTCGAGCCGCTTCTCGGCTTCGGGGGCACCGATCCGGCTCTGCCCCTGCTGTCCTTCGTCTTCCTGGTCGCCCTGGGCGTGGACTACGGCATCTTCCTGATGCACCGGATGCGTGAGGAGTGCCTGAGCGGGTCCGACCCCGGTACGGCCGCGCTCACCGCGCTGCGCACGACCGGCGGCGTCATCGCCTCCGCGGGCCTCGTCCTCGCCGCGACGTTCGCCGTGCTGACCGCCATGCCCATGGTCCAGCTCATCGAACTGGGCTTCGTGATCGCGGTCGGCGTGCTGCTCGACACGTTCCTGGTGCGCACGTACCTGGTGACGAGCGCGAGCGTGGCCCTGGGCCGCAAGGTGTGGTGGCCGGGCCCGCTGTCCAGGACCCCGGTGCTGCCGCCCACCGAGCGCGAACGGGACCTGTCCCCCACTTCGTGACCGCCCACGGGCGCCCCCGGTCTCCGGGGGCGCCCGTCCGACAGAGACGGACGGTGTGGCTGTGAGCACCACCATGCGGCGCCCCGACCCGGGCGCCCCGACGTCGCGAGGGACCCTGCGCGGCGACTTTCTGCTCTCCGCGCTCCTGGTCCTGAGCGCGGTCGCCCTCGCGCGGTTCGCCCAGGACCAGGGGCGCGCCCCCGACGCGCTGGGCTGGACACTGCTGGTGGCGGCGCACGTCCCCATGGTGTGGCGGCGCGCGGCGCCGACGCGTTCGTTCCTCGCCATGACCGCCTTCCTCGTCCCGTACCACGCGCTCGACTACCACCACGGCGCCCTGGTGGCCGTGTCCATGGTCTCCCTCTACACCTTCGCCGCCACTCAGCCCGTCCTGCGCTCCCTGCTGGCCGGCGTCGGTGTCGTCGGTCTGGTGCTCACGGTCAAGTTCGCGCAGGGCCTGACCGAGGCCGCCCAGGAGCTGCGCGTGTCCGGCTGGATCGTCGCCTTCGTCGCCTTCGGGATCTGTGTGCGCTACCACCGGCAGAACGCCGCCGCCGCCGTGGAGCGGGCCGTGCGCGCCGAGCGCTCCCGCGAGGAGGAGGTGCGCCGCCGGGTCGCGGAGGAACGCCTGGGCATCGCCCGCGATCTGCACGATCTGCTGGCGCACAGCATCACGCTCGTCGGCGTGCGCACCTCCGTCGCCGCCCATGTCCTGGACGCGGATCCGCAGCGCCTGGACCGCGCCGCCGTCGCCCGGGCCCTGGAGGAGATCGCGGAGACCTGCCGCTCGGCGCGGCTCGAACTGCGCGCCGCGCTGGAGGTCCTGAGGTACGGCCCGGACAACGGCCGTGACCCGCTGCCCGGTCTGGGCGCCCTGCCCGACCTGGCCGCCGCCACGCGTGCCTCGGGTGCCCCCGTGACCCTGGAGGTGCCGGAGACACTGGAGGCACCGCCCGCCGTGGGCGCGGCGGCGTACCGCATCGTCCAGGAAGCACTGACCAACGCCGTGCGCCACGGCGGCCCGCGCCCCGCGATCCGCGTCTCGGTGCGCGAGACGGACGGGTCCCTGGACATCGAGGTGACGAACCGGTCCGCCGGGCGGCTCCCGCCCGCTCCCCACCCTCCGGGGTTCGGGCTCATCGGCCTGCGGGAACAGGCACGCAGCGTGGGCGGCACGCTGCTGGCGGGCCCGGGCGCCGGCAACGTCTTCACGGTGCGCGCGACGCTGCCGCTGGCCGGGGCCGCCGGCCGGCCGGGCCGGGGCCTCGGGGACGCCGGGCCCACCAAGAACCCCAAGGCCGGCAGGGCCCACAAGATCAGTACCGGCCCTCGTGACACGGCCTCCCCCGCCGGGCGGGCCCTCGCCGGGATGATCACGCCCGCCGCCGTCGCCGTGGGGGAATCCGGTACGGAAAGAGGAAATCGATGACCGTTCCCATTCGCGTTCTGCTCGCCGACGACCAGACGCTCGTACGGGCCGCCTTCGCGATGCTCGTCGCGTCGGCCCCCGACATGGAGGTCGTGGGCGAGGCGGGCTCCGGGCGCTCGGCCGTGGAGCTGGCCCGCGCCACGCGGGCCGACCTCATCGTGATGGACGTACGCATGCCCGATCTCGACGGCATCGAGGCGACCCGGCTGCTCGCCGCCGACGAAGACCTCGCCGGCGTCAAGGTGCTGATGCTGACGACGTACGACACCGACCAGCATGTCGTCGAGGCGCTGCGGGCCGGTGCCTCCGGCTTCCTCGTCAAGGACACCCGGCCCGCCGAACTCCTCGACGCGATCCGTACGGTGGCCACCGGTGACGCCCTGCTCTCACCGGGACCGACCGCACGCCTGATCGCCCAGGTGCTGCGCGTGCCCGTCACGGACCAGAGCTCCGCGGCGCCCGCCCGGCTCGCCGCGCTCACCGGCCGGGAGCGCGAGGTCCTGGTCCTGGTGGCCCGCGGTCTGAACAACACGGGGATCGCCGAATCACTCGGGCTGAGCCCGCTGACCGTCAAGACCCACGTCAGCCGGATGATGGGGAAGCTGGACGCGCGGGACCGGGCGCAACTGGTCATCGTGGCCTACGAGTCGGGCCTGGTACGGCCCGGCACGGAGGGGGACGCGCCGGCGTGCCACTGACGGCCGCCGGCCCGACCCGCTGGACCGGACAGGACCTAGGTCCTGTCTTCAAAGTCCCGCCTGCTCGGAGGCGTCCGGCACGCACGCTCGCCGCGTTGTCGGGATCACCCCAGTACATCCAGTACTGGGGTGACCCTCCGCCTTGCGATCGCACGCACCGGACGCCTCCGAGCCCACCCTCCGGGCGGACGGCGCTACTTTGAAGACAGGACCTAGCGGGTCGGGGCCGTTAGAAGTGGTCGGGCAGCCAGGGCTCGAACTGTGCCGTGCTGCGGACGAGGTTCGTGAGCGCCTTCTCCGATGTGGCGTGGACTCCGGCCATGCGGGCCGAGGTGGTGGATCGGTAGCCGCCGGCGTACCAGACCGCGAACTGGCGCCGTGTGAAGACCACCTGTCCCTCGATGTGGGTGGGGATGATCTCGGCTGCTCCGTCACTGACCTGGAGCATCCACCGGGCCCAGTCGCCGGTCTCGTTCTCGATCTCGATCGGTACGGCGGCGGTGAGGTCGGTGGGCCACCCGCGGAGCCGGATGGCCTCGGAGGTGTTGAGGATGCGGAGCATCCAGGGGTGCCAGGCTTCGGCGGTTGTGCGGTGGTGGCGGAGTCCGTGGAGGAGGGTGGGGTAGGGCGGGAGGGCGCCGCGCCGGAACTCGATCGTGCGGGCGCGGGTGTTGTGGTGGCCGAGGAAGGCGAACATGGCTGCGGCGGTGGGCTGGCCGGCGGCCCAGAAGTCATGGACGACCAGGCTCATGCCGTGGCGCTCGTGCCGTTTGGTGGTGAGGCTGAGCAGGCCGGTGGTGGGGTGGCCGGGCCGGGCGAAGCGGTAGGTGGTGAGGTTGCTCTTGTCGTGCTTCCACCGGGGCCACCAGGTGGGTCGGTGGACGGGGCCGTTCCACTGGCGGGCGAGGTCGCGTTGGAGGGCTTCGGCTTCGTCGGTCAGTCCGTGTTCGGCCTCGAAGTCCTCATTGGCGAAGGAGCGTTTGAGGTCGTCGGTGGCCACCGCCCAGGCGAGGACGCCGGTGGGGGCTTCCCATCCGAGGCGGCGGGCGTAGCCGGTGGAGGAGGTCACGATCGCGGAGATCACCGCTCCGCGTTCGATCAGGGGGCGCAGTCGTTCGGTGGCCATGTCGGCGGCCAGGTGCTCGCCGCGCTCCTCGGGGGCCACGCAGCCGTCGCCGAGGCAGGCGCTGGGGACGGGGGCGCCGCCGAAGAACTGATCGACGAGGAGGCCCAGTCCGCCGGCGACGACCCGGCCGCCGCGAACGGCGACCTGAAGGTCGGCGTGCTCGCGCAGGTGGGTGATGTCCCCGACCGGGTGGCCGTAGGCGCGGGTGGCGAGCCGGTCGTACTGCTCCCACAGGCCGTCGTCGGCCGGGGTGAAGGTCAGCTGCTGGTTCATGGTCCGCCCTCAGTAGTGGGTGGCGTCGCGGGCGGCGTCGGCATCCAGAGGCACGAGGAAGGTGCGGGTGAAGGCCAGGACGCTGGTGTTGTCCTGGTTGTGTGCGGTGGTGTGGCAGGTGATGACCCCGGTGTCGGGTCGGCTCTCGGAGATTCGGCGGGTGAGGATCTTCGTCTCGGCGTACAGGGTGTCGCCGATGTGGACGGGCGTGGTGAAGCGCACGTGGTCGACGGCGAGGTTGGCGGTGGTCAGGCCGCTGATGCTGCGGACGGTCATGCCGGCCACGAGGTTGAGGGTGACGCCGGAGCAGACCAGGATGCGGCCCCACCGGGTCTGGCTGCTGTAGTGGGCATCGGTGTGGATGGGTGCGACGTTGCCGCTCAGGGCGACGCCGAGGAGGTTGTCGAGTTCGGTGACGGTCCGGCCGGGCCGGTGTTCGATGGTCAGGCCGGGGGCGAGTTCGGAGTAGGCGAGGCCGACGCTCTCGCGGATCCGCTCCTCACCGATCTGTCGGTAGCTGTGGGGCAGGTCGGCGCTCATGACGTACGGTCCGTTTCGGCGACGAGCGCGCGGGCCCGGTTGAAGAAGGGGGTGCCGCGCATCTGCCCGTCCACGGTGGTCACCCTTCCGCCGCCGGCGTCGGCGGCCGCGACGATGGCGCGGGCCTGCGCGATCTCCTCGGTGGTCGGGGTGAAGACCTCATTGATGACCTGTACGTGGCGGGGGTGGACGCAGCCTTTGCCGTAGAAGCCGAGTTCCTTGGCCCGTTCGGCGTCGCGGCGCAGGATGCCGGGGTCGTCGAGTTCCCAGGTGGGGGCGTCGATGGCGGGGATGTTCGCGACGGTCGCGGCGTTGATGAGGGCCGAGCGGGCGTAGTGGAGGGTTTCCCAGCCCAGGCCGCAGCGGACGGAGGCGGCGTAGTCGGCAGAGCCGAAGATGACGCCGCCGAGCCGGGGTGCGCGCATGATCGCGGGGAGAGTGTCGAAGGCCCGGGGGCTTTCGATCAGCGCCCAGATGTCGGGGGTGTAGCCGTCGGCGTCGAGTACGGCGGCGACGAGTTCGATGTCGCGGGGGGACTCCACCTTGGGGACCACGATGAGGTCGGGCCGAGCGGTGTAGGCGGCGAGGGCGGCGAGGTCTTTGATGCCGTCGATCGTCGTGAGGCTGTTCATCCGGATGCCGAGGGTGCACGGCGGGTCGGAGTGGGCGAAGAACGCTTCGGAGGTGGTGCGGGCGGTCTGCTTGTCGGGGAGGGCGACGGAGTCCTCGATGTCGACGACAGAGACCGCGGCGCCGGACTTCCGCGCGTTGGCGAAGCGGTCTTCGTGCAGGCCGGGGGTGATGATCCAGACCCGTCCGGGCCGACTGATGTTGCTGGTCATGGGGTGGTCACCTTCCATTGCGCTTGGAGGTGATGAGGAGGTCGAGCCGGCCGAGGGTGGCGGCGTTCTTGATATCGCTGTCGCTGATGTCGATGCCGTAGCGGTCGGTGAGCAGGACGGACAGTTCGATGACGGCGAGGGAGTCGAATCCGGCGTGGTCGAGGCTGGCGTCGTCGGTGAGCCGGTCGGCGGGCAGCTTGAGGTCGTCGGTCAGAATGCGTGTGAGGTCACCGGTCATGTCCGGCTCCTTTCGGTGAGTGGCTGCGGCAGAGGCCGGGCCAGGTGAGGGTGGTGGCACCCCAGGTCAGTCCGGCGCCGAACGCGGTGAGCAGGGTGCGGTGGCCGGGCTTGAGACGGCCGTCGGCGGCGGAGCGGGCCAGGAGCAGGGGGATGGACGCGGCGCCGGTGTTGCCGGTCTCGGCGATATTGCTGAGTTGGCGGTCGCCGGGGACGCCGAGCCGACGGGCGACAAAGGCAGTGATGCGGCTGTTGGCCTGGTGCGGGACCAGGCGGTCGACGTCGCCAAGTTCCCACCCGGCGGCGGTGGCGGCCTGGCAGGATGCGGTGGACATGCGGTCGACCGCATGCCGGAAGACCTCACCTCCGTCCATGTGCAGGGCGCCGGGGCGGGAGGCCCGGATCAGGCCGGCGCCGGTGCCGTCGCTGCCGAGCACCACCGGCCCGAGCGCCCCGGCCTCGTCCGCGCTGCCGCGGCGCAGCACCACGGCCCCGGCGCCGTCGCCGAACAGTGGGACCGTCGTGCGGTCCTCGGGGTCGGGAAGGGCGGCGAGGCGGTCGGCGCCGATGACCAGGACGGTCCTTACGGTGCCGGTGGCGATCAGCCCGGCTGCGGTGGCGAGGGCGTAGAGGAACCCGGTGCACCCGGCCGCGAGGTCGTAGGCGGGGATGCCGGTCAGGCCGAGCCGGGTGGCCACGGCGGGGGCGGTGGCCGGACAGCAGCGGTCCGGGGTGGTCGTGGCCACCACCAATGCCTCCACCGTGACCGGTTCGCCGTCGGCGAGCGCCTGGGTGCCGGCCCGTACGGCGAGGTCGGTCGTGGACAGGTCCGTCCCGGCAACGTGCCGTTGGGTGATGCCGGTCCGCGAGCGGATCCACTCGTCCGTGGTCTCCAGATGTGGGGTCAGGTCGGCGTTCGAGACGATGTTCGGGGGCAGCGCCGCACCGACTCCGCAGACCACGGCCGCGCTCCCGGCAGCGACGGATGCGGCGGTCATCGGGTGGCCGCCTTGAGCTGCCGGGCGACGTCGCCGATCAGGTCTTCCTGCCCGGCGACAACCTGCCGCTCGCCGAGGGCGAGGAACAGGTCGATGGGGTCGACGCTTCCGGCGCGTGCGGTCTCCAGGACGGGCCGCTTGAAGCCGGAGAACACCCCGGCGATTCCGCTGGCCACGGCGATCGAGTCGATGGACGGTGGGGCCTTCATCAGGCGGTCGGCGGCGACGTCGGCGGCGGCCAGGACCTCGCGCAGGCCGATCCCGGTCTCGGCGCCTCGGCGCTCCAGGACGGCCACGAGGACTTCGAGCTGGGTGTTGCCGGCCCCGGCGCCGAACCCGCGGGCGGTCGCGTCGATGACGGTCGCCCCGGCGTCCACGGCGGCAAGGCTGTTCGCCACAGCCAGGCCCAGGTTGTTGTGGCCGTGGAAGATGACCGGCACGTCGACGGCGTCGGCGATGGCGTGCACGCGCGCAGTGACGTCGGACGGGAGGTAGTGCCCGGCGGAGTCCATGATGCCGACGGCCTGAGCGCCGAACTTCACCATCAGGGCGCACTGTTCGGCGAGTTCGCCGGGGCCGGCCATGTGGCTCATGAGCAGGACGCCCTGGGCTTCGGCTCCGAGGTCGCGGACGACGCCGAGGTGGCGTTCGGTGACGTCGGCCTCGGTGCAGTGCGCGGCGATCCGTACGACGTCGGCGCCGTGGTGAACGGCGGCCTCCAGGTCGTCGGAGGTACCCCAGCCGGGGGCCATGAAGACGCCCATCCTCGACGAGGTGAGGGCTTCGCGGACGGTGGTGAGCATCGTGGCGTCGTCGAGCTTGGAGCGGCCGATCTGGAGGCTGGAGGCGCCCAGGCCGTTGCCGTGGCCGACCTCTACCACCGGCACTGCGGCGGCGTTCGCGGCGATGGCGTAGGCGCGGAGCTGGTCGGCGTCGAGCTGGTGGCCGACAGCGTGGTGGCCGTCGCGCAGGGTCGGGTCGTGCAGGAGGATTCGGGGCCGCTCGTGCGGGTGTGTGTTCACGGGTGGGGTTCCCTTCATCGGGAGACGGCGGCCGACTGCTCGGCGAGCAGGACGGCGGCGGCGTTGATGATGTCGACGCTTCCGGCGTGAGGTGGCAGGCGGCCGCCGCCGGCGGTCACCTCCACCGCGACCGAGATCCGGCCCGGGTCCACGGCGAGTGAGGTCACCTTGAACCCGGGCGTGTAGGCGCGCACGGCTTGGGCGGCGGCCGCGATGCTCGTGCGGACCGGCGCGGGGCGGATGCTGTCCGCGAGGACGGTCATGGCCACCCGGAACGGCGGGGCGGGCCGGGCGGGGCTGAGGTTGACCATCACCTTCACTTCCCGGGTGCCGGTAAAGGTCCGGATCGCGGCGGAGGTGGTGGCGATGTACTGGTCGAGGTTCAGACGGGTGGCCCGGCCGGCGCTCGCGCTCGCCGCGGTGGAGACCACCTCGATGTAGGTGGGGGTGCAGCGCTTGGAGATCGCGTACAGGACCGGAATGGCCGCCTGCCCGCCGCAGCTGACGAGGTTGACGTGCTGGTAGGCCGCCGACCGGTGACTGTTGACCCCTGGGACTATGACCGTGCCAAGCCCCGTGGGGGTCAGGTCGATCAGGGTGGTGCCGGTCGGGCGCAGCGCCGCCCAGTGCCCGGCGTGGCTGTCGGCGTTGGTGGCGTCGAAGACCACATCGAAGGGCCCGGCATCCACCACGGCGCGGATCCCGCCGGCCGTGGTCGGGTGGCCCATCTCGGCCGCCCGTCGCAGCCCCAGGCTGTCCCGGTCGCGCCCTGCCACCAGGGCCAGTTCCAGCTTCTGCGACTGGTGGATCTTGTCAGCGAGGTCGACGCCGATCAGGCCCGCGCCGAGTACCGCAACACGCAGACACTGTTCATCAGCAGCCATCGGCCGCTCCTTCATTCGAGGGGAGAGGGTGGGTGCATGAGTGAGAGGGGCGGGGCGAGGTCAGCAGGGTGCTGCGGATCAGCGCACGCGCAGCTCGACCGGCGGAAGATGCGGCGAGCGGGCGCGCACCGTGCTCCGGGCCTCCAGCGGGAGGCTGGCGTGCACGGCCCCGGCCAGGACCAGCTGCCCGGCGCGCAGTCCGTCGCCGGCGCGGTGCAGCCGTCCGGCGAGCCAGGTCAGGGCACGGAGCGGGTCGCCGAGGACGGCGCGGCCCTCTCCGGTGGCCACTGCGGTGCCGTCGACGCTGACGACCAGCAGCTCGGCGGCCAGGTCCATGTCCGCGCCGAGCGGCACCATGGGCCCGGTGACCACCCGGGCACAGGACGCGTTGTCGGCGATGCTGTCCGCGACCGTGATGCGCCAGCTGGTGAACCGGGTGTCGATCACCTCCAGGGCGAGGAACACCTTCTCCACCGCCGCCCGTGCCTCGTCCACACTCACGTTCTCGCCCGCCAGGTCACAGCCGAGCCGGAAAGCGATCTCCGCCTCCACCCGCGGCTGCATCAGCACGGACCGGGCCATGGTGCTGCCGGTAGGCAGCACCATGTTGTCCAGCAGGACACCCGAGTCCGACTCGTCGACGCCCATCTGTTCCTGCATGGCCCGAGAGGTCACCCCGGCCTTGTGGCCGACGACGCGGGCGCCGCCCGAGATCCGCCGGGCCACCGCCGCCCCTTGCACCCGGTAGGCGGTCTCCAAAGACAGCTCCGGTCTCCGGACGGTCAGCGCGCCGATCGGCACTCGCTCGTACTCCGCCGCCAGCAGAGCCGACGCCGTTGCGGTGATCCAGCGATCATCCTGCTCGTCCATGACGATCCCTCCTCTGGGCATGGGGCATCACCTACGGTTCGCAGACGTGGGCACGGGAGCAGATCCGGCGAGGCGCTGACGATGCCGGCCGCCGGGTTCGGGCCTGATGAACAGTCAACCGGCGGGCTCATCGGAGCGGTACGGTGATGGGCAGTCCAAGCGGTATATCGCGTATATACGGGGCAGGTGCTCATGACCACGCGCACGCCGAACGTCCAGCTCAGCGCCCTTGTCGCCGAATCCGGCCTCACCTACGAGGCACTGGCCAAGGCAGTCCGCGCGGTCGCCGCCGAGTGCGGCGCAGACTTACGAACGAACAAGTCCAACGTCGAGCACTGGCTCAGCGGATCCGTTCCCCGCGGCGACACACCCCGCTACCTCGCGGTCGCGCTCTCCCGGCGCCTGGGCCGCCTCCTGACCAACGCCGACCTCGGCCTGCCCTCCCCGGCGGAGGCCGAGAATGACACCATCGGACTGTCCCTGGGGAACGACCCGCTGGACGCCTTGCTGCCGATGTGGAGGTACGAGTTGGACCGCCGCCGCTTCCTGACGGCCTCCGCTTACTCTGCGGCCTCCGCGGCCTTACCCCTCAGCCACGTACAGGACATCGCCTCCCGCACCGAGGCCGCCCGCACCGGCTACACCGTCGGCATGGCCGACGTCGCCGCCGTCCGTGACATGATCCACGCGTTCTCCGAGATGGACGAACGCCACGGCGGACAACACGGCCGCAGCGCCCTGGTCACCTATCTCCGCGACGACGTCGCCCCGCTGTGCCGGGCCCGGTTCCGTACCGACGAAGTCCGCCGGCAGATGCTGTCCGCCGCCGGCCGAGGCGTCCACCTGCTGGGCTGGAAGAGCTACGACGCAGGTCAGCAGGGACTCGCCCAGCGCTACTACCTCCAGTCCTACGCTCTGGCCGCGGAATCCGGCCTGCGCGGGCAGGACGGATTCGTGATGCGCACGATGGCCATGCAGGGTCTCAAGCTCCATCGCCCCGAGCACTGCCTGGGCTTGGCCGAGACCGGACTGAACCGGGCCAAGGGACGGGTGGACGCCCAGACCGAAGCACTCTTCCGCGTCGTTCACGCCCACACCCTGGCCAAGAGCGGCAAGCACCGCACGGCCCTCGCCGAGGCCGAACACGCCCGCACCCTGCTGACCGGTGCCCCAGGCGACGAGGTGCCGTTCTGGGCGCTGGCCTGGGGCCCACCGGCCGCGTCGGTGTACTCCCGCACCGCCAAGGTCCACGAGACCGTAGGAGACCACCGGGCCGCCGCCGAGCAGTACGCGCTGGCCGCCACGGCCCGCCCCGCGGACACCTACGCGCGGATCGTCGCCCTGGACCTGGTCGCGGGCGCGGAGATGCACCTCAAGCGCGGCAGCATCGAGCAGGCGTGCGCCACCTGGCACCGGGCCATCGACCACATGGACGGTGTCCGCTCCGTCCGTACCCGGAAGGCGGTCTCCCGTATGCGCGGTGACCTCGCACGCTTCCGGGCCCGTGGCCTGCGGTGCGTGGCCGATCTCGACGAACGGGGACGCGACTTCCTCGTCGGCGCCTGACCTCAGCGGCACCCTGCGAAGCGGCGGACGATCGGTTTCAGGTAGTCCGCGTGTGGGCCCGTCAGAGCGGCCAGTTCGTCCGGTGAGCGCACCAGGGCGATGTCGTCGAGTTCAGGTTCACGGCCCCGAACACGCTCGGCTGCTGCGGCAGCGGTGAAGTCCGCGCGCAATGTCGCCTCGGGAAGGGCAGGGGCAAGGTAGGTCAGGCCGACACTGCCGTTCTCGCCGCGGGTAACGACCCACAGCCTCAGCTCCTCGGCGACGGCGCTGATCCCCAACTCCTCGGCAAGTTCCCGCGCGGCCTGGCCGGCCAGTGCCGACTCGTCCAGCACCGCCCCGTCCTGGGGGGGGCTCCACAGACCCACCCGGCAACTGCCAGCGGCCCGGGGCAGCCGTAGAGGACGACATCCTCGCTGCCAGCACACGGCCGTCGCCGGCCGGCTGAACGACGTTCACGAACAACGAGGGCAGTGCTATGGCGCCGGGAACGCGACGCAGCGCGTAGTGCCGGTAGGTCACACGTACCCAGGAAAGGCGCAGGATGCGCGGGCCGGTCCGCTCCAGTCCCCCACACGCCACCACAGGCCCGTCGAAGAGGGTGGGGTTGTCTCGGACCGCCATGTCCCACGCCCGGTCCCGGGCCTCAGCGTCGTGCGGCGGCAGCGGCGGTTCCGCAGCTTCGGTCAGCAGGAGCCGTTCGACGTCGAAGAGGTCAATGCCCACGGGGGGGCAGTGTTTCGGTCACCGGCTCATCGTAGGACCCGCTCCAGGCTTGACCGCCAACTCGGCCGAGTACGTGAATCCATGGGCGCCCGGCTGGCTGCAGCGTCCAGTGCTCGACGAGTTCATCCAGGTCCAACGGGGTACGGGCCACGATCGCCGATCGTGGCCCGTACTGGGGTGCCGGTAAGAACGCTGTCAACGGCGCGCCGCTCAGGTGGACTCGGAGGACGACGAGCCGACCAGGCCCGGCTTCTCCGCCGCGGGCCGGGGCACCGCGGCGGGCGTGCCCCGTCCGGACCGGGCGTCGAGGAACGCGCGGATCCTGCGCTCGATCGGGTCCTCGTAGTAGCGGTGCGCCAGCCAGCCGACGAGCAGCGAGATCGCGAGGCCGACCGCGGCCCACAGCCAGTGGGCGTTCACCGGCGTCACCGGGTCGAGGAAGAAGTCCACCATCTGCTTTTCCGGATACACCATCGCGGCGATGGTGAAGATCACGGTGAAGTGGAACAGGTAGATGCCCATGGAGATCTTGCCGAGCGACACCAGTGCGGGACGGGCGTACAGCGAGGAACGGCCGTCCAGTTCGCGTTGTGTGTAGGCGGCGAGCAGGCAGGCGTAGAGCGGTGCCATCACGAGGTCCAGCGGGTCGTGCGGGACCGCGCTGCGCACCGAGGAGCCGGCCAGCACCCACATCACGCCGAGCGCGACGGCGATCACCGCGAACACCTGGCCGACCGAGAAGCGGAAGCGCATGCCACGCCGCATGGCGGCCGCCATCAGCACGCCGAACAGGAACTCGTGGATGCGTCCTGGCGGCGAGTAGATACCGAAGGTCAGCCCGGCGGCGTCGTCGAGCGCCAGCGGCTCGCTGGGCGGGTAGGCGAACCACAGCACGACGCGCAGCGCCCAGCCGTACGCCAGCGTCGCCACGGCCAGCCAGGCCAGCTGGCGCGGGCTGCGCCGCAGCGCGAAGCGCCCGACCCACAGGAAGATGGCGTAGAAGAACACCACGCACGACAGCATCCATGTCACGGGGTTGGTCGATTCGAGCACGACCCCGGGTATCCACGCCTGCACGAAGAACAGGCTGGCCAGAGCCGCCCCGATCATGTGCCCCCCGTCGGTTCCCGGCGCGGCGAGGGCGAAGCCGAGCGGCAGCGCGATGGCGATCACCAGAGTGGGCCAGATCCGCGCCAGGCGGCGGCCGAGGAACCAGCCAAGGGTGTCGTTGCCGCGGAAGCTCCAGGTCAGCGCGAACCCGGACAGGACGAGGAAGAACGTGCCGCCGGATCCCGCGAGCCCGAGTACGTCGTTGACGTGCGGGACCGGCATCACCACCGCGACATGGCAGATGAAGACGGTGATGGACATCAGGAACCGCAGGCCCGTGAGTGAACGGACGTTCCGCAGCGGCGGTGGTTGCAGCTCTAGGGTGCCGGACTTGGCCATAGTCGCCTCACTGAGATATCGGAAAGTTCGGTACGTGGTTCAGTCGATGCCGCGGACGATGTGCGGCTCCCCGGGTTCGTCCTCCACCCCGGCGAGTCCCAGCGGCGGCGCCGGCACCCGGTCCCCGTTGTGCGGTTTGTCCTCTGGTTCCTCGTACATGGGCTCCTCCGAAAGTCACGTCCTGCGAGGGCTGCGCGCGCTGCCGCCGCCGCACGCCGCCGCACGGCGGCGCTCGGGGCGTCGGGTCAGGAGTCCGAGTAGAAGCGCGCCCACAGCTCGGCCTCCGCGCGGGACAAGGGAGTTCTGGCCACAAGCCGCTCCGGGTGTCCGGCGGGCGGCGCGTCCAGGATCGGCCGCGGCTCCTTGTGGTCCCGGTCCCCGTCCTGGCCCCGGCCCTTGCCCCGGCCCTTGTCCCGGCCCCTGTCCCGGCCCTGGTCCTGGTCCTGGTCGGGGTCCTGGTCGGGGTCCGCGGCGGGCGGCGGGCCCACCCACAGCGAGCCCACCCCCTGCAGTCCGTCCCAGAGGAACCGGCCGAACCACCCTCCGCAGCCGATGACTCCCCTGACCAGGACGGTGAGGAGTCCCCGGCGTCCGCCGCCGACGGCCCCGCTATTCGGGGATGATGACTTCACGGACACCGCTCGCGCCGCTCCCGGCGGTCGCCGGAGCCGTCGGCGCGAGATAGCTCATCTCCTGCGGCGCCTCGTCGAGGAGCCAGGCCGACATGGACTTCAGCTCCGGGATGCCGGGGAACATGAAGCGCCGGTTCTTGTCCTCAAGGCCGATGCCGCGCAGGGTGCCCGGCGACGCCTCGATGGCCTTCATGAGCTTGCGCCCGGCCACGGCGGCCGGCATCTCGCCCCGGTCGACCGCGTCGCACAGGGTGACCATCTCGTCGAACACGGCCTTGTAGGTGGGCTGGTCGGGCAGGAGCAGCCCCGGGTACGGCACGTCCTCCATCCCCTGGAAGACCCGGTCGTCGCCGCTCGCGCGGAAGCGCTCGATGAAGCGGTCGAAGCGGAGGTTGATCGGCACCTCCGCCGCCGCCCACACCCGGTAGACCGCGTTCCACAACTCGTAGTCGGAGAACGCGATGAAGGAGGCGTTGACCAGCTGATCGTTGTACTTGATCAGGCCCTTCTGCAGGGTGTCCACGTAACGGAAGCGCTCCACGTCGAAGTCGTCCTCGCGCAGCGCGTCGAGCAGCCGCCAGACGAGGGAGTTGATGATCTCCGTGGTGTTGGTCAGGCCGCGCGAGTAGAGCGGGTCCAGGAACCCGGCGGCGTGCGACATGAGGCACCAGCGGTGGCCGACGGTCTCCTTCGAGGTGTACTGGAGCCGGCCGGTGGACACCCATGGACGGACCGTCACCGCGTCGACGAACATCCGCTCCACCGCGGGGAACCGCTTGATGAACTGCCGGAACTCCTCCTCGGGGGTCACCCCCTCCGGCTTGGGGTAGCGCCGCTCGTCGAAGGTCAGGCCGACGCTGACCAGCGGGTTCTTCGACCGGGGTTCGTTGTTGAACGGGATCGACCAGATCCAGCCCCGCTCGAACATGTGGTGCATGGTGCCCTCGACCCAGGGGATCGGCGGCAGGTCCTCGGGCTCCATGCGGAGCACGTCGTCGGTCGGCTTCACCCCGATCATGTGGGTGAACAGGGACCGGGAGTGGTGCTTGAGCGCGTCGGGCCCCTCGCGCAGCCCGAGCTTGTCGGCGACGGGGGAGCGGAAGCCGCTGCCGTCGACCAGGTAGCGGGCCGTGAACCGCTCGCCGCCCGCGTCCTGGACCGCCACCTCGTCCTCACCCAGGTCGATGTCGGCGACGCGGAAGCCCTGGCGCACCGCGCAGCCGTACTTGATGGCGGTGTGGAAGAGGAAGGAGTCGGTGTCCTGCCGGAACAGGTGGCCCGTCTGGAGCGCCTTGGAGGGCGGGCTGAACTGGTTGACCTCCAGCGGGTCGGGCTCCTCGCCCTCCTTGTGCAGCATGAAGCCGAAGTGCTTCTTGACCCCGGAGGTCGGGCCGATGTTCTCCAGACCCGACTCGTAGGACGTCAGGTACTCCAGCTCGGGGATGCCGTACCGCTCGGCGAGCTGCCGGTAGCCCTTGAGGGTGTACAGCGTCGTGGACTCGCCCACCGCGAACTTCGGGTGCACCGCGGCGTCGATGAGCAGGACCCGCACATCGTGTCGGGCCAGGATGGCACCGAGAACCGTGCCGGCGCTGCCCGCGCCGAGAATGATGACGTCGAAGTCCTGTGTGGCCGCAGCAGATTCGCTCATGTTGGTCTCTTCCTCACCTGTCGTCGCCGGTCGTGGGCTGTGGAGCGGTGATCTGCGCGACGACCTCGCCGGTGTCGAAGACATTCCGGTCGCGCACGACCTTGCCGCCGTGGATCTCCCAGATGACGATCCCGGAGACCTTGATCCAGTTGCCCGACGCGGGGACACCTCGGTAGGTGCCGGTGTGCCGGGCGGTGGTGGTGTAGTGCGTCACCACGTGCGAGCCGTCGGTGACGACCAGGTCGAGCTCGACGCCGATGTCGGAGAACGCCCGGTGCACACCGAGCACACTGCGCCGCGGTCCGTCGGGGCCCACCCGTCTGCCGTTGAGTACGAAGTCCTCGGCGAAGACCTCGTCCGCGATGCTCACGTCGCCGCCGGCCCACGCCGTGCCGAACCAGAACTCGGCGAGCCGCGCGTGCTCCGTCACCACGGTCCTGGCGGTCACTTCTTGAACCCCGACACCACGACGAACGTGCCGAACATCAGGAAGCTGCCCTCCGCGTCCCGGCGCAGGATCTCCTCGCCCCAGGCGCGGGCCGCCGCCTCGTCGACAATGCCTTGGGCGCCGGCCAGGGCCGCGGCCTTGCCGATCCAGGTCAGCGAATCCGCGCTGGCCAGGCTGGTGAGCACGACGGGCCGCAGCCGCACGGTGATGTCGACGGCGCCCGCCTGGGCGAACAGGCCGCGCAGGCGGCGGGCCACCCAGGGGTTGGGCACGTGGTCGCCCCACCAGTTCATGATGGTGCGGGTCAGCTCGCGGTCGGCGAGGTCGGGCGCCCACAGCCCGTGGTCGGGGTCCGTGATCAGCACCTGGCCGCCGGGCTTGACCACCCGGAGCATCTCGGCGACGGCCGCCGCCGGGTCCGGCACATGCTCGATCACCCGCTCCGCGCGGGCGGCGTCGAAGGTGTCATCGGCGAACGGCAGCGCACCGGCCTGTCCGTGCAGGAACTCGACCGGGGCGGCGCCGGACCCCGCAGGCGTGGCCCGCGCGATGAGATCTTCGCTGGAGTCGAGGCCGACGACCCGGCCGGTGGGGCCCACGCGCTCGGCGATCGCCCGTACGTCGTTGCCCATGCCGCAGCCGACGTCCAGCACCTGGCTGCCGGTGGACACCCGCAACATCTCGTCGAGTTCCTGCTTGACCGACGCCAGCTCGATCGCCGCCTGGTCGAGGAACTTCTTTGCCGAATCCGCCTTTTGCCATACGTCAGCGGGCCTGACCTGGCCGGTTTCGGTTGTCATCGATCGGCTCTCCAAGGGATGAGTCATGAGTCCACCCGCCGCGCCGACGGGATCTGACCGGACATCACCATCCGTGCGAAAGCACGGAATCAATGATGTGCCGAAGCTACGGACGGCCGATTAAGCGCCGCGAAAGCAGCGTGATGAGCTCGCGTGAACCGGCCGGGGGCGCGACGGGGTCCGGCGGACAGTCCTCAGGAGCACGCGAGTTGGGGTGCGAGTGCGTCAGTGACCGTGTCGGCCACGGCCTGGATCTGCCGGTCGAGATAGAAGTGCCCGCCCGCGAAGGTCCGCGTGGCGCCGCCCGCGCTGGTGTGGGTCTGCCACGCGAGGGCGTCCCGCAGGGAGACGATCGGGTCCTCGGTGCCGACGAGCGCGGTCAGCGGGCACGCGACCCGGGCCCCGGGCTCGGGCCGGTAGCGCTCGACGGCCCGGTAGTCGGCCCGTACCGCGGGCAGGGACAGCGCGCGGATCTCCGCCGCGGACAGCCGGGCGCGGCTCGTGCCGCCGAGCGCGCACAGCTCGGTGATCAGCGTCTCGTCGTCGGCCAGATGGGCCGTCGGCGGCCGCAGCACCGAGGGCGCGCACACCGCCGAGGCGAACAGCCGCACCGGGCGCGGCCCCGCCGCCGCCTCGAAGCGCCGGGCCACCTCGAAGGCGACCAGGGCGCCGAGGCTGTGTCCGAACAGCGCGAAGGGGCGCGGGGGCAGCTCACGCAGCGCCTCGAACGCCGCGTCCGCGAGCTGCCCGACGCTTTCCAACGGGGCTTCCGCACGGCGCTCCTGGCGCCCCGGATACTGCACCGCGACGGTCTCCATGTCCGGCGAGAGCGCGATGGCCAGGGGCCGGAAGTAGCTGGCCGAGCCGCCGGCGTGCGGGAAGCACACCATCCGCAACCTGCTGTTGGGTGCCGCGACGAGTTTTCTTGTCCAGGGGTTTTCGGTGTGGGTGAGCGCCGCCATCGTATGCCTCCGGGAGAAACGGCAATGGCCGTCGGGTTCATGGGACCTGTCCCGCAAAGCGTAGGGAGCGGGCCGCGCCCGGCCCATATGAGAATTGGCGGCTTGAGCGGGGATCGCCGGCCCGCTTAATCTTGGCTTTACCGTCGCTGGTCGCGGGCGGTGGGGCGGCCAACCGGCCTGCTGGACAGCCCGATTGGGGTTGCGCGGCGATGGGGAATCAGGGTTTGATCTCTGTCATGTCGTTACGCCGATCTCTGCTGTCCCTGCGCATTACCGGAGCGCTTCAGTCCGTTCTGATGCTCATTCAGGTCGCTTTTGCTGGGGGCTTCCTCGGCGGCCATTTCGATATGCTGAAGATGCACGGAATTCTCGGCCGTGTCATCGTGGTGGTCGCGCTGCTGATGGCCGTGGCCGCCTTTCTCGTGCGCCGCTCGGGAGGCCCCAAGTCGGTCCTTCCGGCTTCGGTCGTGGTGCTCCTGGCGCTCATCGCCCAGATGGTCCTCGGACTCAACCGCAGCGTCGCCGGACATGTCGTGCTCGGCGTCATCCTCGTCTCGGCCGTCGCTGTGCTCTCCCAGCGCGCGATGACCACCCCGCTGCCGCCCGGCACCCGCTCCGCCCCGGCGCACGACGAGACCGCGCGGACGGAGCCGGTCGCATGAGGCGGCGCGCCTTCCTCGGTACGGGCGGTGCCGTCCTCGGCGCGGGCGCGCTGGCGGCGGCGGGCTGGCCCCTGCTGAGCGACTACGTGCGCGAGGGCCGCCCCGGCAAGCTGCTGACCAGCGGGGCCGACCTGCCCAAGCCCTACCGGACGCCGCTCCCCCTCCCCCGGGTGCTGGAGCCGGTGTCGAAGAGCGCCACCACGGACGCCTACGAAATCACGCAGCAGGCAGCCGAGTTGGAGATCCTGCCGGGCCTGCGGACGAAAGCGTGGACGTACGGCGGAACCTTCCCCGGACCCACGATCGTCTCGCGCTCCGGGCGCCGCACCGTCGTCCGGCACCGCAATGAGCTGGACCGTCCCGGCGTGGTCCATCTGCACGGCGGCCACACTCCGGCGGCGAGCGACGGCTATCCGACCTCGCTGATCCTTCCGGCCGACGGCTCGTACGACGCACACCGCGTCGCCCAGGACATGAGCGGCGGTTCGCACGGCATGTCCGTGGACCACGGCGCGATGGACCTGGCCGCGGGCGCGCGCACGTACACGTACCCCTTCGAACAGCGGGCCGCGACGCTCTGGTACCACGACCACCGCATGAGCTACACGGGCGTGGCCGTCTGGATGGGGCTCGCCGGGTTCCACCTCGTGCACGACGACGAGGAGGAGCGGCTTCCGCTGCCGCGCGGCGCACGCGACATCCCGCTGATGATCACGGACCGCTCCTTCGCCGCCGACGGGTCCTTCCAATACCCGTGGGTGGACAAGGAGTTGCACACCCCGGGCGTCACCGACGCCTACATGAACGGTGTGCTCGGCGATGTCATCCTGGTCAACGGCGCGCCCTGGCCGGTGCATGAGGTGGAGCGGCTGCGCTATCGGCTGCGGTTCCTCAATGCCTCCAACGCCCGCCTGTACAAACTGGAGTTGGACCCGCAGCCGGAGGGCGGCGACGCCTTCGTGCAGATCGGCAGCGACGGCGGGCTGCTGGCGGCGCCCCGCCTCCACGACGCCCTGGAGATCGCCCCGGCCGAGCGCTTCGATGTCGTCGTCGACTTCTCCCGCTACCGTCCGGGTACGAAGGTGCGCCTCCTGAACCGCTTCGGAGACGGTTCCACGGCCGAGGTCATGCGCTTCGACGTCGGCGCGGGCTCGCCCGCCGACGACACGAAGGTGCCGCGGCAGCTGAGCGATGTGCCCCGGCTCGACCCGGGCCGTGCCACGGTCACCCGCGACTTCCACTTCCGCGGTTCCAGCGCGGGCTGGACGATCAACGGCAAGGAGTACGAGCCGGGCCGCGCGCTGGCCAGGCCCAAGCTCGGCAGGACCGAGGTGTGGCGGTTCACCACGAACTTCCACCACCCCGTCCATCTGCACCTGGACCACTTCCAGGTGGTCTCGCGCAACAACCGGGATCCCGGGGCGTTCGACCACGGCTGGAAGGACACCGTGGACCTGCGTCCGGCCGAGGCCGTCGAGGTGGTCACGCGGTTCACGGACTACGCCGGCACCTTCATGATCCACTGCCACAACCTGGAGCACGAGGACATGGCGATGATGGGCGACTTCGTCACCGAGTGAGGCACCACCGGCAGAAGGGGGACTGCCAGACATGTCCGGGGCCACGCGGGAACGCATCCTCGACGCGGCGGTCGCCGTCCTGCGGGACGGTGGGACGCACCACGCGACCACCAAGCGGATCGCGGAGGCCGCCGGCTGCTCGGAGGCCCTGCTGTACAAGCACTTCGCGAGCAAGACGGACCTGTTCGTGGCCGTCCTCGTCGAGCGTGTTCCCCTCGACCCGGCCCGCTGCCCCGGCTCACCGCCCCGGGCGGCGGGCCGGGGCAGCGTCCACGAGAATCTGCGGGTGCTGGCCCGTGCCGCCCTGGCCCACTACGAGCAGAGCGTGCGGGCCCTGGCCGCCTTCCGTACCGATCCCGCCCTGCTCGCACGCCTCGGCGACCTGCCGGAGCGCGCCGACACGGCCGGCCCGGTGGCCGCCTATCTCCGCGCCGAGCAGGCCCTGGGCAGAGTCGCGCCCGGCACCGATGTCGAGGCCGTCGCCTCGCTGCTGCTCGGCGCCTGCTTCCGGCAGGTCTTCTTCGCCGCCTTCACACCGCGGCGGGACACTCCCGGGGACTGCGCGGACCGGCTGGTCGCGGCGCTGATGCCGGCCGTGCAGGCCGAAGCCTCGCCCTTTTCGGCTGCTTGACCCTCGCTTCACACGTGTCGGCTGAGATTCGGGTGAACACCGTGAATCAGCGCGCCCGACGCGCCGTGGAGGCGAGGATCGCATGGCAGTACCCCGCTCACCCGCGGTTCAGTCGGCCTTGACGTTGGAGCGGATCCGCTCAAGCAGCTCGCCCAGCTGGACGATATCGGCGTCGCTGAGTCCTTCCAGCATCCGTTCCTGGCTGCGCAGGGCGACCGACTCGATCTCCTCGTACCGGGACAGGCCCTCGTCGGTCAGCGCGACCACGGCCGCTCTGCGGTCGGCGCCGTCGCGTGTGCGGACCACGAGGCCGCGCCGCTCCATCGTCTCCAGATGCCGGGAGAGGGTGGGCCCCTCGATGCTCAGGTACTGGGCGAGACTGCGCTGGATCATCGGCCCTTCCAGCTTGAGGGTCGCCAGAATCGTCCACGCGGCGAATGTCGCACCGGACTTGCTGAGCTCCTCCTCGAAGAACGCACGCGACTCCTTGGCCGCGAGGCGCAGCTTCGGAGCGATGCTCTTGCGCAGCCACGTCGGCCCTGGATCCGTCTCCGTCCCGGTCCCGGGGGGTTCCTGCTTCGGCACTCGTTCCTCCGCTCGTTGCCTGGTCACAGCGAGTATCCCCTGTCACCGAACCGGCTGCTGAGAGGCCGGTTGACCATCTGTGAATTAATTCGTTAGGGTACTAATTATTTTTGCAAACGGCAACCAGCGGGAGCCCTTCGTGAGTGATCTCAGCACCGGCACCGCGGCCCCGTCCACTCCGGCCGATCCTCCCCCGGCGCCGACACGGCGCACCTGGCTGGGGCTGGCCGTCATTCTCCTGGCCGCCTTCATGGAACTGCTCGACGTCACCATCGTCACCGTGGCGTCTCCCGAGATCCAGAACTCCTTCCACACGAGCTACGCCCAGGTGCAGTGGATCCTGGCGGGCTATCAACTGACCTTCGCCGCGGGGCTGGTGGCGGGCGGACGCCTCGGCGACATCTTCGGCTGCCGCCGGATCTTCGTCTGCGGCGTGCTCGCGTTCGCCGGCGCCTCCCTGCTGTGCGGCATCGCCACCAGCGGCACACAGATCGTGCTGTTCCGGCTGGTCCAGGGACTCGCGGCGGCCCTGATGTTCCCCCAGGTCCAGGCGATCATCCATGTCACCTTCACCGGCAGGCACCGCGCCGCGGCCTTCGGCGCGCTCGGCGGTGTCACCGGTCTCGCCGGGATCGCGGGACCGCTGCTCGGCGGTGCGCTGATCGACCTGGACCTGTTCGGCTCCGGATGGCGGATGATCTTCCTGATCAATGTCCCCGTCGGTGTGATCGCCGCGATCGGGGCGATGCTGCTGGTCACCGAGCGGCGCTCCGAGCAGCGTCCGGGCCTCGACCTCCTGGGCACGACGCTCGGTACGGCCGTGGTGGCCCTGGTCGTCTTCCCGCTGATCCAGGGCCGGGACGCCGATTGGGCGTGGTGGATCTGGACGCTGCTGGCTCTCGCGGTGCCCGCGGTGGGGCTGTTCCTGTGGCACCAGCGGACGCTGGAGAAGCGGGGCGGGTGGCCGGTGGTGGATCTGGCGCTGTTCCGCGGCGGCTCGTTCGGGCTCGGCCTGGTCGTCCAGTTCATCAGCTTCGCCGGCATCTCCGCGTTCTTCCTCGTCCTGGCGGTCCAGTTGCAGGCGGGCTACCAGTGGTCGGCGCTGCGCACCGGCCTCGCGTTCCTGCCCATCGCCGTCGGTACCGGCCTGGCCTCCGGGATCTCCATCCCGCTCATGCCCCGGCTCGGCAAGCGGCTGGTGCAGGCCGGCGCCCTCGTGATGGCGCTCGGCATGGTGGCCCTCATGGTCACGCTCCACGCGTACCCCACCGACCTGTCCGTATGGACCCTGACACCCGCCGGACTCGTGGTGGGCCTCGGCCTCGGCCTGATCGTGACCACGGTGAACGACGTGGTCCTCGCCGAGGCGGTCGGCCCGAGCGCCGGCTCCGCGGCGGGTGTCAAGGCCATGGTGGGCCAGTCCGGGAACGCGGTGGGCGTCGCCGTGCTCGGCGCCCTCTTCTTCGGCCTGCTGAGCAGCAACGCGAGCGCCGCCGCGCACGACGAACTCCCCCATTTCCGCGCCGGGTTGAAGCAGCTGTCGGTCTCCGCACCGGACACCGCGGCGCTCGAACGCTCACTGACCGACTGCTTCACCGACCAGGCGCGCGCCACCGACCGCTCGGCTCCCCTGCCCAGCTGCACCGCGCTCACCGACCGAGCGCGCGCCACCGGGGACCCGGCCGTGCCGCGCTTGGTACGGGAGAGCCTGGACACGGCGCGCCAGCAGCATTTCTCGGACTCGATGAAGAGCAGCCTGGGCTACGAAGTGGCGGTCTACGCACTGGTCTTCCTGCTCGTCTTCCTGCTCCCGCTCCGTCGCCTCGCCCCGGGATCCCGGCGCTGAGCGGGACGGCGCCGGCGCACTTCGCACGCCTCACAGAACATTCACGGAAGGAAGCACTCCTGATGGACACAGAGCAGCACAAGGACTTCGCCGGAAAGGCGGCCCTGGTCACCGGTGGCAGCAGCGGGATCGGCGCCGCCACGGCACACCTGCTGGCCCGGGAAGGCGCGGCGGTGGTGGTCAACTACCGCGCCGACGAGGCCGCCGCGCGCCGGGTCGTCGAGGAGATCACGGCGCGGGGCGGCACCGCGGTGGCCCTCCAGGCCGATGTGACCCGGGCCGACGAGGTGGACCGGATGACGGCCCTGGCCCAGGAGGCGGTCGGGCCGATCGACATCCTGATCGCCAACGCGGCGGGGGTCGGCGGGCGGGCCGTACGGCCGGGCCCGCTGCTCAAGGCCCCCCGCGACCAGGCGCTCCACGTGGTGGAGGCGCAGCTGAACGCCTTCCTCAATCCGGTGCACGCCCTGGTGCCGGGGATGGTCGAGCGCGGGCGCGGCGGCGCGGTGGTGGCCGTCGGCGCCTCGCTGTCACGGCGCTCTCCCGAGGGATTCGGGGCACTGTCCATGTCGAAGGCGGCCCTGGAGGCGGCGGCCAGAACGCTGGCGCGCGAGGTGGGTGCCGACGGCGTACGGGTCAATGTGGTGGCCCCGGGCCTGATCCTCAGCTCCCTGGCCTCGAAGATGCCCGAGCAGGTAAAGGCGGACAACGCGAACAGAACCGCTGTCAAGCGCAACGGGACGCCTTCCGACGTCGCCGAGACCATCGCGTTCCTCGCCTCGGCTCGTTCCTCGTACCTGACCGGCGGCTATCTCCTGGTCGACGGCGGGACAGCGATGCTCTGACGCGCGCGGAGCGACGCTCCACGGCGGCCCATAGCGGGACTAGATTCATCCGAGGGGTTGAGTTTCGGACGACGCCCCCGTGATAGCTTCGTGACGTCGAAAAGCAAAGGCCAACTCTTCGCAAAGCGCGATCACCCAACAGGGAATTAATCGGAATTAAATATTCCGCCCCCTGTCACATACCCATCGCACCTCTTGGCATAGACAGGAGGAAACACAATGGTGGTCAACCAAGCCACCGAATTCGGTGAGCGAACCGCGGAACTCATCGACCAACGCGAATTACGCACCATATTCGGGCGCTTCGCGACCGGCGTCACGGTCATCACGGCAAAATACTCCGGAGAGCTCTTCGGAGTGACCGTCAACTCCTTCGCCTCGCTTTCCCTCGACCCCCCTCTCGTGCTCTTCTGCCTGCACAACAGATCGTCCTTCCGCGCGGCCCTCGAAGTGGGCTCCTCGTTCACGGTGAACATCCTCGCCGAGGAGCAGCGGGACATCGCCGGCCTCTTCGCCTCCGGGGTCGACCGCTTCCTCAAGGTCAACTCCCTGCCCGGGCGCGGCGGCAGCCCCGTGCTCACCAACTCGCTGGCCTACGTGACCTGTGAAGTGGCGCAGCAGGTCGCGGGCGGCGACCACGTGATCATCATCGGGAAGGTCGTCGACATCGGCCTGCTGCGGCGCGACGGGCGCCCCCTCGGATTCTTCGCCGGCACCATGCAGAAGCTGAATCCGTATCAGTAGCAGCCCATTCCAAACACGGGGGGAAACACACCATGCGCTTCAAGTTGCTCGGACAATTGCAGGTGCACGACGGGGACCGGATACTCACTCCGCAGGCACACAAACTCCGCGTTCTGCTCGCTGCCCTCCTGGTCAACCACCACCGAGTCCTCTCCATCGAATCGCTCATCGATGAGCTCTGGCCGCAGGGCCCGCCACGTACGGCCCTACAGGCGCTGCGCGTCTATATTTCGCAGCTCCGGAAAATGCTGCAGCAGAGCAGTGCGCGTAGTAATCTCTTCCTCATCGGAGAACCCCCGGGCTATTACTTGTCGATCGACGAGGGAATGCTCGACATAGTCGATTTCGATCGGCATCGCGAGCGCGCGGTCGCGGCCCTGGAAGAGCAGGACGAAGAAACCGCACTGCATCACTTCTCGAAGGCATCGGGTCTCTGGCGCAGCGCTCCGCTCGTCGGTCTGCGCGAGGGCATGCTGATCCAGAGCGCCGCCTCCCGCCTTGAGGAATCCTGGATCGGGGTCGAAGAAGGCCGCATCTCCCTTGAAGTACGGCTCGGCAGAAGACGCGGCGAAGCCATAGCGCGGCTGCGTGAACTGGTCGCGGCCAATCCCTACAACGAGCGCCTGCACGCGCTGTTGATGGTCGCCCTCTTCCTGTCCGGTCGCAGCGGTGAGGCCCTTCAGGTCTACCGCGCCACGAGGAAGTGCCTCGTGGACGAGCTCGGCATCGAGCCGGGCGACGATCTCCGCCTGGTCCACCAGATCGTCCTGGACTCGGACCGGGCGGCCCTGGAAAAAGTCGGCATGTGGACGGCCTAGGCATGTCTTCGAAGTAGCGCCGTCCGCCCGTGGGGCGGGCGGGGCGTCACCGGGCAGGCGGGTCTTCGAAGACACGCCCCAGGGCGTGTCGCGAAGGACCCGCCCGGCTCGCGATGCCCTGCGGGCGGACGGCACCGCTTTCGCGACGGACCTTGGGGCCGTCGGCTGCCCGCCCCCTCAGAATCTCGATTCCATGAAACCGAAGGGACAATGACATGAGCATGCCCAATTCCGCACCCACACAGGCCGCCGGCACCGGCGCGCCTCTCGACGACGCGTTCGACATCATGCTGGTCGGCTGGTCGTTCATGCGGAGCAAGCTGCTGATGACGGCCATGGAGCTGGAGCTGTTCGAGGCACTCGGCAAGGAACCCGGCACGGCCGAGCACATCGCGGGCCGGCTGGGTCTGCACGAGCGCGGAGTGCCCGACTTCCTGGACTCGCTGGCCGCCCTCGGCCTGCTCACCCGTGACGCCGAGGGCGTCTACCGCAACGGCCCGGCCGCCGCCCGCAATCTGATCCCCGGACAACCCGGTTACGTCGGCGGCTTCCTGAAGATGACCACCGGCTTCATGGGCTCGGGCTGGGAGACCCTGGCCGACATGCTGCGCACGGGCGACGCCCACGGGCAGGACGCCAGCAAGGTGCCCTTCGCGCAGATCTTCCGCGACCCGCAGCGGCTGCGTCAGTTCCTCACCGCCATGGACAGCCTCAACAGCGCGATCGGCCCCGAGCTGGCCCGCCAGTACGACTGGTCGCGGCACTCGTCCTTCGTGGACGTCGGCGGCGCCCGCGGCAACCTCGCCGACACCCTGCTGCTCGCCCACCCGCACCTCACCGGTGGCGTCTTCGACCGCCCGGTCATGAAGCCGTTCCTGGAGGAACTGGCCACCGACCGGGGCGTGTCGGACCGGATCTCGTTCCACGGGGGCGACTTCTACAAGGACAAGATCCCCGGCGCCGACGTCGTGATCTTCGGCAACGTCCTGCACGACACCCCGGTGGCGACCCGCAAGGACCTGATCGCCCAGGCGGCCGCGAACATCCCCGCGGGCGGCGCCGTGATCGTCTACGACCCGATGATCGACGACGACCGCAGGGACGCGGACACGCTGCTGATGAGCCTCACGATGATGATGCAGTCGCCGGCCGGCAACGAGTACACCCCGGCACAGTGCCGCGGCTGGATGGAGGAGGCCGGCCTGGAGGTCGAGCAGGTCCTGCGACTGCCCGCGCACGCCACGGCCGTGGTGGGCCGCAAGCGCGCCTGATCCCGTACGCCCCCCGCGAGGACCGGCCGGGAGCTCCGGCCGGTCCTCGCTCCATACAGGAACGGAGAACAGACCATGAGCGGCAGCCATGTGGACCTCACGGTCATGCTGGTCAGTCACGATGCCTTCCGCCGGGACCTGCGCCGCCTGGAGAAGGCCGCGGCACGGCCCCACGGCGACGATCCGCTCGCCCGCAAGCGGGTCGAGACGGGCTGGCAGATCTTCAAGACGCAATTGCACTTCCACCACGAGGGCGAGGACCGCGATCTGTGGCCCCGGATGGCCAAGGGTCTCGCCCACCGACCCCAGATCCTCGCCACACTGCGGGAGTTGGAGGCGGAGCACAGCCTGATCGACCCCCTGCTCGCCCAGGTCGACGCCGTCCTCGGGGACCCGCGGACGCCGGCCGGCCAGGTCGAGAAGGCCGTGGCCGAGCTCGCCACCTGCCTGGCGGACCACCTCGAACACGAGGAGAAGGACGGCCTGCCCTACGTCCAGGAAGCGCTCACGGACAAGGAGTGGAAGGCCTTCACCGCCGACCAGCGCGAACACCTCGGCCTCTCCGGGGCCGCGGAGCTGTTCCCCTGGCTCCTCGACGAGGCGTCCGAGGAGAACCTGCGGCGCGTGACGTCCTTCATGCCGATGCCGATGCGGATGGCCATGAAGAAGCTCTGGGCCCCCGCCTACCGGGCGCGGGAGACCTGGACCGGCTGAGAGCCGGGCACCGCAAGGGTGAGGGCCTAACGCGCTCTAACGGTGGCTTAATTGCGATGTGCCACGGTGATCGTGCCGCCGCGGACCGGGCGTCCGGACCCGCGGCGGCACCGAGCGTCCGCACCTTCGGAGAGGACCCCCATGGAGCACGCCATGTCCACCGAGAACGGATTCAAGCTGGGATTGTTCGCGCCCAACGCCTCGTCCGGTCTGGCCATCACCACCGTTCCCGAGCGCTGGTCGGGCAGTTGGGACGACAACGTCCGCCTCGCCGTCCTCGCCGACCGGCTGGGAATCGACTTTCTCCTCCCGGTGGGGCGCTGGATCGGCTGGCCCGGCACCACCTTCCACGAGGACGTCCTGGAGACGATCACCTGGGCCGCCGGACTGCTCGCGGCGACCGAGCGCATCTCCGTCTTCGCCACGGTGCACAGCGCGCTGGTGCCTCCCATGGTCGCCGCCAAGCAGCTGGCCACGCTCGACCGGATCGGCAACGGCCGGGCCGGGCTCAATATCGTCGCCGGGTGGTACCAGGCGGAGTACGAGGCGTTCGGCCTGGACCTGCCGGGCAGTCCCGAGCAGCGCTACGCGCACGCCCAGGAGTGGTGGGACGTGGTGCGCACGCTGTGGAGCAGCGAGCGGCCCTTCGACCACGACGGCACGTACTTCCCCGGCCTGCGCGGCCTGCACACCAGCCCGCGGCCAGCCCGCGGCACGCTGCCGGTCATCAACGCGGCCGTCTCGGAGGCCGGCCGCGGCTTCGCCACCCGCAACGCCGACTTCCTGCTGACCGCCGCCTTCGATCCCCGGCGCGGCACGGCTCTGGTCGACGGTGTCCGGGAGGCGGCCGCCCGCAACGGCGGCCGCGGCGTCGGCGTGCTCTCCAACGCGTACGTGGTCTGCCGGCCCACCCACGCCGAGGCCGAGGAGTTCCTGCACTACTACGCGCGGGAGAACGCGGACTGGGACGGTGTCGACACCGTGATGAGCGGTCAGGGCATCAATCCGCAGTCGTTCAGCCAGGAGCAGATCGACATGTTCCGGCCCCGCTTCGCCGCCGGACACGGCGGCCACCCGCTGGTGGGCACGCCCGACGAGATCGCCGACACCATCATCTCGTTCGCCCAAGCAGGCGTTTCCGGGATCGCGCTCTCTTTTGTGGACTACCTTGTCGAAATTGAGTATTTCGCGAGCGAAGTTGTCCCCCGGCTGGAAAAAGCCGGCATCCGGGGGCGTACTCAGAGGAGTTGAGCACTGCCGCGTCTCGCGTCTCGCGTCTCGCGTCGATCCGAACGTGCCATTGACAGGGGGAGCATTGGTATCGGTGATCGTCATGTGTCCGGACGACAGACGTCGTACGGCACTGGAGCTACGCTTCGTCGCCCTCGGCGGGTTCGACGTACTGCCGTACGAGAAGGGGCGGTCCGAACGGCGACGCCCCGATCTGCTGGTGGCCGCCGTCGACCGCGACAGCGTCTGGCTGGCCCATCGCGTCGCCTCGGCGCTGGACTCGGTGCACGCGCCGACGCTCCTCGTGGTGGACGAACCGTTCGCGGAGCTGGCGGGCGTCATGTGGTTCGGCGCGCACGGCATCATCCTCAGCGCGGCGTCGGACCGTGAACTGTCCGATGCCGCGCTGCTGGTGGCCCAGCGCTGCACCGTCGTGTCGGAGAAGATCCTCGCCGACGAGCGGCTGAGCATGGGGAAGCTGGTCTTCGAGTGGACGGTGAACCGGGACGCGGGGGCGGCCCTCGACGCCCTCTCGGAGCGCGAGCGCGAAGTGCTCACACTGATCGGGACCGGCCGCAACAACGCCGAGATCGCGGCCCGGCTGTGGGTGAGCAGCAACACGGTGCGGTCCCATGTCCAGCGCCTGATGCGGAAGCTGGGCCTGCGCAACCGGCTGCATCTGGTCATCTTCGCCCATGAACTCGGCCTGGTGGACCTCAACGACACGGTGCTCAGCGGGGATTGACGCGCGACCTGGTGAGCGGCGGCGGAGCCGAAGGGAGATCCGGTGAGGCCGGCTGCTTGGCAGC
>NZ_JBHUBB010000009.1:0-276008 GCF_042789485.1 Streptomyces sp. NPDC056835
GCCCGGCGGCGTTGTCGTCGGGCGCCGACGCTCCGCGTTGCCTTCCTCCTCCGCCTTGCCGGGCTTGCCCCTCGCCCCGCTCCTTCCTCCACCCCACCTATCCGCGCGGCCTCTTAAGACGGCGGCTATGCGCCTGCCACCCGGCCGTGGTGATCACGTCGTCTTCCGGCCACCCCCTGCTGCGAGCCTCCACAGATGCTCGCCCTGAACGCTGATGTGGACCCGAACCGATGCCGGACGCTGGGGCTCGCGGGGTCCGTCGCGCTCACCATCGGCGGGCTGACCGCGGGCGCTCTGCCGGTACGCGACGCGCTGCTGCCCTCTTCGGGCCGGGCCGCCCTGGGCGTGCTCTGCGCCTACTTCGGTCTCGTCCTGCTGATCGCGGCCTGGTGGTGGCTGGGCCGCGCGGTACGCCGGCCCCGCCCGCCCGCGCCCCGGGAACTGCTGGTGACGCTCGCGATCTGGGCGGCGCCCCTGCTGCTCGGACCGCCCCTGTTCAGCCGGGACGTGTACAGCTATCTCGCGCAGGGCGCGATGGTCGACGCGCGCATCGATGTGTACACCCACGGACCCGCGCAACTCGGCGGCCCGCTCGCCACCGAGGTCGCGCCCGTATGGCAGCACACCCCCGCCCCGTACGGCCCGGTCTTTCTCGCCGTCGCCGCCAAGGCCTCCGATCTCGCCCACGTCGACATGTCCGCCGGGGTGTTCGGTATGCGGCTGGTCGCGCTGCTCGGTGTCGCGCTGATGATCCTCTTTCTGCCGCTGCTCGCCGACCGCTGCGGCGTCGACCGGTCCGCCGCGCTCTGGCTCGGCGCGCTCAACCCCCTCGTACTGCTGCATCTCATCGCGGGAGCCCACAATGACGCCCTCATGCTGGGCCTGCTCGGCGCCGGACTCGTGGCGGCCCTCGGCGGCCGGCCGGCCGCGGCCGCGGCCGTCATCGCGCTCGCCGCGCTGGTGAAGGCGCCCGTGGCGCTGGGGCTGCTCGCGGTGGCCGCGCTGTGGTCGGGCCGGCTCACCGGCCGGGCACGTACGGTCAGAGCCACCGCCCTGACCTGTGCCGTCGCCCTGGCCACCACCGCACTGGTGACGGCCGCGACCGGCACCGGCTATGGCTGGCTCGGCACGCTCTCCACCCCTGTATCGCCCGACAACTGGTCACTGACCAGCGCACTCGGCCGGCTCAGCGGCGAACTGCTGGACGCCGTGGGCAGCGGACTCGCCGACCGGGCCGTACCGGCGTGGCGCTGGTTCGGCCTGCTGGCCACCGCCGCGGCCGTGGCGGCCCTCTGGCTGCGCCGGGTGCCGCTGGGGCCCGTCTACGCGCTGGCGCTGAGTCTGCTCGCGGTCTTCGCGCTCGGCCCGGCCTTCCGGCCGTGGTACGCGCTGTGGGGTCTGTTCCCGCTCGCCGCCGCCGCGCCCGACGGAGGGCGGGTACGGCGCTGGGCCGCGGCCGGCAGCGGCGTCCTCGCGCTGGGCCTGTTGCCCAGCGGATACCCGCCGGACGGCATGCAGCTGACACTCGCCGTGGGCGGCGGCGCGCTCGCCCTGATCGCGCTGTACTGGATGTTCGAGATGTCCGACTCCGGCACGGTCCACTCCCGGACGCGGGTGGCGTCATGAGACGGCTGCGTGACGCCCTGACCGCCACTGGGGGACGGCCGGCCCTCGCGGCGGTGCTCATCGTGGCCACCGGCGTCTTCCTGGCCACCGTTCCGCTGCACCGCGGCTTCTTCGACGTCGGCGTCTACTACGGCACGGTCAACGACTGGATCCACCACGACGGCCGGATCTACGACTACCTCCGGCCCGGCACGCACTACGGCTTCACGTACCCGCCCTTCGCCGCCGTCGTCATGCTGCCGATGGCGCTGGTCTCCTGGCATGTGGCCATCGCGATCAGCGCCGTGCTGAGCGCCGTGGCCTCGGCGCTGCTGCTGCGCTGGCTGGCCGGTCCGGCCGTGCGGCGCGTGGTCGCGCGACGCGCGGAACCGAACCGTCACGGAGAGCCGCCGCGACAGGAGCGGCGACCGTGGTTCGTGTTCGTTGTCGCCGGGTGTCTGTTCGCCCTGTTCGAGCCGGTCCGCGACACCTTCAGCTTCGGCCAGGTCAATCTGCTGCTCGTCGCGCTCGTCTTCGCCGACGCGCGGCTGCTCGCCACCGGGCGCGGCCGGTACGCGGGCATCGGCATCGGGCTGGCCACCGCGATCAAGCTCACGCCCGCGCTGTTCATCGGCTACCTGCTGGTCACCGGCCGCCGGCGGCAGGCCGCGGTGGCGACGGGTACGGCCGGGGCGGCCACCCTGCTCGCCGCCCTGATCGACCCCGGCGCATCCCGGACCTTCTGGACCGGCGCCCTGTGGGACACCGACCGGGTCGGCTCGCTCAGCTATATCTCCAACCAGTCGCTGCAAGGCGTCCTGGCCCGGCTCCAGCCGGATCATCCGAGCCGACTGGTGTGGCTGGTGTGCGTCCTGGCCGTCCTCGGGGTCTGGGTGTACCGTGCCCGCGCGGCGGCGCGCGACGGCGACGACAGGACCGGATTCGCCCTGACCGGCCTCGCGGCCTGTCTGGTCAGCCCCGTCACCTGGGTGCATCACCTGGTCTGGCTGGTACCGGCCCTGCTCGTACTGGCGGACTCCGCACTGAGCGGAAACCCCGGCGCGCGCCGGCGGCCGCTGGCGGTGTGCGCCGCGCTGTATGTCCTTCTGTGCAGCAGCGTCGTCTGGCTGTGGCGCTGGGACTCGACCGGCCCGGCCGCCTTCCTCGGCGCGAACACCTATGTCTGGATCACCCTTGGCCTGCTGCTCGTACCCGCGAGCCCCGAGGGGAGCGCGCGCCGCGTACCCGGACCGGGCCCCGGGCGGCTGCCCGGGGCGACGGCCGCCGTCGTCACGGAGGGGGCGGCCGCTCGATCAGCAGGAGCGTGGCGTCGTCGCGCGGTTGATCCTTCCGGCGGTCGAGGACCGAGTGGATGACCAGGCGCAGCGCCTCGGGGGCCCACTCCGCCGCCGAGGCTCCGCCCGGCCGGACATGGCGCGGACCCGGTGCCCCGGCCGCCGACGCGAGCGCTCCCCGCTTTTCCGGGTATACGTACGACGGGCCCGACGGGCATACGTGCGACGCGATGGGCAGGTGAGCAGAGTGTCCGATCACTTCCAGACCTTCAGGACGTCATCCCGGGAACAGGGCCGGGACAAGGACAGCCTCACGGACCGGGAAGCGGACAGGTCACGACCGGCGCGGGCCGGCCGGGTGTGGCGGAGGGGCGCCCTGGCGGCGTCCGTGACGCTGCTGGCCGTCGCGACCGCGGCGTGCGGAAGCGGTGGCGGCTCCGGCGGCTCCCCGGCGTCAGCCCCCGAGGGCTCCGGCGGGTCCGCGTCCTCGGCCCCGTCCGTTTCCGCCCCCGCGGAGAGCGGCGGGGACGGGGCCCCCGGCGTCTCCAGCACGCCGCCCTCGTCCACGGCCCCGGTCCAGGCGGCGCCCTCGGCGGGGCAGAGCGGCACCGGGCAGGCGGCCGCCGCGTCGTCGCGGTGTACGGCGAACCAGCTGGGGCTGAGTCTGAGCGCCCCGGACGCGGGCGCCGGCAATATCCGCTACGACCTGCGGCTCATCAACAAGGGGGCGGGAGCGTGCGTGCTGCGGGGCTTCCCCGGCGTCTCCCTGCTCGCGGGTGACGGCGCCACCATAGGCAGGCCGGCCGCGCGCGAGGGCGAGCAGCTGCCCGCCGTGACGCTCGCTCCCGGCGGCACCGCGGATGTCACCCTGCATACGCTGAACAAGGGCATCAAGGGTTCCTCCTGCTGGGCCGCGCCCAGCCTCCTCAAGATCTATCCGCCCGGCTCCAAGGACGCCATGACGCTGCGGACTTCGGCGCCGGTCGTCTGCGGCGACACCTTCACCGTGACGGCGGTGCGGTCCGGCTGAGCTGTCCGGACGGTCGTGGCTCTCAGGGTCAGGTCCGGCCGAAGAGCTGCGTCCAGTAGGTTCCCGCTGGGCCGCCTCCCGCGAAGCCGACTCCCAGGTGGGTGAAGTCGGGCTTGAGGATATTGGCCCGATGCCCCGGGCTGTCCATCCAGCCCCGGACCACCTCGCGCGGATCGCGCTGACCGCAGGCGATGTTCTCACCGATACCGCGGTGCGCGGCCCCCGCGGCGGCGGCGCGGTCCCAGGGCGCGAGCCCTTCCGGTGAGGTGTGCGAGTAGAAGGCGCGCGCGGCCATGTCCGTGCTGTACGCCTGCGCGGCCGCCGCCAGCTGTCTGTCGTCGGCCAGCGGACGGAGCCCGGCGCGGGTCCGCTCGGCGTTGGTGAGGGAAAGGACCTCGGCAACGGTCCGCAGCAGACCGGCCGCGGTGAACGGAGCCGCCCACAGCGCCGTCCAGTAGACGTTCCCGGAGCGGGAGTCGTGGTGATGGGCGATGCCCGCGTCCGTCAGGGCCAGGTCATGGAGCGGGCGGCGGGTCGCCCCGTCGGTCAGGCAGTAGTCGATGAACTCGGCGGCGGTACGCGGACCGGAGACCAACTGCTGGTCGATACGGAGGTAGCGGTAGCCGCCCGCGGTGATCCGCTGGAAGACCGAAGGACCGCCGGGGCCCTCCGTGCTCAGCCGCCGCTGTCCGGCCATCACCGCCGCATGGGCCCGCGCCGCGGCAGAGAGCCGCCCGTCGAGGGTCACGGGCGCGACCCCCGCCCCGAGCCGGGCGGCCCGGACGAGCCCGGCGAACTCCGCCTCCATACCGCTCGCCGGAACCGCCGGCACCGCGACGGCCGGCGCGGGAACGGTCCGCTGCGGCGCCGGACCGGGCGACGGCGGTACGGGGCCGGTCGCCTCCTCCGCGATCTCGACGCCGAAGTCACGGGCGATTCCGGCCAGTCCGTCCGCGTACCCCTGACCGAGGGCGCGCAGTTTCCAGGTGGCGCCGCGCCGGTAGATCTCGGCCAGCAGCAGCACCGTCTCATGGGTCGGGCGCGCGGGGGTGAACCGGGCCAGGACGCGTGCGCCGGCCCCGGTGACCGTCAGCGCGGGTGCGGGCAGCCGGCCGAGAGGAGTGCCGGGCTCGGCGGGGCTGACGACCACGGTGACCCGGCTCGCGCCCGCCCGCAGCCGCCGGGGATCCACCCCGACGCCGTCGGCGCGCAGCCGGGCGCCAGGGGCCGACGGCTGGTTGTAGAAGACGAAGTCGCCGTCATCGGCGACCCTCCCGCCGTCGCCGGTGATCAGTACGGAGAGATCGAAGGGGCCCGGGACCCGGAACCACAGCTCCGTGTCCGGCAGGGGCATATTTCCGCCGGGGACCAGCTCGCTCATCAGTACCGTCCGTCCGGCTCGGAACCGTCGGGCCACGTCAGCCCGGTGGTGACACTGTCCGGGGAACGTCGCGGGAGGGCCCGACGGTTCCGCGTGGGCGTGACCGGCGCGTACGGGGGAGAATGGGAGCGGAAGACGGGGCTCCGCCGATACCGGGCCATGGGGACAGGACCGTCGGCCCTTCGCGTTGAGCCACCGTGCAACTCAACGTGCAGTTCACTCAGGAGCTGATCATGACTGTGACCCAACAGCCCGCTCGCGCGTCCGGCACGTTCCTCCTCGGCGGCGATCTGCCGGTCACCCGGCTCGGCTACGGCACCATGCAGCTGACCGGCCCCGGCGTCTGGGGAGACCCCGAGGATCCGGCGGAGGCCGTGCGGGTCCTGCGCCGCGCCGTCGAGCTGGGTATCAACTTCATCGACACGGCCGACTCGTACGGCCCCTTCACGGCGGATCTGCTGCTCAGGAAGGCTCTGCATCCGTACCCCGACGATCTGGTGATCGCCACCAAGGCCGGATTGACCCGTACCGGGCCCGATGAGTGGGTACCGGTGGGGCGTCCGGAGTATCTGCGTCAGGAGGTCGAGCTGAATCTGCGTCATCTCGGCGTGGAGCGCATCGATCTGCTCCAGCTGCACCGCATCGACCCGAAGGTGCCGCTCGCGGAACAGCTGGGCGAGCTGGTGGCGTTGCAGGGTGAAGGCAAGATCCGGCACCTCGGACTGAGCGAGGTCTCCGTCGCCGAGCTGGAGGAGGCCGGGAAGACGGCGCGGATCGTGTCCGTACAGAACCGCTTCAACCTCGCCGACCGCGCTGCCGAGGACGTGCTGGAGTACGCGCGGGCCCAGGGGCTGGGGTTCATCCCCTGGTTCCCGCTGGCCACCGGCGCCCTCGCGGCCGCGGACACCCCGCTGTCGAAGATCGCCGCCGACCGTGGTGTGGCTCCCTCGCAGTTGGCCCTCGCCTGGCTGCTGCGGCGCTCGCCGGTCATGCTCCCGATCCCGGGTACCTCCTCGGTGGCGCATCTGGAGGAGAACACCGTCGGCGCCACTCTCGAACTGACCGACGACGAATTCGAGACGCTGTCCCGCGCGGCCGGCTGACGCCTGGGCGACCGGCCGGGCGGCCGGCACGGACCTGCTCAGTCGTGATTGTGGGTGGAGGACGTATCGGCGGGAGGGACGGTGCGACCGCCGTCCCTCCCGCTGAGGACGACCGCCAGGATCGCGACGACGACGCCGGCCACGGCGAGACGTCCGACGAGCCGCAGGGACCAGCCGGACCAGACGCGCAAGCCCGCGCCACCTGTGCCGGTTCCGGCGCCCGGACGTGACAACTGCTCGGAGCGGCGGGCGGGGCGCAGCAGCCGTACCAGCAACAGGGCCGCGATGGGCAGTTGCAGCAGCCAGACCGAGGTGCGGAACCACCCGTCGTACCAGACGTTCGTTCCGTACAGCAGGGTGTGCCAGACGCTCAGGATGTAGACGACGATCACGAAGCGGTGCAGTACGCGCCAGGTCTTGGGGCCGATGCGGTGTCTGACGTAGAAGAGCAGCCCCAGCGGGATCGCCAGATAGAGAGCGGCCTGGCCGACCGGCATCGCGATCTGTCCCGTGCCCGAGTCGTAGCCGCCCGGCACGAACGCCTCGATGAAGGCCGCCCACAGCCGGGAGTTCCATCGCGCGGTGTCGTGCCGTACCAACTCGGCGGCGAACAGCAGGGCGTGAGCGGCGATCAGCGCGATCGTGTTCAGGCTCGTCGTACGGTGCAGCCGTTCCAGCCGGGGGCCTGACAGCGGCAGCCGCTTCGGGCGGGGCCCGGAGAGCAGCAGACCGAGTATCACGGTGCCCCACGCCCACAGCAGCGCCGCCCAGCCGAACGCCTGGCTGAGGAAGTACATCCAGAAGCCACCCGCGTCCGCCATGAAGGGCATGACGGTGACGGTCGACGAGGTCTTCGCCCGGATCCGGGCGTAGAGCAGCGCGAAGACGGCGGCGGTCACCACCAGCGCGATCAGACCGTCGGGTATCGAGGCCCTGAGGTCGGACCGGAGCGTGGTCCGGGCAGACCGCCGGTCCGGGGCGGTGGCGGGCTCTTCGGCGGAGGCGGCCGAGGCAGCCGATGGGGCGGAGGCGGCCGATGGGGCCGGTTCGACCGGCTCGGCCGGCTCGCTCGGCTCGGGGGCGGCGGACGCGGGGGACGACTTCATACCGGAGCAGTCGGCCGCCGGACCCGAAAAGTTCCCGCACGCTTCATGTGGCATGGATCACATTTCTTGGTGTCGTTCTATAACGGGCGAACCGTCGACGTTTCCGGATCGGCGGCTCTGTTCCTCGGCTCGGCTCCGGGTGACACGATGTCAGCCATGGGAGCCGGGCCCGCATTCCGCTTCACACGTGCCGCGATCTTCGCGGTCGTGTGCGTAGCGGTGTCCGGTCTCGGACATGCCCTGCGCTCCGAAGCCCCGCTGCCCCGGCCCGCGTTGGCCCTCGCCCTCGTGGTGGCGGGCGGCGCGGGATGGTGGCTGGCCGGGCGGGAGCGCGGGGTTCTGGCCATCGCCGGGGCGAGCGCCGTCGGGCAGTTGACTCTGCACACCCTGTTCAGCTGGACCCATACGTTTCCGCGCCTCACCGGGGCGGCGCCCGCCATCGGCGTTCCGGGCGAGGGCCGCTCCGGTAGCGCGATGGCGCACGCCCACTCCGGGATGAGTGAGGCGCCGCCGGATGTCATGGCCCAGGCCCTGGCCTACGACGGCCATTCCCTGACCTCGGGCATGGCGGTGGCCCACTTCGTCGCGGGGCTGCTGTGCGGCTGGTGGCTGTGGCGCGGCGAGTCGGCGGTCCTCCAACTGGGCCGCACACTCACGTTGTTCGTCGCCGCTCCGCTGCTGCTCGCCTGGCGGGTGCTGACCGGCACCGGGTTCGCCCCGACGCGCACGCGGATCCGAACCCCGGGCAGACCGCGGCGCGGGCCGCGCCCGCCCGTCGTCCTGGGCGGCATCACCCGCAGGGGCCCGCCTGTCCTTCCGTCCCTTCGCTGACCCTTCGGCCGTCCGCGCCGTGCTCGCGCGTGTGGCCGAGGGTCCTTCAGGCACGTACGCGTGCCTGTTCACAGGCATGCCGGTCGCCAGCGCCGCTACCGCGGGGGACCGGCCACCGATGGAGCCGCGCGGACGCCGCGTCCGGCGTGGCTCCGCGAGGACACGAAGGATCACCGCCATGTGCCCTGCTCCGACGATGAATCCCCCTGCCCGCGGCACGAGACCCGCCGCTCCCCGCGCTTCCACCACCATGTCCCGCGCCCAGGAGGGCGGCTCACCGGGCATCAGATCCGCGCACCGCGATCTCCAGATCACCGCCTGGGCGCTGGCCGCGGGCACCGGCGACCGTGAGGCCGCCGAGCGGTTCGTGCACGCGACGTACGACGACGTACGCCGGTTCGTCGCGCATCTGAGCGCCGATGTGCCCGGGGCCGACGATCTCGCCCAGGAGACCTATCTACGGGCCCTGACCAGCCTGGCCAAGTTCGCGGGCCGCTCCTGCGCGCGCACCTGGCTGCTGTCGATAGCGCGGCGTGTGGTCATCGACCGCTACCGCGGCGCCGCCGCCCGGCCCCGGCTCGCCGACACCGCCGACTGGCAGCACGCCGCCGAGCGTGTCCAGCCGCGCCATCTGCCCGGCTTCGACGAGGGCGTCGCGGTGTTCGACGCGCTGGGCGCGCTGGACCCGGCGCGGCGGCAGGCGTTCGTACTGACCCAGGTGCTCGGGCTCTCCTACGCGGAGGCCGCCGACGCCGCGGGCTGCCCCGTCGGTACGGTGCGCTCACGCGTCGCGCGGGCGCGGCGGGACCTCACCGCCGTATGGCTGGCGGACCGTGACCCCGGGCTGCTGCCCGTCCGGGCGGCGTCCCGGTAACGGACGGCCCCGGTCCGCGCCGTCCTCACGCCCGGGTACGGCGCGGATCAGGCCCGGGACGGCGCGGATCAGGCCCGGGTACGGCGCGGACCGCCGTCGGCCGCCGTCCGCTTCTCCGGCCGGGTGCGGGAGCCGCCGTACCGCCGGCGCACCGCACCCGCCAGCGGAACCAGCAGCACCGGCAGGACCAGAGCCTGGAGCGCGACCGCGAACCAGAAGCCCCGCGCCGTCCCCACGTCCTCGGCCGCCCCGTACAACTGACCGCCCGCCACCCCGCTGGCGAACGCGCCGATCCCCGCCGCCAGCCGCTGCCGGCCGAACACCACGGCGGGCGCGGCGGACGAGCGGGCCAGCGCCTCCAGATCGTTCTTGAGGAAGAGCACGATCTCGCCCAGGCAGATCAACGCGGCGCCCACGCCGATCCCCGTCCGCCCACCGGCACCGATGACCGCCGTCCCGGCGGCCATCGCGCCGAAGCCCACCCGCATCGCGCGCCGGTAGGAGAGCCCGGCGATCCACTCCGACAGCAGGGGCTGCGCGACCACCAGCAGACACGCGTATCCCATCAGCACCCCGCCGTAGAACGACGCCGATGTCCGGGGGACGGCGTAGAGCGCCAGATAGTGCTGGAAGAACATGAAGACATAGACGCTCAGTACGGTCACCAGGAACGGCGGCCCGACCGTGCCGGGACTCCCGGCCGGGGCGGCGGGATCCCCATCCTTCCGCGGACCGCTCGCGCCGGGCCCGGCGGTCTCGGCGGACACGGCCGGCAGCAGCGCGTGCCCGAGCCCGACCACCGCGAACAGCACGGTGACAGCGGCGAACAGAGCGCCCGGCGAGGTCAGTACGAAGGGCGCGGCGGCCGGCGGGCCCAGCGCGATCCCCGCGTTGAACGCCGAACCGCTCGCGGACAGCAGCCGGGGCCGCTCCGCCTCCGCCGCACCCTCCACGAGATACGCCTTGTTCGCTGGGAGATACAGCGCCGCCCCGCACGACACCAGGAACAGCGCGCCGATCGCGGCCCACGGGCTTCCGAGCCCCGGCACGAACGCGGCGAACCCCGCCGTACGCACCGCCAGCGCGACCAGCATGGTGGCGCGCAGCCCGATCCGCCGGGCCAGGGCGCCGCCCGCCACCCCGCCGGAGAACTGCACCAGCGAGGCGACGGCGAGCACGAACCCGACCGTGCCCAGTCCGAGCCCCAGCCGCTGGTGCAGCAGCACCGACATGTACGGCAGTACGGCGAAGCTGCCCAGCGTGATCAGGAACGAGCAGACCAGCAGGAACGACCGCGGACCGCTCGGCCGCCATCTCCCGGCGACGCGATCGTGCCCGGCCCCGCGCGCCGGCCCGCGCTCATGGGCCGCCATCGGCCACCAGGACAGGGCGCACGCGCGCGGCGGCGCTCGCGGCCCGGTGCAGCGCCAGCTCGGCGGTCGCCGCCTCGGCCAGCACCATCCCCGTACAGCCGCGCTGGTCGGCCACGGTGTGGATGCCGTCCCCCGGCGCCCTGACCGGATACCAGCGCACCGCCCCCGGATAGGCACCCAGCTCGTCCAGCCCCTGCCAGCCCGCGAGCGTTCCCGGCCGGTCCGGATAGACGAGCACGAAACCGCAGGCGGCGCCGGAGTGGTCCAGTGGCTCATCCATGAGCCGGGGACGACGCCCGAGCGCGGCCTCGATCATCGCCTCGTACACATTCGTCCGCAGGGACAGGCACAGCGCCTCCCCGACCAGGGCGCCGCCGATTCTCCGGTTGATCTCGACCAGTTCGGGCCCCTGGCCGGTGAGGATGAACTCCACATGGGCGAAGCCGCCGTCATGCCCCGCCGTCCGCAGCACCCGGCCCACCCACGCCTCGATCTCACCCCGCTCGGCCGGGGGCAGTGCGACGGGAAAGGCGGCGGCCTCCTCCCGTACGGCGATGTCCCGAGAGGTCTGCCGGCTGAGCACCCCCAGCAGCCGGGTCTCCCCGGCCCAGCTCAGCGTCTCCGCGCTGTAGAGCGGCCCGGCGAGGAAGGACTCCGCGAACAGCCCCCCGGCCAGGGCCTGTTGGGCCGCCTCACCGAGCGCGGCGCGCAGCTTCTCCTCGTCCCTGACCACCCAGACGTTACGGGAGGAGGTGCCCGCCGAATCCTTGAGGACGAGCGGTGGCGTGAGCGTACGAAGCACCTCGCCCGCGCTGTCCGGATCCGGCGCCACCGGCACCGCGGGGCTCTTGCTCAGCCCGTGGCGGTGCAGCAGTTCGCGTACCCGTGACTTGTCGCGGAGCAGCCGGACCGCCTCGGGATCTGGCCCCGGCAGGCCGAACTCGGCCGCGAGACCGGCGGCCGGGACACTCCAGGTGTCCGTGGTGTTGATCAGACCCGCCAGTCCGGGCAGGGCCGTCAGCGCCCGCCGGGTCTCGGCCAGATCGAAGGTGTCGACCTCGACGACCGACAGCGGCGCGTCGTCCGGCAGTGTGTCCAGCTCGTGCCGGTACACGGACCGGTCGCGGGTGAGCAGGGTCAGCCCGTGCCCGGCACCGGCGGCCGCGGCGGCCATCCGGGCCAGTCCGAACGACAGTGACTCCAGCGCGGCGATGGTCACAGCGCATCCCCCTCCGAACCGACTTCTGCCACCACGGGCTCCTTGTGCGGGCGCCGTGCCCACTCCATCACCGACCACGGCGGACCGAGGTCGTCGAGGGCGTGGATTCTGCGCGGCCGCAGCGTACGCCGGTCCAGGGCCTCGGCGTGCCGGGCGAACACCCGCTCCACGTAACGGTGTCCGGTGTCCGCTCCGATGACGAGATGCTGCCGTCCGGGATCGCGCTCCGCCTCCCACGAGGCGACCAGATGCGCGGCGCCCGTCGACAGCCCGGCGAAGACGGCGTGTTCGCGCAGCAGCCCCACCGCGCCCGCCATGGCATGCCGGAAGTCCACCCAGTGCATCGTGTCGTACAGCTCGTGCCGGACATTGCCGAACGGGATCGAGCTGCCGATCCCCGCGATGATCGCCTCCGGATCGCTGAAGCGCTCGCTGCCGAACGTCACACTCCCGAACGGCTGGATGCCCACCAGCCGCACCTCCCGCCCGGAGCCGGTCCCCGGCTCCCGCAGCGCCCTGACCAGACCGCCGGTGGAGGCGCCGGTGCCGACGGCGCCGACGACGGTCAGCGACCGGTCCGGCAGCGCCGCCGTCACCAGCTCGGCGAACTCCCGGTAGCCCGCGTAGTGCACCGCGTCGTGGTACTGCCGCATCCAGTGGTAGTCCGGCCTGCGGGCCAGCAGCTCCCGTACGTGCCGCACCCGCCGCTCCTGGTCGAGCCGCAGACTCTCCGACGGGGGCATCTGGTCGACCGTCGCGCCCAGCACCTCCAACTGAGCCCGCATCACCGCGTCGACCGTGGTGGACGCCACGATGTGACACCGCAGTCCGTACCGGTGGCAGGCCATCGCGAGCGCCAGCGCGTAGATGCCGCTCGAACTGTCGATAAGCGTCTGACCGGGCACGATACGGCCGCGCCGGAGCAGCGTACGGACCGCGCCGAGCGCCGCGTAGACCTTCATCGTCTCGAAGCGCGCGAGGACCGCGTTGGGGCTCAGCCGGATCAGGTCCGGGGCCTTCATCGCGTCGGTGACATGCTCGTGCACGCGTACGTCGGTCACTTCCGTACCCCCCTGACGATCAGCCGGCGGGAGTGCTGGTCATAGACACCGCCGTCGAAGCCCCCGAAGCACTCGACATCCGTGAAACCGGCCGCCACGAAGAGATCGTGCAGTTCGGCCGCGCTGTAGAGAAAGGAGGTGAGCGACGCCGTACGGGCCGAGGTGCCGCGTACCAGCGTCCAGTCGGTGCGCAGCCGGCGCCAGCTGTCGAGCACCACATCACGCTGCACCACATAGGAGCCGTCGGGCAGATCCACGGCCTGGGGCCGCCCGATCCAGCCGGCCAGCACCTCCTTGCCCATCACATCCACCACGAGCCGGCCACCGGGGGCGAGGGATTCGCGGGCGTTGCGCAGGACCCGCAGATTGTCGTCGGGATCGTCGAAGTAGCCGAAGGAGGTGAAGACGTTCAGTACGGCATCGAAGGAGCCCGGCTCCGTGTAGTCGAGCATGTCGGCCCGCACCAGCCGGACGTCCGCGCCGGCCTCCGCGCAGGCCGCGCGTGCCCGTTCCAGCATGGACGGGCTGAGATCGACACCGGTGACGGTGTAGCCGCGCCGCGCCAGCGGCACCAGGAACAGCCCGGGACCGCAGCACAGATCGAGCACCCGGGAGCCGGGCGGGAAGTCGAGGAGCGGTGAACTCGCCACGATGCCGGCGGCCTGCTCGGCGCGGCCGGGAGAGAACATCGTGGGCGCGAAGTCGGACCAGAGGGAGTCGTCCTCGTACCACTGCAAACCGGCTGTCCTCCTCCGGAGCCGCAACGGCCCCTGACATGAGCGCTGGTACTCGCTTTCGTGTCAGTAGTCGGCCGTCACCCCCTGCTGGTTCCCGGAGAATCCGGCAACCAGCACACTGAGGGGATGGAGACAGTGGTGTTCATGACGCTTCCCGGGCTCGTCATCGTGCTGACCGCGGTGGCCTTCCTCGATCAGTTGCTGCTGCGCGCGGGGCGCGCGGGCCTGCTGCCGTGGCGCAACAGCGTGCGGCAGGGACAGATCTCGGCCACCGGGTTCGAGCAGCTGCACGCGAGTTTCTCGCCGGGCAAGCAGAACGAACTGAAGGAGCGGCAGTCGGCGCTGCTGCTCAGGGACGACGAGGAGGACGGCGCCCCGCCGCACCGGACCACGGTGGATCTGGACGGCGGGACGGCGGTCATACGGATGCCGGACAGGGCCTAGCAACTCAACCGCGGGTGGCGGCGGCCAGCGCCGTGCGGAGCGTCGCGGCGTCCGCGCTCCTGCCCGGGTCGTCGGCGAGGGCGAGACCCTGCGGGTCCTGCGCGTACGGCACGCCGTACGCCGGTGTGCCGGGCTGGAAGCGCCAGCTGTCGGCGAGGGTTCCCACGTCGACGGCGTCGAACCCGAGGAGATCGAGCAGCCGGGTCGCGGATGCCTTCGCCTCTGGGTCGTCACCGGCGATCGGGAGGGCCGTGCGGTCGGCCGCGCCCGTGGGCCGGGCGAGTGCGGTCAGATGCTTGAAGAAGATGTTGTTGAACGCCTTGACGACGTGGGCGTCGGGCAGATGCCGCTGGAGGAGTTCGCTGCTGGTGGTTTCCTCCGCGTCCAGCTCGGGGATCCGCCCGTCACGCTCGGAGTAGTAGTTGTTCGTGTCGAGAACGACCTTCCCCGCCAGCGGTGCCACCGGCACCTGGCGGTAGTTCTTCAGCGGGACGGTCACCACGACCCAGTCCCCGGCCGCCGCCGCCTCGGCGGGCGTCGCGGCCCGCGCCCGCGGTCCCAGCTCCGCCACCAGGTCGGCCAGGGTCTCAGGCCCGCGTGAATTACTGAGGACCACATCCAGCCCGGCCGCGACGCCGAGCCTCGCGAGGGTGCTGCCGATGTGTCCGCTGCCGATCAGTCCAAGAGTGCTCATGCTGGTCCCAGCCGGACAGCCGGCCGCGGTATTCCCGCCCGCCCGCGACCGGCACCTTCTGGCTCAGCAGTTCTTGTAGTCGTACCGCGTCGAGTTGTACGCGCAGGTGTCATGGACCGCACCCGAGGAGCGGCGCAGTGTGGCCGTGTCCTTGTCGTTGTTCCACACGTACGCGGCGCGCTGCTGGAACACGGTGGCGCCCGTGTTGGTGCCCTTGCCCGTCTTCACCGTGACGGTCTTGCCCGCCTTCAGGGTGAACGTCCCGAACGTGTATGTGTGCCGGGAGGCGTCCGTCAGGGTCCAGCCTTTGAGGCTCACCGAACCGCTCGTGGTGTTCTTGATCTGCACCCATTCGCCGTTGAGGCTGGTGTTGGAGCGGGTGTCCGTGCCGGGGGAGTCGTACCAGATCTTGGTGAGATGCACGGACCCGGCGGCCTGCGCCTGGCCGGGAAACACGATCAGGGTGGCGGCGGCCGCCGCGAGCGCGGCGGCGCCGGTTATACGGGCACGGGGCATGAAAGCGCGTCCTCTTCCGGAAGGGTGCCGGTGCCGCCCGAGCGGGCGGCACGAGATGCAGACATTACGCATCCCGTGCCGATGAAAGAGGGGGTTCTGTGAAATTCGTGAAGGAAACGCGTTCACGGCCTCAGCCGTTCATATCCTCCCCGGCCGTCCAAGCGGGGCTCAGACGCAGATACTTGATGACGCGGCGATGGAGGGTGAAGGCGATGTGCAGTGTCCCGTCGGGGGACCGGGCGACGGACGGATAGGACAGTTCCCGGTTGAGGCCGGCACGGGAGTTGTTGGTGAGGCAGTAGCCGTCGCCCGTCTCCAGATCGTGGCGCACCGGCCAGGAACGGCCGCCGTCCGACGAGAAGGAGAGGGTGAGCGGGGCGCGCGGAGCGCCCCAGAAGGCGGCGCTGTCCACAGGCGGGGGCAGGGTGCCGGTTACGGTCTCGCCCGGGGGCGCGGTGTCGCTCACACCGTCGTCGTCGATCTCGTCGTACAGCGACACCCGCCGCTCGGTGGCATCGGCGGCGCTGCTGTGGTTGTGCACCAGGGCGAGCCGGCCGTCGTCCAGCGGGACGTACTGGAGGGAGGAGTTGTTGTTGGGGACGGACAGTGGCTCCGGCGCCGTCCAGGTCTCCCCGTCGTCCTCCGACCGGCAGCGGTACACATGGTCCGCCCGGCGGCTGCGGAACAGCGCGAGCACAGAACTGTCCGGCAGGGTGTGGACGTTCATGTGCACCAGCCCGGTGGAGCCGGGCACCGGCCGTTCGTCCCAGGTCGCCCCCGCGTCGTCGCTGACCATGACCGAGCTGGTGTCCCGGCCGCCCGACCACCGCTCGCCCGGTGTGCTGACACAGCGGAACACGGGCAGCAGCCAGCGGCCCGACGGCAGCACGGCCACCGGCTGCCGTACGAAGACCCCGCTCCCGGCCGCGGCCGGGAACAGGACCCGCGAGGGGCCCCAGGTCACGCCGTTGTCCCGGCTGATCCGCCGCCGTACCTCCGCCGTGTCCTGATGGCCCGCCCGCTGCGCGGTGTGCAGCAGCCACAGCTCGCCGGAGGGCGCCGGGAACAGTACGGGGTTCTGCTCGGAGCGGGTGGCGTCGTCGGAGAGCCGGACCGGCGCGGACCAGCCGGCGGCCCGCGGAGTGAGCCGGGAGAACCAGACGGAGATGTCCGCGACGCCCTCCTGCGTACCGGCGAACCAGACGCAGCCCAGATCCCCGCCGGGCAGCACGGTCAGATTCGCGGCGTGGTTCTGCGCGGCGGGCGCGGCCAGCGAGGCTTCGGTACGGCCCGGTTCGCCGGGATGCGGGCGCAGGACACCGTCGGCGACCGGGTTCGTCATGGTCACCGGGCCTCTTCGACGCCACGGGCGGCGGCGAGGTGGCTGCCGGCGATCTGTGCCAGATGCGTCAGATCACTGGAGACGGTGGCGAAGGTGAAGCCCTCCGCCAGCCGCCGGGCCGCACTGGCACCGTCCGCGTTGTGGATACCGGCGGCGATCCCGGCGGCGGCCGCCGTCTCGCGTACGGTGACGAGCGCGGCCTCGAACCGGTCATCGACGGCGGGGTCGGTGGAGGTGGCGCCACCGAGGGCGATCCGCAGATCGGACGGGCCGACATAGACACCGTCGAGCCCGTCGGTCGCGCAGATCTCCGCGACATTGGCGAGGCCGTCCGCCGTCTCGATCATCGCGAGGACGACGGTCTGCTCATGCGCGTCGGCCGGGTCGGGCCCGATCCGCAGCCCGGAGCGCATCGGGCCGTAGGAGCGGCGGCCGAGCGGCGGATAGCGTACGGCGGCCACCGCGTCGGCGGCGTCCTGGGCGGTGTCGATGAGCGGGACGATGACCCCGGCCGCCCCCGCGTCCAGCGCGCGGCCGATCGGCGCCGGGTCATTGGCCTCGGTGCGCACCAGACCGACGGCGGTGCTCCCCTTGGTGTCGATGGCGGTGAGGGAGGCGAGCAGCCCCGCGTACTCGATCAGACCGTGCTGGGCGTCCAGCGCCACATAGTCGTAGCCGAGGCGTGCGATGCGCTCGGTGGAGACGGGGGAGTCGAGGACGGACCAGTAGCCGATGAGCTGTTCGCGGGCGCGCAGAGCGGTGGCGAAGGCGGCGGGCGTACCGGACGGGGGGCGGGTCATGGAAGTCCCTTCGAGGTGGGGCGGGATGGCCGGAACAACGTGGAATGGCCGGCGCAACGTGGAATGGCCGGCACAACGTGGAATGGCCGGCACAACGGTGGGCCGGGTCCGGGGTGCGGGGCCGGGGTCAGCGGTTGTACGCGGGCATCGGGCCCCGCAGCCGGGCACCGACCTCGTCGCAGGCGGCGCTCACCCCGGCGGGCAGCGGACCGGCCTGCGCGGCGGCGATATTGGCCCGCAGCTGCTCGGTGCGAGAGCCGCCGAGCAGCAGCGCGTCGGTGGAGGGCCGGTCGAGCAGCCAGCGCAACGCCAGTTCGGTGAGCGGGATGCCGGCCTCTGCGGCGATCCCGGTGAGCTGACCGACCGCGGCGAACAGCCGCTCGTCCCAGTAGCGCTGCCGGTACATCGCGGCGAGCTTGGAGTCCCCGAACCGGCCCGATTCCGGGGTCCGCCCGAACGTGTGACGCCCGGTCAGAAGCCCGCCGCCGAGCGGGTTGTAGACCATGGTGCGCAGCCCCGTGACGGCCGCGTACTCGACGTACTCCTCCTCCAGCCGGCGCGCGAGCAGATTGTGCAGCTGCTGGGCGACCACGGGGCGCGGTGCCCCCACTTCGCCCGCCGTACGGACGAGTTCGGCGATCTGCCAGGCCGCGTGGTTGGAGACCCCGAGCGCGAGGATCTTTCCCTCGGCGACGAACTCGGCGACGGCCGCGAGGGTTTCCGCGAGCGGTGTCGCGCGGTCCGGCTGGTGCAGATAGAAGAGATCGACCCGGTCGGTGCCCAGCCGCTTGAGGCTGCCCTCCAGCGCGGCACGCATCCCGGCGGCGGAGAGCGGGGCGTGCTCGCCCTGGTCGGGGTGGGGGATACCGGCCTTGGTGGCCAGCACGATCCGGTCGCGGCGGCCCGGCAGCAGCCCGGCGAGGATACGTTCGCTCTCCCCGCCCGCGTAGCCGTTGGCGGTGTCGACACCGGTGATGCCCGCGTCGAGCGCGGTATCGAGCATGGCTGCGGCGCCCGCGCGGTCGACGGTGTCGCCGAAGGTCATGGTGCCCAGGACGAGCCGGGACAGCGGGACGGGGAACTGTGGCGGATGGATGCCGGTGGTCACGGGCGGGTGCCTTCCGATGCGTGGGTGGCCGCGTGGCCGACTGTCCGGGTGGCTGAGCCGGTCGTGCCGCTGTCGGCCGCGGCGCTGAGCAGATGCCGGGGCTTCACGCCCCGGATCGCCGTGGGGTCGAGGGCGGCGCGGCGCAGCGCCCGGGTGTAGGGCTCGGCAGGTGAGGCGAGTACGGCGCGGGTCGGGCCGCTCTCGACGATCCGGCCCGCGTTCATCACCAGCACGTCGGTGCTGATCTCCCGCACCACCCCGAGGTTGTGCGCGATGACGAGATAGGCGATACCGGTCTCGGCCTGGAGTTCGCGCAGCAGCTCAAGGACCTGCGCCTGTACGGAGACATCGAGCGCGGAGGTCGCCTCGTCGCACACCAGCAGCTCCGGCCGGGACGCGAGCGCGCGGGCGATCCCGATGCGCTGGCGCTGGCCCCCGGAGAACTCGGGTGGCCGGCGGTGCAGGGCGGTGGCCGGCAGTCCGACCCGGTCGATCAGCTCGGCCGCGCGCCGCGCGCGCTCCCCTCTGTCACCGACGCCCGAGAGGCGCAGTGGCTCGGCCACGATCTGCTGGGCGGTCAGATGCGGGTCGAGCGAACCGTACGGATCCTGGAAGACCATCTGCACGCGCCGCCGCAGCGGGCGCAGCCGCCGCTCGGGCAGCCCGGCGATATCCGTACCGTCGAGGACGATCCGGCCCGAGGCGGGCTTCAGCAGTCGTACGAGGGCGCGGGCGAGGGTGGACTTGCCGCACCCCGACTCGCCGACGACCGCGAGCGAGCCGCCGCGCTCCAGCTGGAAGCTCACCCGGTCGACCGCGCGGAACGGGCCCCGCGCGGTGGGGTATTCGACCACCAGGTCATCGACGCTCAGAAACGGACCGGCGCCGGTGGTCTGCGTACGGGTCATGTCCGTGCTCCCCCCGTCGCGGCCGGCGCGAGGGAGTCCTCGTCCCAGGCGCCGAGCCGGGGCACAGCGGCGAGCAGGTCGCGGGTGTACGGCGCGGCCGGCCGGTCCACGATCCGCGCGGCGGATCCCGACTCCACGAATCTGCCCTCCCTCATGACATGGATACGGTCGGAGACGACCCGGGCCACCCCCAGATCATGCGTGATCATCAGCATCCCGAGGGACTCCTGTTCCTGTAGTTCCATCAGCAGATCGAGAACGCTCGCCTGCACCGTGGCGTCCAGCGCGGAGGTGGGCTCGTCGGCGATCAGCAGCTCCGGTTCCCCCGCGAGCGCGACGGCGATCAGCATGCGTTGCAGCATGCCGCCGGAGAACTGGTGCGGATACGCCTTCCAGCGGGTCTCCGGCCTGGGGATACGGACCTGGGCCAGCAGATCCGTGCCCCGCTCCCTGATCGCGGCACGGGACAGCCCGGGGTGCCGCAGCCGCAGCGCGTCGCCGAGCTGCCGGCCGATCGTATGGACCGGGCTGAGGGCCGTCATCGGGTCCTGCGGGATCAGCGAGACGGTGCGCCCGCGCACCTCGCGCGCCGCGCCGGGGGCGGCGAGGACGTCCCGCCCGGCGATCCGTACGCTCCCCGACAGCACGGCGAGGCCCTCGGGCAGCAGCCGCAGCACACCCATGGCGGTGGTGGACTTGCCGGATCCGGACTCGCCGATGAGTGTCACGGTCTCGCCCCTGCCGACGGTGAAGCTCACCCCGTCCACGGCGCGGACCACCCCGTGCGCGGTGATGAGTTCGATCTGCAGGTCCTCGACGTCCAGCAAGGGACCATCCTCCGGTGGAGCGTCCTTCGGCGGAACATCCGTCATGGCTCAGGCTCCCTTCTTGAGGCGTGCGGCGCGCGTGCCACGCGGCACACGCGCCCCGCGCGGCGCCTTCGTCGTACGCGTACGGTCGCGCAGCCCGTCGCCGAGCAGATTGACGCCGACCACCAGCAGGGCGATGACCAGCCCCGGCAGGGTGACCAGCCACCAGGAGGTGGTGATGTAGTCCTGGCCGTCGGAGATGATCCGGCCCCAGGTCGCGAACGGCCGCTGAGGCCCCGCGCCGAGGAAGCTCAGCGCGCTCTCCAGCAGGACGGCCTGGGCGAGCAGCAGCAGGACCACGAGGCTCGCCGGGCGGATCACATTGGGGATGACATGCCGGCCGAGGACCGACCAGCCGCGCAGTCCCAGGACCCGGGCGGCGGCGACATACGGTTTCTCCCGTTCCACGAGAACGAGGGAGCGGGTGAGCCGCGCGACCTCGGGCCACTGCGCGACCGCGATCACACAGGTGATGACGGTGACGGACGGACCGAACAGGGCGACCACGAGCAGCAGCATCATCAGCAGGGGCAGCGCGAGCTGGGCCTCCAGCAGCCGGGAGACGACCGTGTCGACCCAGCCGCCGAAGAACCCGGCCGCGGAACCCGCCGCGATACCGATCAGTCCGGAGACGAGGACGGCGAGGATGCCGACCGTCAGCGAGACCTGGCCGCCGTGCAGTACACGGGAGAGCAGATCGCGGCCGAGCTGGTCGGTGCCGAACAGATGCCCGTCACTGAGCGGGGGCAGCCGGCGCCGGGACAGGTCCTGTGCGTCGGCGCCGGGCAGCGGCAGCAGACCCGCGAGGGCGACCGGCAGCACCACGAGCGCGGTACAGACGGCCCCCGCCCATAGTTTGAACCGGGCGCCACGCCGCTGCCGGGTGGCGGTGGCACGGGCGAGATCACGGGCGGTGACGGCGCTCGGCCGGGCGCCGGGGGCAGCCGCGCCGGCGGGCGGGGCGCCCGGGGACGTGGCGGTACGCGGGGCGGTGGTCATGTCTCAGGCCGCCTTTCCGAGGCGCACCCGCGGATCGAGCAGCGGGTAGGCGAGGTCGACGAGGAGTTGGACGAGGATCGCGAGGGTCGCCGTGACCAGCACGGTGGCCTGGATCAGTGGATAGTCCCGGGTCTCCAGCGCACGGACGACGAGCGAGCCGACCCCGGGCCAGCCGAAGACGACCTCGACCACGACCACGCCGTTGAGCAGCGCCGCGAACCGCGTACCGATGGCGGTGAGCAGCGGCACCCCCGAGTTGGCGAGGGCGTAGCGCCAGGTGAGGGCGCGCTCGGAGAAGCCGCGCGAGCGGGCGACGATGAGATACGGGGAGCTGAGTGCCGTGGTCATCTCACGCCGTACCAGCCTTGAGATCAGGGCGAGTTGCAGGATGGCCACGGTGACCGTCGGCAGGACGAGACCGCTCCAGGAGGTGAATCCGGAGGCGGGCAGCACGGGAAGCAGCACGGCGAAGACGGTCAGCAGCATCACGCCGGTCCAGAAGTCCGGCATGGACTGCCCGGTGATGGTGAGTACGTTCGCGCCGAGCTCGCGCTTCGAGTCGGCGCGGCGGGCCATCCACACACCCAGCGGTACGGCCACCACGGCGGTGACGGTGATCGCGGAGACGGCGAGTGTGATGGTGTACGGCATCCGGTCGAGGACCACATCGAGGGCCGGGGCGTGGAAGGAGTAGCTGGTGCCGAGGTCTCCGGTGAACAGATCGCGCAGGAAGATGCCGTACTGCGTGAGCAGCGGCCGGTCCAGGCCGAACTGGGCGCGGATACGCGCGAGATCGGCGGTGGTCGCGGTGGGACCCGCGTAGGCGGCGGCCGGGTCGCCGGGGGCGAGACGTACCAGCAGGAAGACGGTGGTCAGGGTGAGGAAGACGGTGAGCAGGCTCTGGCCGAGCCGTTTGGCGAGATACGTCGGCACGGCTCAGCCCTCCAGCCGTACGGCGGACAGGTCATAGGAGTTGATCGGGAGCAGGGACAGTCCCCTGACGCGCGTTCTGCGGGCGAGCAGAGTCTTGGGCGCGAAGGCCCAGAGGCTGGGCCAGGTGTCCCAGATGGCTTTCTGCACCGCGGCCAGCCGTTCGGCGCGCTCGGCGTCGTCCACCTCGGTGGAGGCGGCGGTGAGCTGCCGCTCCACGCGCGGGATCACGTACCCCATGAAGGCGTCGCGGGTACGTTCCTTCGCCGCCGTGCCCCCGTACATGCCCTGGAGTGTGGTGAGGGCCTGGCCGGTGGGGCTGCCGTAGCCGTTGCCGATGACATCCCAGTCGCCGGCCCGGCCCTGACGCCAGGTGAGGATGTCGCCGCCCGGTTCGAACTGCTGGAGCGAGGCGCGTACACCGACCGTCTTGAGCATGTCCAGGACGGCTTCCATCACGGAGGTGTCGGCGGCGAACTCCCCTGACTCCCAGATGATTTTGATCCGCAGATCCGTGGCGCCCAGCGACCTCAGCAGCGCGCGCGCCCTGCCGGGGTCGTACGCGTACGAGCCGGTGCGTACCGCGCCTTCGAGGGCGAGCGGCACCACACCGCCGGCCTCCTCGGCGGAGCCGTTGAGCACGTCGTTGACCAGGGCGTCGCCGTCGATGGCGTACGTCAGCGCGCGCCGCACCCGGGGGTCGGCGAGCGGAGTGCCCTCGGGCTTGCGGAAGTTGTAGAAGAGCTGGCACATCCGGACGCCGGAGGTCTCCTCGACCTGGACGCCGGGCAGGCCGGTGAGCTGCTCGGCGGAGTCCGGGGTGAGCGTGTCGACGACATCGAGTTCGCCACTGCGCAGCGCGACGACCCGGCTGGACTCCTCCGGTACGAAGCGGACCCGTACGGTCTCGATCCGCGGCCGGACGCCCCAGTACTCGGGATTGCGGCCGAGCGTGTACTCGCCCGCGCCCGCGTTGGCCTTGAGGACGCGGTACGGGCCGGAGCCGAGACCGGTCCGCAGCTCCTCGGGCCGGTTGGCGGCGGCGGGGGTGATGTGGATGTTGGCCATCAGCCGGTCGAGCACCGGCACGGGCTCGCTGGTGTGCAGCAGGAAGGTGCGGGGGCCGGTCTTCTCGACGCTGGGCAGCTCGGGGAAGAGACCGAGCAGGAAGGAACCGTTGACCTTCCCGTACATCCGGAGTGCCGTGGCGACGTCCTCGACGGTGACGGCGCTGCCGTCGGAGTAGCGCACACCGTCGCGCAGCCGCACGGTCCAGGCGGTGGGCCCGGCCATCTCGAACCGGTCGGCGAGGATCAGCTCCGGCTTCATCCCGGGCCCGATACGGGTGAGTGCCTGCCGTACCGCGCGCTGCACGGTGACGGCGGCGTCGAACTGGTTGAGCTTGTTGTCCAGGCTCACCAGGGAGCGGTTCAGACCGAGGGTGAGGGTACCGGGGCCGGGGGCCCCGGTCGGGCCCGCGCAGGCGGCCAGCGGGCCGAGAGCCACGCCCGCGCCACCGGCGGCGCCCCAGCGCAGCAGGGTGCGGCGGCCGAAGCTCTCACGTGCGGGCTCACGTGCGGGCTCGGGCGAGGACTCACGCGGGGGAGCGTCGGGAGGAGCGCTCTGAGGAGTAGGGGTCATCGTCGACCTTCTCGGGTGCTGGGAAGCGACCGGCTCAAGCTGTCGGTGCCGGGCCCGGCGGACGCCGGGGCGTGGTTCCCGGAGTCCGGTCTGTCCGGCAGCTACAGGTGTCGCGCCGCAAAAGGTGGCACGATTGCGCGTTCCGCGCAAGAGGTCTCGCGCACTTCGCGCAACGTATGTCATCATCAGGCACCGAGGCAGCCCGCCCGGGCCGCCCGGAGGAGGTATCCGTGGTCACCAAGCACCGCGACGGGCGTGAACCGTGCCGCGTACTCGCCCTCGCGGACGATCTGTCCGGCGCGGCCGAGACGGCGGCGGCGCTGCGCCTCCCCGGCCGGATCGACCTGGGTCCGGCGCCCGTGGCCCTCCCCGCCGAGGGGGAGGCGCTGGTGCTCGACCTCGACACCCGCCAGCTCCCCGCCGACGAGGCCGCCCGTATCGTGCGCGAGGCCGTGCGCGGCGCCGCCGCCGGCACCGTACTCATCAAGAAGACGGACTCCCTGCTGCGCGGCAACCTCGCCGCCGAGGCCGCCGCGTACGCGGAGGGCGCGGCCGGACTCGTGATCGCCCCCGCCCTGCCGGTGGCCGGGCGTACCGTCCGCGACGGCGTCGTCCAGCTGCGCGGCATCCCGCTGCACATGACCGACGCCTGGCGCGCCGAGTCGCTGCCCGCGCCGCCCTCGGTGGCCGCCGCCCTCGGCGACCTGCGGACGGCTGTCGTACCGCTCGGCGCCGTACGCTCCCCCGGCCGGGAGCTCACCGGCCGGCTCCACGACCTCGTGGCGGCGGGGCTGAGCCCCGTCTGCGACGCGGAGACGGACGCGGACCTGGACGCGGTGATCGCCGCCGCGCTTCCGCTGGGACCGGACGTACGGCTCATGGGAACCGGCGGGCTCGCCGCCGCGCTCGGCCGGGTGCTCGGCGGCGCTGACGTTCCGTCACCGCGCGGGCCGCTTGCCGTGGATCGGCCGCTGCTCGTCGTGGTCGGCACCGCGGAACCCACCGCCGTTGCGCAGATCGCGCAACTCACCGCGGCCGGAGCCCGGCACACCGCACTTCCGGCCGCTCTGCTCGCCGAGCCCGGCCCGCCGCTCTCCTTTCCCGTCGACGCGCACGGCATCACGGTCGTCAGCGTCGACAACTCGCCCGGCATCCTCGCCGGTTCGGCCCGACGCGTGGTGGCGGGGCTCGCCCGTGCCGTCGCCGCCGTGCCCCGCCCCGCCGATCTCGTCCTCACCGGGGGCGAGACCGCGCGGCGTGTCCTGGACGCGCTCGGTGTCACCCGGCTCCACCCGGCGGGTCAGATCCATCACGGAGCCGTGCACTGCCACACCGACGACGGCCGCTCCGTCGTCACCCGCCCCGGAAGCTACGGCGACACCGGGTCCCTGCTGCGGATCGCCCGCGCCCTGCGGCCGGTTCACCACGCCGTACGGGGTGATCACCAGGCCGCACGGGGTGATCAGCCCGCCGTACCGGGCGTGGGGTCCGTCGCGCCCGTCCCCTCACCGTCCGTGTCATCCGTACCGCAAGGAGAAGTCCAGTGAACGCAGCCCCGACGACCGCCCCGGTGGAGGCCCCCGTGCAGACAGAGACGGCCGGTGCGCCGCTCCCGATCATCGCGGTCACCATGGGAGACGGCGCCGGTATCGGCCCTGAGGTGATCGTCCCCGCGCTGCTCCACCCCGACACCGCGCGCCGCTGCCGCCCCGTCGTCATCGGTGATGCCGAACGCCTGCGCCAGGCGGCCCGGATCCTCGGTGTCCCCTGCGAGATCGTCTCCGTCGGGACCCCGGCCGACGCCGTGTTCGGCCCCGGCCGTATCCATGTCATCGACCTCGGACTGCTCCCCGCCGACCTGCCGTGGGGGCGGTTGTCCGCCGTCGCGGGCGACGCCGCGTACCAGTACGTACGGGTCGCCGCCGAGCTCGCCGTGCGCGGTGACGTCCAGGGCATCTGCACCGCCCCGCTCAACAAGGAGGCCCTGCACGCGGGCGGCCATCTCTACCCCGGACACACCGAACTCCTCGCCCATCTCACCGGGGTCGAGGAGGTGTCGATGATGCTGTCCACCCCCAAGGTGAAGGTCATTCATGTCACCACCCACATCGGGCTGATCGACGCCGTACGCCGGATCGAACCCGGACTCGTCGAGCGGACGGTGCGCCGTGGCCACGAGGCGATGGTGCGGGCCGGTGTCGCGAAGCCCGTCATCGGGGTGTGCGGCATCAACCCGCACGCGGGCGAGAACGGCCTGTTCGGCTACGGCGAGGAGGAGGAGAAGATCGTCCCGGCCATCGAGGTGCTGCGCGCCGACGGCATCGACGCCGTCGGACCGCTCCCCGCCGACACCGCCTTCTTCCTCGCCTCGCGCGGCGACTACGACCTGATCGTCGCCATGTACCACGACCAGGGCCACGGCCCCGTCAAGGTCATGGGCATCGAAGCCGGCGTCAACCTCACCGTGGGACTGCCGGTCATCCGCACCTCCGTCGACCACGGCACCGCCTTCGACATCGCGGGAACGGGCCGGGCCGAGGCCGGTAGCATGGTCGAGGCGCTGCGCCAGGCCGCCGAGATGTCCACCACTCCGGCTCGTTGACCACCCGATCGTCCGCACCGGAGGACAGAAGACCTGAGGACTGAAGACTGATGTCTGCGATCGGATCGAAGGCCCGGCGCGATCGAATCGTCCATCTCGCCACGACCACCGGACTGGCCAGTGTGGAGGAGCTGTCCCAGCTGTTCGGGGTGACGGCCTCCACCATCCGGCGCGATCTCGCGAAGCTGACCTCGGACGGACAGCTCGCCCGTACCTACGGCGGTGCCATGGCACTGGCCGCCCACCCCGAGGCGTCGCTGCGCCAGCGCACGGGCGAGGCGTTCGAGGCCAAGCAGGCGATCGCGCGGTGGGCGGCGGCGGAGGTACGCCCCGGGGAGTCGCTGCTGCTGGACGCGGGATCGACCGTCGGCGCGCTCGCGCACGAACTGCGCACGGCGAAGGATGTCACCGTCGCCACCACGGGTCTGACGGCCCTTCAGGAGCTGGCGGACGTCGAGTCGGTCCATGTCGAATGCCTGGGCGGTACGCTGCGCCCGCTGAGCCAGGGGTTCGTGGGACCGCTCACCGAAGCGGCCCTGGAACGGCTCACGTTCGACCGGCTCTTCCTGGGCACGGACGGCGTCTCGCCCGAGTACGGCATCTGCGAGGCCGATCTGCGGCAGACGCGGCTCAAGGAACTCATGGCCCGGCGCGCCGACCGGGTGTACGTCCTGGCCCACGCGGCGAAGCTGGGCCGCCGGCCCTTCCACACCTGGACCCCGCTCCGGCCCGACTGGACGCTGGTCACCGACGACGGAGCGGACCCCCGCGTCGTCGAGGGGCTGCGCGCGCGTGGGGTCACGGTCGTCCTGACGGAAGCGGAGCACACGGACACGCACACGGACACGCACGTGGACGCGGACACACACACGGACACGGCGGGCTGACCCCGACACCCGGTACGGCACAGGGAGGTCCCGCGGAGCGCGCTCCGCGGGACCTCCCCTTTGTGTGTTTTCGCGACGGCGGGCCGTATTCACACTCAATAAGTGCTTCTTTCCGGTTGGTTCGCCGTCCGGGAATACTGCCGGGCCGGAGGGTCGACTTTCCAAGGGGGAGTTACTAGGATGCCCAACAAGTTCTGGTCATCAGTATTGTTTTGGAAACAACCACACGCGTGCCGTCGGTCTATTCATCCGTTGGTAAAGCAATGTTAATTTCCTTTGGAGTGGCGGTACGTATCACTCCGCTGAGCTGGCTCTCATCGACGGCGATGAGTCAACTCGGCAGCGTGTCTACGGGGGAGTAGGAAATCAGTGGGGCCTGGCAGAGGTCTGTACCACAGAAGAAAGCGCGCCATTTCCGGCCACGGATGTCCTGATGTCGTGAGGTGCCCAGTATTCGGCACTTTCATGCGCCTCGGACGCGATTACTGATTCGGGGGGCGGCGGTCGCGTGCGTTTTCAGCTTTTGGGCCCTTTGAGTATTGCCGAGGGTCATGACGTTGTTGTTCTTAAACCGTCCAAACCGTCCAGTCTGCTGGCGGCTCTCCTCATTCATCCCGGATCCGTCGTGTCCACCGGCTATCTGCTGCGCGCCCTGTGGGACGAGGACCAGCCCGCCACGGCCAGGGCCGCGCTCCAGAGCTGTGTCCTCAGACTGCGCCGGATCTTCGCCAAGTACGGAGTCACCCGCAATGTCATCGAGGCGGTGCCCGGTGGCTACCGGATGAACGCCGACGCCGACACGCTCGACCTGGTGCGGTTCCGCGCGCTGGTACGGGCGGCGGACGACGCCGGCGACGCCGAGGGCGAGCTGTACCGGCTCAAGGAGGCGCTTACGCTCTGGCAGGGCCCCCTGCTGGCGAATGTGCCGTCCCCGATGCTGCACCGCGACGAGGTGCCGGGGCTGACCGAGGAGCGGCTGCGTACGCTCGAACGGGCCTGCGACATCGAGCTCGCGCTGGGCCGATGTCGTCAGGTACTGGTCGACCTCTGGGAGGCCGCTCGCCGGCACCCCGGTCGCGAACGGTTCTCCGAACAGCTCATCGAGGCGCTTTACCGCACCGGCCGGCAGTCGGAGGCGCTTTCCGAGTACCGCAGTGTGAAAGGCCGGCTGAAAGAGGAACTGGGCGTCGACCCGGGCCCGTCGCTCCAGCGGCTCGAACTGTCGATCCTGCGCGGCGACGACCTCGGCCCACCGGCGCTGGACCCGGGGCTCGACCGCACGGCGCCGCTGCCCGGCGGCCGTGGCGCGGTGGCTCTCGCGCCGCGCACCGAGCCCCTGGCGATCGCCGCCCCGGCTCCGGCCCCCGCTCCCGTAGCGCCTGTACCGGCCGTACCACTCGCGCCCGTCGTACGTCCGGTGCCGCCGGTGCCGTCCTTCACCGGCCGTACCACCGAGCGGGCGGCGATCACCGCCCGCCTCACCGCGGGATCCCCGGACACCACCGTCGTGGTCCTCTCCGGAGCCCCGGGCATCGGAAAGACGGCGCTGGCGCAGCAAGCCGCCCATGACACCCAGGACAGCTTCCCCGGCGGCGTGTTCATCCTGGCCATGACGCGTGACGACGGTTCCTCCGTCACCCCGGCCGAGGCGCTGGCGCACCTGCCGCCGCCCGGAACCGCCGACGGCGCGACGCTGCTCGTCCTCGACGATGTGACCAGCCCCGACCAGGTCCGTCCACTGCTCCCCGTCATGGCGGGCGGCGCCGCGATCGTCACCAGCAGACGCGGTCTCGCCGGACTGATGGCCACGCACGGCGGCAGTGTCCACCGGCTCTCGACCTTGGAACCGGCGGAGTCCCAGCGACTGCTGGCCGCCGCGCTCGGCGCCGAACGCGTGGGGGCGGAACCGGCCGCCGCCGCGGAACTCGCCCGTATCTGCGGCCACTTCCCGCTCAGCCTGCGGATCGCCGCCGCCCGGCTGCTCACCCGGCCCGGGCTGCGCATCGAGGACTGCGTGGCCTGGCTGGCGGAGGATCTGCCGGCGAGGCTCTCCCTCGCCGACGATCCCCGGCTCTCCGTACCGCAGGTGTTCGGCGGCGCGCTGAGCCGGCTGGAGCCGCGCTGGCGGGAAGCCTTCCACCGGCTCGGCGACCACGAGGGGCTGCTCCTCTCCTCGCACGCGCTCGGTAACTCACCCGAGGCGGAAGAGACGCTGGAGCGGCTGGCGGACGCGGGGCTGCTCGAAGAAGGGCCTCCCGGCCCGTACCGCATCCATCGACTGCTGAAAATCTACGCGCGTCAGCAGGCGCGCGAGAAGCACAACAGCCAGGCGGCGACAGCACGCCACTGACGGGCGACGCCCGAACTCCACCACGATCAGGCCACCTTGACCAAGCATCCAGGGGTGTCATTCTCATGGGCTCAGCCACCTACGAATCCGTTGCCTCGACCTGCCCGCGCATCCGTCGCGACGTGCTGTTCACCGAAACACCGGAGGGAGTGCTCTTCCACAACGCCGACGGCGGATTCCAGCTGACCGCCAAGTCCGCCTACCGGTTCGCCACACTGATCGTCCCGCATCTGACCGGCGAGCACTCGGTCTCCGAGATCTGCCAGGGCCTCGGGGACCAGCAGCGCTCCATGGTCGGCGAGCTGGTGAAGAGCCTGTACGAACGGGACTTCGCCCGGCCGGTCCCGGCGACCGCGGGCGAGGCGCACGACACACCGCCCGACGTGGCCCGGCGTTTCGCCCCCCAGATCGCCTACGTCGACCATTACTCCGACGACGCCGAGCGCCGCTTCCACCGCTTCCGTACGGCACGGGTGGCCGTGCTCGGCGACGACCTCGTGGCCCGCTGGTGCGTCCTCAGCCTGATCCGCAACGGCTGCGCGACCATCGGTCTTCAGCCGGGCCTCGGAGCCGAGAACATCGAGACCATAGAGGCCGAGGCGCGGGAGGCGGCGTCCGACGGCTGCCCCGTGGACCTCCGGCGGATCGAGGCGGACGACCCTCGGGCGCCCCTCGGCTGGGCGGACCTCGCGTCGTACGACCTCGTGGTGGTCACGGGCGGCCCCGCGGCCCCGCGGCGGCTGTTCCCGCTGCTGCGGGCCGGTGTGCCCGAGGACCGTACGCTCCTGCCGGCCTGGTCCTACGGCGAGCACGCCGTGGTGGGACCACTGATGACGTCCGACACGGCCGGCTGCTGGTCCTGCGCGGTGCTGCGGATCGGTTCCCACGACGGGGCCGCGGCCGCCGCCGACATCTGGAGCGCTCTGGCGCTGCCCGGGTCCGTACCGGCCGGTGAGCTCCCGAGCCGCCCCCTGGCGGCGATGATCGGCAATCTGCTCGGCTACGAGATCTTCCGTATCACCACGGGCGCGCTGCCCGCCGAGACCGCGGGCCAACTGATCATCCAGGACATGAAGTCCCTCGATGTCACGGCCGAACCCCTGCTGCCGCACCCGCGCTGCCCGTTCTGTGCCGGGGTGGCGGAGGGCGAGGGCGACGCCCCGGCCGGCGCCGTGGGTCTCCCGGTGGACCTCACGGCGGCCGGGAGCGGCACCCCGCCGATGCCGACGGCCGACACCGCCCGGGAGGCCGACGCCCTGGTGGAGGAGTTGAACCGCCGCTCGGTCCTGGTCCGGCCGCGCGCCGGAGTCTTCGGCCGGTTCGCGGACGAGCCCCTTACACAGATACCGCTCAAGGCGACCCTCGTCGAGTTCGGCACCGGCCACGGCGTCTCGCGCCGTATCGCCGCCTTCGACGTGCACCATGTCGCGGGCGCCCGGCTGCGGGCGCTGAACGCGGCGGCCGGGGTGTACGCGGAGCATGTCGTGCCCACCACCGGTGTTGTGACCGGCCGTCAGGCCGAGGCGGTCGGCACGAGCGTGCGCGCTCTGGAGCCCGCCGCGCTGACCCTCTTCGGCGGTACGGGTACGGATACGGGCACGGCCTCCGGCGGCCGGCGGGTGACGGCCTGGACCCGGGCCGTCTCGCTGCTCACCAAGGAGCGGACGCTCGTACCGGCCGCGGCGGTACGCACCTTCGGCCCGCACAACGCCGACCGGCTGTTCGAGCCGACGCGCGCCGGGACCGGCGCCGGAGCCACCGCGGCGGACGCCGCCGCCGACGGCCTGCTCTCCGCCCTCGCCCATGACGCGCTGTGCCGCACCCTGCGGGGCGGTACGGCGAGCAGGGTGCCGCTGAAGCCACTCGCGGAGGGGGAGGGGGCCGATGCCGAACTCACCTTCCTCATCAGGTCCGCGGCCGTCCTCGACATCGAGGTGGACCTGCTCGACCTGGGCGAGAGCGACCGTTCCGGGGTGCATGTGCTGCTCGCCCGGGGAGCCGGACACTGGGCCGTCGGCAGCGACACCGGCGCACAGCGCGCCGCGGTCGCCGCGCTGCGCGATCTGCTGGGACAGGTGCAGTTGGGCCGGGAGGAGACGGCCGCGCCGTTCGACCTCGGCGACCCGCTGCTCCGTGACCTCGACGCGACGACGATCCACGCCACGGACACCGAGGGAACCGGGGCCGTCGACTCCCGGGCGGTGACCGACTGGTCCGAAGTGCTCGACCGGCTCCGTACGGCGGGACGTGACGCCCTGATGGTGGACACCGGCTCCGCGGACCTGGGCACCGCGGGCATCAGAACCGCCCGTGTGCTCCTCACCACGGAGGCATCCCGTGGGGCCTAGCACACTGGATGTCCGTCCGGCGGAAGGCCTGCTGCGTCAGGCGCTGGGGCGGCTCGCCGGACCCGAGGTGAGCATCGGCGCGCTCGGTACACACGACGCGTTCGCCGCCGAACAGGACGGAGCCGAGCGGGACGCGGCCGGGCAGGAGACGACGGGGCGGGAGACGACCGGGCGGAACGTCACCGCGTACCCCGACACGTCGGTCCCGGTGCGTCTGTACGGCGCGCACGCCGTCATCGGGCCCCTGCCCGGTGCCGACGGCACGCCGGCCCCGGCCTGCTCCCACTGTCTGGCCCGCCGCTGGCAGGCCGTACGGTCCGTGGCACTGCGCGACGCCCTCGAACTGGGCGGGGAGACCCGGGCGGCGGGTGAGTGGCCCTACGCCACACCGTTCGCGGTGGACGCCGTCGCCGCGCTCGTCACCGCGCTGAGCGAGCGGCCACCCGCCCCCGGGGGCCCGTTCCCCGAGATCCGGCTGGTGGACCTGCGGACCCTGACCGTCCGGCACTACCCGCTGGTGCCCGACCCCGAATGCCCGCGCTGCGCCACACCTCGTACCGACACCGCCGAGGACGCCCGGATCACCCTGCGCCCCGCCCCCAAACACCGTCCCGGCTCCTTCCGGCTGCGGCCCATCGAGTCGTACGACATCGACGTCGCCGCGTTCGCCAACCCGGTGTGCGGCGCGCTCGGGCCGTCCGTGGTCCATGACGTCTCCTCCACCTCCACCTCCGCGACCATCGGCTGTTTCTCGATGCGCTCCGGTGAGTATCTGCGCGAGACGTTCTGGGGCGGCCACGCCGACTCCTTCGGCCACAGCAACCGGATCGGTGTGCTCGAAGGCATGGAGCGTTACGCCGGGATGCGGGCGCGCTCCCGGATCACCAGCGTCACCGGAAGCCTCGAACAGTTCGGTGCCGACGCCGTCGATCCCCGTGAAGTGGGCCTGTACGCACCGGACTTCTACCGCGCCAACCCACGGGTCCGCCCGTTCGCGCCCGACCGGGAGATCCCCTGGGTATGGGGCTACTCCCTGCGTGACGAGCAGCCGAGGCTGGTCCCCGAGGTGCTGACGTACTATCACGCGCCCGGCCTGGAGAACCGGTTCGTGCAGGAGAGCTCCAACGGCTGCGCCTCCGGCGGCTGTCTGGAAGAGGCGATCTACTTCGGGCTGATGGAGGTCATCGAGCGCGACGCCTTCCTGCTCGCCTGGTACGGGCAGCAGCCGCTGCCCGAGATCGACCCGGCCACCAGCACCCGTGACTCCACCCGGCACATGGTCGACCGGCTGGCGATGTACGGCTACCGGGCACGGTTCTTCGACACCCGCATCACCTTCCCGGTCCCGGTGGTCACCGCCGTGGCCGAGCGCTTCGACGGCGGCCCCGGCCGGATGTGCTTCGGAGCGGGCGCCGGACTCGACCCCGAGTCCGCGCTCGACTCGGCGCTCTGCGAGATCGCGACCGACGCGGTGAACCTGCGGGACCGTACCGAGCGCGACGGGCCCCGGCTGCGCGCCATGGCCGCGGACTTCGACCGGGTGACGGCGCTGCACGACCATCCCCTGGTGTACGGCGTCCCGGAGATGGGCGAGCACGCCGGCTTCCTGCTGGACCCCGACAGCCCGCACCGTCGCGGGGCGGCCCCCGAACCGCCGCGCGCCGTAAGCGAGTCGCGCTGGCCGGACCCCTCCGGCGCGATGGCCGCCGAGGACCTTCGCGAGGATCTGCGGCGCTGCGTCGACGCGGTGACCGGAGCCGGCTTCGACGTGGTGGTGGTCGACCAGACCATGCCCGAGCAGCGCACGCTCGGGCTCCACACCGTCAGTGTGCTCGTCCCGGGGCTGCTGCCGATCGACTTCGGCTGGTCCCGGCAGCGCGCCCGCACCATGCCCCGACTGCGCACCGCCCTGCGTCTGGCGGGACTGCGCGACCACGACCTGGGGCCGGACGACATCAACCCGGCCCCGCATCCCTTCCCGTAATCCACCGTCCAGCACAGCACCGTCCAGCAGAGAGGAGGGTCCCGTGGGCTACGCCCATGACTATGCGGCCGCGATCATGCAGCGCGGCCGGGTCCCGATGGAGCCCGCCGATTTCGTCCCCGACTGGGCGGATCGGCCGAGGAAGGCGAAGTTCTACCCAGGTGTCGAGTCCTTCCCGCTGCCGGACACGGACTTCCCCGAGGGGGCGACCGTGGCGGCCGGCTGTACGCGTACCGAAGAGCCCCACGAACAGCGGCCGTTCACGCTGGACTCGCTCTCCGGGATGCTGCGGGACTCCTACGGGCTGACCGGACGCCGGCTCGGTGTCCAGACCAATACCGACCTCGCCGCGCTGCCCCACTACACCCAGGCCAACTGGTCCCGCGGCACGGCCTCAGGCGGCGGCCTCTACCCGGTCAGCGTCTACTGGATCTCCGGCCCCAGCGGGCCGCGGGCGCCGGGCATCCACTACTACTCGGCCCCGCACCACTCCATGCAGCGGCTGCTCGCGGGCGATGTGACCGGTGAGGTACGGGCGGCGCTCGGCGAGGGGGCGGCGGGCGCGGACCGCGACCAGTTCCTGGTCCTGGGGATCAAGTACTGGCAGAACGCGTTCAAGTACAACAGCTTCTCCTTCCACGCGGTCACCATGGATCTCGGCGCGATCGTCGGGACCTGGCGCATCTGGGCCCGCGCACAGGGGCTGAGTGTCGAACCCGCGCTGTGGTTCGACGAGGAGAGGCTGAGCCACGTGCTGGGTGTGCCCAACGAGGAAGAAGGCATCTTCGCCGTCGTCCCGCTGACCTGGCAGGGCGCCGAGCCCACCCCGGGGCTCTCCACCGCCGCGCTCCCCGACGTCCCCGCCGTCCGGCACACCGACGTCGAACGTTCGCGTACGGTGCTGCGCTTCGAGACCCTTCAGCGGATCCACGCGGCGACGGTGGAAGCCGCCGCCGACCGCCCGGAGCCGGGCGGGCTCGACCCCGCGGCCGCGATTTCGCCCACCGCGACGGGCGCGCCCGTGGCTCTGCCGGAGCCCGAGCTGCCGCCGGTGAGTGTGCGTGACGCCCTACGGGAGCGGCGCAGCAGCTTCGGGCGCTTCGACGCGGCCCGCCCGGTCACCACCGCGCAACTGGCCGCCACCCTCGACGCCTGCGTCGCCGCCTCGCTCGGCGGCGACGCCGAACAGCCCGCCGCACCTGACGGCTCCGCGTCGCCCGGTCTGGTCACGCTGTACGCGTTCATCAACCATGTCGAGGGCGTCGAGCCCGGCGCGTACGCCTACGATCCCGTCGACCACGCGCTGCGCCCCGTGGTGACGGGCCCGCCGGGACCGTTCCTCCAGCGCAACTACTTCCTCTCCAACTACAACCTGGAGCAGGCGGGTGTGGTGATCGTCCCCACCATCCGCACCGCCGCCGTCCTCGACGCGGTGGGGGACCGCGGCTACCGGCTGGTGAACGGCACGATCGGGGCCGTCGCGCAGACCTTCTACACCGTGGCCTCCGCGCTCGGGCTCGGCGCGGGCGTCGCCCTGGGCTTCGACAACATCTCGTACATCGAGGAGCTGGGCCTCGAACGCACCGGTGAGAAGCCCCTGTTGATCATGCTGCTCGGCAATGAGCGGCCACGGCCCGCCGACTTCCGCTACGAGATCGGCTGACCGGGATGGGGCAACGAGTGATGACACCAGACACGCACACCGCGCCGCATACGGATACGGATACGGATACAGGTACGGATACGGATACAGGTACTGGTACGGGTACGGGTACGACGGGCGTCGGCTGGGAACCGGGCCGCCGGTTCATGCTGCGCGTCGCGGGGCTGCCCGTCGAGTCCGTCCAGGCGCTGCGCTGCGGCGACAGCCGTCAGTGGGCGGACGACGTCCTCGCGGCCGAGGACCGGCTGCGGGACCGTGCGGCCGGGCTGAGCGATCTGCTGCACGAGGTGGTGCGTACCACCGATGTCGCCCCGGACGGGGCGGGCGCCGGCCAGCGCCGTGAACTGCTCGGCCTGCGCCGCCAGATCTTCAACAACCGGCTGCCCGCCGACCCCGACGCGGCCGTCCGGCTCATCGCCGGACTCGACCCGCGCGCGGCGGAGGCGACCGCCGAGTGGCTGCGGGACCGGCGTCACCTGGAGAAGCTGCGGGCCGAGGGCGCGCCACTGGTCGCCGCCGACCTCGACAGGACCCGGGCCGCGCTGCGCGGGCTCCTCGCCGAGGACCGGCTGCGCTGCGGTCTTCTGCTGGCCTCCCCGACCCTGGAGGGGCAGCTCGACGCCTATGTCGGCAAGGCGGAGGCGGGAGCCGCGTCCGGCGTGTCCCCCGACAAGCGGATGCGGAAGATCGAGCGGTCGGTGCTGTCGTATCTGTACCGCACGGCCTGCAAGACCAGCCCGTTCAGCACCTTCACCGGTGTCGCCACCGGCGTCTTCCACGACGGTGACGGAGGCGACGGCGACGGCGTGGAGAGCGGCCGCGACGCCGCGGACGCCACCATCCGTATCGACGACGAGTGGTCCAGCCATGTGCGGCTCAATGTCGTCGTGCTGGGCCGGTTCGCCGAACTGATCCTCGCCGATCCCGCCCGGCGGGGCGATCTCCCCGTACGGCCGGCCTCCGGCTGGGAGCGGGACGACGACCGGATCCGCTACGTACGCCAGTGGATCAGCGCGGGCGACGACTCGGCCGCGGTCACCTTCGACGCGGTCAAGGACCGGCTGTTCTTCCTCCGCCGCAGCGGCACGCTGGACCGGCTGCTCGGTCTGTTCGAGGGACGGGACGAGCTGCGCTACGGCGAGCTGGTGGAATGGCTCCGTACCGAGCACGACGCCGAGCCCGCGCAATGCGAGACCTATGTGGCCGCGCTGCTCCAGCTCGGGCTGGTTCGGGTGCCGTGCCTGGACACCGATGTCCACAGCTCCGATCCACTGCGCTCCTTCCAGCGCGAGCTGCGCGCCCTCGGACGTCCCTGGGCCGTCCGGCTGGCCACCGCCTTCGACGGGCCCGTCCGCGCCATCGACCGTTTCCCCTCCGCCGGCCGCGCCGAACGGGCGGAACTACTGCGTGAACTGCGCGCCGGACTGCGCGAGGGCCAGGCCCAGTTGGGGGCGGCGGAGGCCACACTGCCGCAGACCCTGCTCTACGAGGACGTCAGCGCCGGCCGTGAGGTGAGCTGCGGGCTCGGCTCCTGGACCGGGCCGGCCGGCGGGGCGCTGCGTTCCGTCGAGCGGATACTCCCCGCCTTCGATCTGACACTCCCTCAGCGGGTCACGTTCAAGGGCTTCTTCACCGCGCGCTACGGCCGCGGCGGCCGGTGCGACGACCTCTTGGGTCTCGTCCACGATTTCCACGAGGACTTCTTCGACCAGTACCTCTCGTTCGCCGGCAAGCGACGCCCGTTCGACGACCGGGGCGAGTATGTGCCGGAGGAGAACTGGCTCGGCCTGCCGGGGATCCGCGCGATCGACGCGGCGCGGCGCGCCTTCATCGACCGGATGCGGCAGCTCTGGCAGGAGCACGCGGACGCGGCCGAGATCCGGCTCGGCGAACAGGACCTCGGGCTCGTCGCGGACGAACTCGCCCCTCTCGCGGCCGACTTCGCACCGCAGTCCCACCATCTCCAGCTCACCGAGAGGGACGGCGCCCTGCTCGTCGTGCTCAACCGCTCGTACGGTGGACTCTCCTTCCCCTTCAGCCGTTTCACCCATGTCTACGACACGAACGACATGGGCGACACCAACGACACCAACGACACCAACGACACCAACGACACCAACGACACCGACGGTCCGGTGGAGCGGGCAGAGGAGCGGTCCGGGGCCTTCTCGCGGGGTCTGCGCGACACCGCCGCGGCCGTCACCCCCGACGGAGCGGTCCTGGCCGAGATCACCGGAGGAGCGGTCACCAGCAATCTCAATCTGCACAGCCCGCTCACCGACTACGAGATCGTCTGCCCCGGAGAATCCAGCACCGTCCCCGAGGACCGGCGCATCCACCTCGACGATCTCCATGTCGAGCACGACACGGAGACGGACCGCCTGGTGCTGCGCTCCACCCGGCTCGGCCGCGAGGTCATCCCCGTCTATCTCGGCTATCTGGTGCCGCTCGCGCTGCCCGAGATCCCCCGTACCCTCCTGCTGATGTCCCCGACCTCGATGGCGCCCCTGGACGTCTGGGGAGGCGTCCCGGCGGGCGAGGGGAACGAGGGTGTGACCACGCGGCCACGGGTGCTGCACGGCGACGTCGTCCTCAGCCGGCGCAGCTGGACCACGACGGCCGGTACGCTGCCGGTCCGCCGGCCCGGTACCGGCGAGGAGGAGTGGTTCCTCGGCTGGCAGCGCTGGCGGCGCGAACACGCCCTGCCCGACCAGGTCTTCGCCACCGTGTCCAGCGGTCCCCGCGGTGGTGCGGGGGCCAAGCCGCAGTACGTGGACTTCGACAGCCTTCTCTCCCTCTCCGCCCTCGAAGCACTGCCGACACACCCGGACGACCGGGTCGTCCTGCGGGAAATGCTCCCCGGGCGCGACGGGCTGCATGTCCGCTCCGCGCGCGGCAGCCATGTGGCCGAACTGGCCGTGGAGACCTTCACCTCGACCCGACGCAGAGAGGGCGCACCGACATGTCAGAGCTGACCCCCGCGCCGAGCCCCACACCGGCCGCCGCTTCCGCTTCCGCCTCCGCCTCCGTCCCCGCCCCCGACGCGGGCGCGGCCGACTGGCAGGCCATCCACATCTTCTACGCGGCCAATCCGCAGCCCCTGCTGGTGAACTGTGTCCGCCCGCTGGTGGCCGGACTGACCGCCGACGGACTGCTGGCCGGCCACTTCTTCATCAACTACTGGCTGGAGGGGCCGCATGTCCGCCTCCGGCTCAAGCCCGTGAACGCGGCGGCCACCCCGGAGGTACGGCGCCGTGCCGAGGAGGCCATCAGCGGCTTCCTCCGCACCCGCCCCGCCCTCTACGAGGTGGACTCCGGGTTCCTCAACGAGTTCTACAACACCCTCTTCGAGATCGAGTTCCCGGAGGGCGACCGCGGCGCGTTCATGAACGAGGACGGCCGGATGAACCTGCGGCCCAACAACTCCTTCTCGTACGAACCGTACGAACCCGAGTACGGCAAGTACGGCGGCCCGGCCGGGATCGCACTGGCCGAGTGGCACTTCGCGCACTCCAGCGAGCTCGTCATGGACGCCTTCCGCACCATGAACCTGCATCTGCGCACCGTGCTGCTCGGCACCTCCGCCCAGCTGATGATGGTCATGGCCGGCTGCTTCCTGCCCGAGCGTGCGGAGCTGGGGGAGTACCTTGACCGCTACTACGAGTTCTGGCACAACGCCTTCCCCGGCACCGGCTTCATCGGGTCGAAGGAGTACGACAAGAACTACGCCGCGATGGCTCCCGGCCTCGGCCGCCGCTTCGAGGGAATCCGGCGGGCCGTCCGCACCGGTGAACTGGGCACGCTGCCCGCCTTCCTGCGTGGCTGGGCCGAACACTGTCTGGAACTGCGCACCCGCGCCGAGGAGTTGACCGTGGGCGGCGAGCTGGTGTTCCGCTCCTGGGACGGTACGCGCGACGAACGGGTCACCGATCCCGCCGTGGCGCTGCCGCTGCTGCTCTCCCCGTACATGCATATGACCAACAACCGGCTGCATGTGACGATCCGCGACGAGGCGTATCTCTCCCATGTGCTCGGCCGGGTCCTGCGCGAGGACACCGTCGCCCCACCCGCCCCGGCGGCGATCCCATGACCGCCACCCCCGGGGAACTCCTCTCGCACCGCCCGGCGCTGCGCCCGGACATCCTGCTGAGCCCCGCCCTGCTGCACGGCCCCGCCACCGTGCATCTGATCAAGGAGCCGGAGGGCGGCGCCGCCTTCGAGGTCGGGGCGAAGGAGTTCTTCCTGATCTCCCGGCTCGACGGCAGCCGCAGCCTGGCGGAGATCGGGGAGGAGTACGCCGAGACCTTCGGTAAGCGCCTCGCCGCCGCGCACTGGGAGCGGCTGCTGCGGCTGCTGGGCACCAGAAGCCTGCTGGCCGGCGCACCGCCCCGGCCGGCAGTCGCCGCCACTCCGCCGGGCACGCCGTTCCGCGGCACCGCGCTGCGGGGCACCCTGCGGCTGGTCGCCGACGCCGACGCCACCACGACACGCCTGCACAGCCTGCTGCGGCCCGTGCTGCGGACCACGGTCCTGCTTCCGCTGACCGCCGTCCTGGTGGCGATGGAGGTCCTGCTCGCGTGGGCGCTGCCCGAACTGGCCCACGACACCTGGTGGCTGTTCCACCAGCCCGTGGCGCTGATCGCGGTCTTCACCCTGCTCTGGCTGAGCACGGCCCTGCACGAACTGGCCCATGGAGTGAGCGCCCGGCACTACGGGGGTACGGTCAGCGAGATCGGGCTGCGCTGGCGGCTGCCCGTGGCCGTGATGTACTGCACCGTCGACAACTACCGCTATCTACGCTCCCGTTGGCATCAGCTCGCGGTCGCGGGTGCGGGCGCCTTCGTCAATCTGCTCTTCCTGCTGCCGTTCCTGGCCTGGTGGGCCGCGCTTCCCGAGGGGGATCCGACCCGCCGAGTGCTGTCCGGACTGCTGCTGCTCGGCAGTGTTCAGGCACTCGTCAACCTGCTGCCCCTGCCTCCGCTCGACGGTTACACGATGCTGAGCCACGTACTGCGCGTGTCCGGTCTCGCGCCGGAGAGCGGGCGTTATCTGCGGCTCCGCCTCAGCGACCGGCCGGCCGCCGCCGCGTACCCGCGCCGGGCCCGTGCCGTCTACCTCTCCTACGGGGTGGGGTCGGCCCTGCTTGTCCTTCTCCTGGTGGCGGCCCTGGCAACAGGCCTCTACTTCCTACTAGTTCACTGACCCACAATCCCCGAGGGGCGCAGAACCACATGAGCGAGGCCAGGACCATGGCGTCCGTGCCGCACGAGACGGCCACCGGAGCGGCGATCGTCGTCGAGGACGTACGCAAACGATACGGGGACCGGCAGGCCGTCGACGGGGTGTCACTCCAGGTCGGCCGCGGGGAGTTCTTCGGACTCCTCGGCCCCAACGGCGCGGGGAAGACCACCCTCGTCGAAATCATGGAGGGCCTGCGGCAGGCGGACTCCGGAACCGTGTCGGTTCTCGGCCAGTCCCCCTGGCCACGGAACGTGGCGCTGCTGCCGCGGCTGGGTGTCCAGACCCAGTCCTCCGCCTTCTTCGTGCGCCAGACCGCGCGCGAGCATCTGCGTACCGTCGCCGCCCTGTACGGGGCGAGCCGCGCCGACGCGGACCACACACTTGGCACCGTCGGGCTGGCCGATCAGCGTGATGTCATGGTCGAGAACCTCTCCGGCGGCCAGCGCCAGCGCCTGGCCATCGCCTCGGCCCTGGTCCACGGCCCCGAGCTGATCTTCCTGGACGAGCCGACCGCCGCCCTGGACCCGCAGGCCCGCCGTGATCTGTGGAAGGTGCTGCGCGAGCTGAAGAGCGAGGGCCGCACCATCGTCTACACCACCCACCATCTGGACGAGGCCGAGGCGCTCTGCGACCGGGTGGCGATCCTCGTGGCCGGCTCGGTCGTCGCGCTGGACTCCCCGCACCATCTGGTGACCGCCGCCGGGGCGCCGACCCGTCTGCTGATCCCGGCCGAACGGATGAGCCTGGGGGACGCCGCGGCCATCCCGGGGGTCGACCGGGTCACCGAGCAAGGCGGCTCCCTCGTACTGGAGACGGCCGAGTCGGGGAAGGTCCTCCAGGCGGTCGACGCGCTCGGCGGTCTGGACGGCGTCCAGACCCGCACCGCCACGCTGGAGGACGTCTACCTCGAACTGACCGGCACCACCGACCCCACCGGCACCACCGGCACCACCGGCACCACGGACACCAACGACACGGAGCAGCAGGGATGAGCGCGTACGCAGCACTGACGGGGGCCGGCTACCGGGCGCAGGTCCGGGACAAGGCCACCCTCTTCTTCACCTTCGCCTTCCCCCTGCTCTTCCTGGTCGTCTTCGGACTGATCTTCCGGGGCCAGGAGGTGGAGGAGACGGGCCGCCCCTACATCTCCTACATCGCGCCGGGCGTCATGTCCTGGGGTGTGGCCAACGCCGCCGTCTTCGGAGTCGCCTTCACCCTGATGCAGTGGCGCCGCGACGATCTGCTGCGGCTGATCCGGATGACCCCCACCCGGCTGTCGTCGGTCCTCGGCTCCCGCTATGTGCTCGCCCTCGGCGTGGGGGTCTTCCAGGCGGTGGTGTTCATCGCGGTGGCCATGCTGCCGCTGTTCGGCCTGGAGCTGAACGCCCGGTGGCCGCTGGCGCTGCCCGTGCTGGTGCTCGGCATCACGGCGTTCCTCACCATCGGCGTGGTCATCGGTTCGTACGCCAACACGCCCGAGGCCGTCGCGGCCATCGCCAACTGCCTGATGGTGCCGATGGCCTTCCTCTCCGGCTCGTTCCTGCCGCTGGACATGATGCCGTCCTGGCTCCGGACGATCTCGCGGGTGCTGCCGCTGCGCTATCTCAACGACGCGGTGTCCGCCGCCCTTTCGGGCCGGGGCGACCTCGGGGACATCGCCCTCGGATGCGGGGGACTGGTCGTCTTCACCGTCGTCTTCGGGGCGCTGGCCCTGAAGACGTTCCGCTGGAGCAACTCCACATGACCACCACCACGACGACCGACGCGACGGTGGACGGCGCTCCGCTGGAGGCCGCGCGCGAACTGCTGGGGCGGGAACTGACCGTACGGCTCGCCCCGGCCGCCGGGCCGACCGTGGTTCCCCTCGGCGCCGGCGACGTGCTCGGCCACCGGGGCGGGGACCGCCATGCCGCCGTACGCCCCGGGGCCACCGTCCATCTCACCTCGGGGGCCGTGCTGGTGGGCCCCTGGGGCGGCGACGACGCGACCGCCGCCTGTGGCCAGTGCCTGGCCATGCGCTGGCAGCGGCTGCGCACCCGCACCGAGCGGGACGCCCTGGAGACCGGATCGCGCACCCGCGCGGCCGGCCACTGGCCCCGGCTCACTCCGTACGCCCTGGACGCGGTGGAGGCGCTTCATCGCGCGGTGTTCCTCTCGGACACCGTGCTCCCGCCGGGCCCCGGCGCGGCCGACCGCTCCCTCCCGCAGGTCTCCCGCCTCGACCTCGCCACGCTCGAAGTACGCACCTATCCGCTGCTCGCCGATCCGCTGTGCCCGCACTGCGGGCCACGCGGCACGGACAGCCCGGCCGGTGAGGGCTTCGGCCGGGTGAGCCGGCCGAAGCCCTCACCGGACACCTACCGGCTGCGCCCGGCGTCCGCGTATCCGATGCCGGCCATGGCGCTCGCGAACCCGGTCTCCGGAGTCCTCGGCGCGGGTACCTGGATCAATGTCACCTCACCCACCACGGCGCCGGTCGCGGGCAGCGTCTTCATGCGCGGGTACGCGGGGCTGACCGATGTCACCTGGAGCGGCCAGGCCAACGGCTTCGACGCGAGCCGCGATCTGGCCTATCTGGAAGGCCTGGAGCGGTACGCGGGGACGCACCGGCGCACCGGCACCACCCTGCTCACCGCGGCCTACAGCGACCTCGGCGAGGCCGCCCTCGACCCCGCCACCTGCGGCTTCTACGCGCCCGAGACCTACCGTGACGACCCGATGGTCAGCCCCTTCGACCCCGACCGGCCCATTCCCTGGGTCTGGGGCCACTCGCTGCGCGACGAGCGCCCGGTCCTGGTCCCGGCCAGGCTCGTCCACTACAGCGCGGGTCTCGCCTCCGACAACTTCGTCTTCGAATGCTCCAACGGCTGTGCGATAGGCGGCTGTCTGGAGGAGGCGATCCTCGGCGGGCTCCTCGAACTCATTGAGCGGGACGCGTTCCTGGTCGCCTGGTACGGCGCCACCCCGCTCACCGAGATCGATCTCGGCTCGCTCGACAACCGTACCGTCCGCACCATGATCGACCGGGCCGCGCTTCAGGGCTATGACGTCCATGCCTTCGACAACCGGATCGATCTCGGCGTACCGGTCGTCACCGGCCTGGCCGTACGGCGCGACGGCGGCCCCGGCACCTTCTCCTTCGGCGCCGGCGCGAGCCTGGACCCGGCGGCGGCCCTGGAGGGGGCTCTCTCCGAGGTGCTTACGTACATCCCGCATCTGTCCCGGCAGGTGGCCGAACGCCGGGCCGAACTGGAGGCCATGGCCGAGGACTTCGGGAAGGTGCTGCATCTCAAGGACCACGCCCAGCTCTACGGCCTGCCGAGGATGGCGGAGCACGTCCGAACCTATCTGGAGCCTTCCGCGGTGCGGCCGATGGCGGAGGTGTACCGCGACTGGGAGGAGCGGGAGCGCCCGCGTACGGGTGACCTGCGTGACGATGTGGCCCACTGCCGCGACGCGTTGGTACGGGCGGGACACGATGTCATCGTGGTCGACCAGACCACCCCGGAGCAGCATCGCGTCGGGCTGCGGACGGTGGCCACGATCGTCCCCGGTCTGCTGCCGATCGACTTCGGCTGGTCGCGTCAGCGCGCGCCGCGTATGCCGCGACTGCGGAGCGCCGCGTTCCGGGCGGGCCTGCGCGACCGGGAACTGACGGAGGCGGAGATCCGGCTCGTGCCGCATCCGTTCCCGTGATCCGGGGCGGCGGCCGGACACAACGGAGCGGGCGGCACCTGCGAGGAAGGTCGCGGGTGCCGCCCGCCCGTCGTGCGGAGCGCGGAGGATCAGGCGCTGCAGGAGGTGGTGCTGGTGGTGGAGGAGCAGGTCGACGTCGAGCTGCAGCTGGTGGAGCCCGCGAGCACGACCTCGCTGGCGTCCGAGTAGTCCGAGATCTCGAAGGTCTCCGACTCCAGCTCCATGATCTCGTCGGCGAGGGAGGCGAGGAGGGTCTTGTCAGCCATGGTGACTCCTGAAAGGGAGGCCGGGCCACCGGGCTTTCCCCGGCGGTCCCTTGTCGTGCCACAGGTATTCCAGCCGACCCCACTTCCACATCGGCAGGTCTTCCACTGACCGGTCGTGTCAGCGGTCTGTAGGTCACCCGCCGTGCCCGTGCCGCACGATGGGCCGGGTGAACCATGTACCCGTCGAGTACCCCGGTGAGAACACCCCCGTCCTGGACGGGGTGCGGCGGATTCTCCGTCCGGCGGTCGCCTTCTATCTGGACCTGCACCGCCATCCCGAGCTCTCCGGTGAGGAACGGCGCACGGCCGCCCGGCTGGGGGAGTGGCTGACGGAAGCGGGCTACGAGGTGACGGGCGGGGTCGGCGGCCACGGCGTCGTCGGCGTCCTGCGCAACGGGGACGGACCGCGCGTGCTGATCCGCGCGGAACTGGACGCGCTGCCGGTCGAGGAGCGGACCGGGCTGCCGTACGCGAGCGAGGGCCCGGCCATGCACGCCTGCGGCCACGATCTGCACCTGGCGGCGGCGGCGGGCGCGGCATCCCTGCTGGCCCGCGCCAGGGACCGGTGGCGTGGCACGGTCGTGATCGTCGGCCAGCCCGCGGAGGAGACCCTCGCGGGGGCGCGGGCCATGCTGGCGGACGGGCTGTACGAGCGCTTCGGCCGGCCCGACGTGGTCCTGGCGCAGCACTCCGCCCCGCTGCCCGGCGGCATGGTCGCCCATGGATACGGTCCGATGCTCGCCGGAAGCGTCGGCTTCGAGGCCGTCATCCACGGCCGGGCCGGCCATGCGGGCACCCCGCACCTGGCGGTGGATCCGGTGGTCACCGCGGCGGCGGCGGTCCTGCGCCTCCAGAGCGTGGTGTCGCGCGAGTCCGCCCCGACCGACCCCGCCGTGCTGAACGTCGGTTCCTTCCACTCCGGATCCGGCGGCAATCTCGTCCCCGACCGGGCGACGCTCGGCATCACCGTCCGCGCCATGTCGGAGCGGGCGCTCGACCGGATGGCGGCCTCGGTGGAACGGATCGTACGGGCGGAGTGCGCCGCGTCCGGCTGCCCCCGCGACCCGGAGATCACGGTCGTCTCCCGCTCCCCGGTGACCCATCCCGACCCCGGGGCCACGGAGCTCGTACGCGAGGCCCATCTGCGGCTCTACGGCCGTGAACGGGTGGCGCCCTGGCCGCCGGCCATGGCGAGCGAGGACTTCCCGCTGTACGGGGACGCGGGGGTGTCCGTGCACGGAATGGCGGGGATTCCGCTCGCCTACTGGATGTTCGGCGCGGTGGGCCCGCGGACCTGGGCGCGGACCCCCGGATCGGCCGAGGAGAAACTCGCGGCTCTCCCGCCCAACCACTCGCCGGAGTTCGCCCCGGACGTCCGTACCGCGCTGCCCGCCGGGATCACGGCGATGACGGCGGCGGCGCTGTGCTGGCTGAAGGGCGCCGCCACACCCGGGGATTGAGCCGCCGGACACTCCGGATCAACATGCAGAGTATTCTCTGCCTAATAGGCCGAGAACTCTATGCAGAGGATTCTCTGCAACATAGAGTGGCCGACATGCCTGACACGCCTGCCCAGTTGAGCCCGCGCGCCCCGGCGCCCGCATCCGCGCCCCGGAGCGGCGGACTGCTCCGCCGTCATCGTGACTTCAGGCTGCTGTGGAGCGGTGAGGTCGCGGGCAAGTTCGGCGCGGCCGTCACCGGAGTCGCGATGCCGCTCGCCGCCGTCTCCACCATGGACGCGGGCGCGTTCGCGGTCAGCCTGCTCAGCGCCGCGGCCTGGCTGCCCTGGCTGATCATCGGACTCCCGGCGGGCGCCTGGGTGGACCGGCTGCCACGCCGACCGGTCATGCTGGCGTCCGCCGCCGTCTCGCTCGTCCTGTTCCTCAGCGTTCCGCTCGCCCACTGGACCGGCCGGCTCAATCTCGGCTGGCTGCTCACCGTCACCCTGCTCACGGGTGTCGCCGCGGTCTTCTTCCAGACCGCGTACACCGTCTTCCTCCCCGCCATCCTCGAACCCGGGGACCTCCAGGAGGGCAACGCCACCCTGCACGGCAGCGCGTCGGCCGCGATGATCGCGGGGCAGGGCGGCGGCGGACTGCTCGTCCAACTGGTGGGCGCGGTCGGCGGGTTGCTGGCCAACGCGGGGACCTTCGCGGTCAGCCTGGTCTGTCTGCTCGCCATCCGCCACCGCGAGCCGCCCGTCGCGAAGGAGCGCCGCCCGGCGGGCGCGCTGCTGGGGGAGATGAGGGAGGGGCTGCGGCTCGTCGCCCGCGATCCGTGGTTCCGTGCGCTGTCGCTGTACGGCGCCGCCTCCAATCTCGCCCTGATGGGTTACCAGTCCCTCCTGGTCGTCTTCCTGGTCAAGGACGTCCAGCTGTCCTCGGGCGCGGTCGGCGGGCTGATCGCCGTCGCCAACGCCGGTGGTGTGGCGGGGGCGTTCGTGTCCCGGCGGATCGCCACCCGGATCGGCACGGCACGCGCCGTACTCCTCTTCGCGCTCGGGCCGTCCGCCCTCGCGCCGCTCATTGCGCTCTCGTCCCCGGGCGCGGGCGTGCTGTTCTTCGCGGTCGGCGGCTTCTGTGTCTCCGCCGGTGTGGTCGCGGTGAATGTCGTCGTGGCGGGCTTCCGGCAGCGCTACTGCCCGCCCGAACTGCTCGGCAGGGTCTCCGCCAGTTCGTCGTTCCTCAACTACGGCACGCTGCCGCTGGGCGCGCTGCTCGGCGGGGCCCTCGGCTCCGTGCTCGGTGCCCGGCCCGCGCTGTGGATCCTCACCACGGCCGTCCCGCTGGCCGGACTCCTCCTGCTCGGCTCACCCGTACGCGGCCGTCGCGACCTGCCCGCCCGGTCCCCCAAGGGCGCCGCCACACCCGGGGATTGAGCCGCCGGGCACGGGCGGTCGGCGGTCAGCCGGCCGGCTGCTCGTCCGCGTCGATGGACTCCCGCAGTCGCGCGTTGGCCATACGCATGTGCTCCGCCATCGCGTCGTTCGCCGCGTCGGGGTCGTGGGCGCGGATGGCCTCCATCACGGCGTCGTGCTCGCAGAGCGTGCCGCTGACGGTCCCCTCCAGATCGCTGACCCGCTCCATCCACACCTGGAGCAGCGCGCGGATGCTGTGCAGGATGTCGCTGAGCACCGAGTTGCGCGCGATGTTCGCCGTCTCCAGATGGAAGGCGATATCGGCGTCGATGAACGCCGCGACATCCGTACCCGCGTCCCGCATCCGCTGAAGATGCTCTTCGAGCCGCGCCACATCCTCCTCGGTGGCGCGCTCCGCCGCCAGCCGCGCCGACACGCCTTCCATGTGCGTGCGTACCTCCACCAGGTCCTGGGTACGCCGTTGCCCCAGCATCAGGCCCCAGTTGATGGCGCGCGGCAGGAACTCCGAGGTTCCCTCGCGTACATACGAGCCCGAGCCGGGCCGGATCTCGATGATGCCGAGCACATCGAGCGCCGAGAGCGCGCCGCGCACGCTGGAGCGCGCGACCCCCAGCGCCTCGGCGAGCTGGCGCTCCGCGGGCAGCCGGGTACCGGGCTTGATGTCACCCGCGGACAGATGGTCGAGAAGCCGCTTGGCGACCTCGCTGACCGAGGACTCGCGCACCACCGGGCGCAGCAGCTGGGCGAGATCCGGTGAACCGGACGGTTGCTTATCGGGCTGACTGGTCACGGTCACCAGTACACCAGACGGGTATTCCCGCTGCTCACGGGTGTCCGCAAGGAACCTCCCCGCGCGTCGTGAACGGCTTTGTCAAGAGAGACGCAGGTCACTCGAAAAGTGACCCTCGCCACATTGGTCAATTGGTGACCAATTTTCTTCCGGGGGTTACGTTGAAGACACATCAGTCGGTCGGGCGGGTGCCACGCCCTGTTTCAGTCACGATCGCTGCCGACTGTGCCCCGAGTCCGGACAGAGCTGTCCGGCGCAGCCGAGGAGTCGCCATGGGTGCCACCGCCTTGCCGTCCGCGCCATCCGCCGTGGAGAGATCAGCGATCAAGAAGGTCTCGATCCGGCTCGTCCCCTTCGTGGCCCTGATGTTCTTCGTGAACTATCTGGACCGCACCGCTGTCTCGTTCGCGGAGCCGAACGGGATGGGGACGGATCTGGCCCTCACCGCGGCGCAGTTCGGATTCGCCTCCGGTGTCTTCTTCATCGGCTACATCGTTCTCGAAGTCCCCAGCAACATGGCGCTCCACCGTTTCGGTGCCCGCCGCTGGCTGGCCAGGATCATGGTGACCTGGGGCATCGTCTCCCTCCTCTTCACCTGGGTGCAGAACAGCGACCAGCTGTACGCCCTGCGCTTCCTGCTCGGAGTCGCGGAGGCCGGGTTCTTCCCCGGGGCGATCCTCTTCCTGAGCCAGTGGGTGCCCACCCGGCACCGTACGAAGGTGCTCGCGCTCTTCTATCTCGCGCAGCCGCTCACCACCGTGATCGGCGCCCCGCTGGCCGGCTGGCTGATCGGCCACCACGGTCTGTTCGGTCTTGAGGGCTGGCGCGTGATGTTCCTGTTCGTGTCGATCCCCGCGATCCTGCTCGGCGTCGTCGCCTGGTTCTATCTGATCGACCGCCCCGCCGACGCCAGGTGGCTGTCCACCGCGGAGAAGGAGTGGCTGACCGGCGAGCTCGCCGCGGAGAACGCCACCAAGACCGGGAGTCCGGAGCACGGCCACGGCCGTGAGGCTCTGAAGGAGGCCTTCCGCAGCGGCCGGGTCTGGGTCCTCGCGATGGTCTACTTCGGCTTCATCTACGGCCTGTACGCGCTCGCCTTCTTCCTGCCGACGATCATCGAGGGGTTCCAGGAGAGCTTCGGTACGTCGTTCAGCGTGATGGACAAGGCGCTGATCACCGCCATCCCGTATCTGCCGGCCGCCGTCGTCCTCTTCTTCTGGTCCCGGCACGCCACCCGGCACGGAACCCGCACCTGGCATGTGGCGGGCCCGGCCGTCGTCGGCGCGATCTCCATCCCGCTCGCGCTCTACATGGGCTCCCCGGCCGCGACCATCTCCGTGATCACCGTGACGGCCTGCGCGATCTTCGCGGCGCTGCCGGTCTTCTGGTCGATCCCCTCCCGCTTCCTCACCGGCGCGGCAGCGGCGGCGGGCATCGCCCTCATCAACACGGCGGGCAATATCGCGGGCTTCGCCGCCGGCTATGTCACGGGCTGGCTGAAGGACTTCAGCGGCGGCTACACCCTCTCCATGTTCGTCGTGGGCGGCTTCATGCTGCTGTCCGCCGCCCTGATGGTCACCCTCTCCCGACGCCGGCCCGCCGGCCCCTCCCACCCCGCGGACCAGCCGCTTCTTGAGGTGCACTGACATGACCCGCCTGTTCAACGCTCCCGCCGCCTTCGCCGACGAGGCGCTTGAAGGCTTCGTCGCGGCCCACCGCCGCTGGGTACGGCCCGTGTCCGGCGGGGTCGTACGGAGCGCACCGGCCCCCCGGGGCCAGGTCGCCGTTGTGATCGGCGGCGGCTCGGGCCACTACCCGGCGTTCTCCGGGCTGGTGGGCCCGGGGCTGGCGCACGGCGCCGCGGTCGGCAATGTCTTCGCCTCGCCGTCCGCGCGGCAGATCCGTACCGTCGCGGAGCACGCCCACGCCGGGGGCGGAGTGCTGCTGATGTTCGGCAACTACGCCGGCGACGTCCTGCACTTCGGTCAGGCCGCCGGGCAGCTGAACGCGGCGGGCATCGAGACCCGCTGTGTCTCCGTCACCGACGACATCTCCAGCGCGGACCGGGCCGACCAGGACAAGCGGCGCGGCATCGCCGGTGACCTCCCCGTGTTCAAGGCCGCGGCGGCGGCGGCCGAACAGGGCCGCGATCTGGCCGGGGTGGTCGCCGCCGCCCGGCACGCCAACGCCCGTACCCGTTCCTTCGGGATCGCCTTCAGCGGCTGTACGCTCCCCGGCGCCGACCACCCCCTGTTCACGGTCGACGAGGGCAGGATGGCGGTCGGACTCGGGATCCACGGCGAGCCGGGCATCGGCGAGCGCGAGGTGCCCAGCGCCGACGGCGCCGCCGAACTGCTGGTCTCCGCGCTGCTCGACGAACTGCCCGAGGGCGTAACGGAGCCGTACGGCGAGCGCGCGGCCGTCATCCTCAACGGGCTCGGCACCGTCAAGTACGAGGAACTGTTCGTCGTCTACCGGCGGGTGGCCCAGCTCCTGGCCGACGCCGGTGTCGAGGTGGTCGACCCCGAGGTCGGCGAGCTGGTGACCAGCTTCGACATGGCGGGCGTCTCGCTCACCCTGTGCTGGCTGGACGACGAACTCGAACCGCTGTGGACGGCCGGCGCCGACACCCCGGCCTACCGCAAGGGCGAGGTCACCGCACCCGTCGCGGGATCCGCCCAGGAGATCCGGGAGATCCGGGAGATCCAGGAGATACGGACCGACGAGCCGGGCGAGAGCGCTCCCGCCGCCACCGAGGTCTCCCGTGCCGCCGCCGCCACAGCCGTCGCCGCGCTGCGGGCCGTCAGAGACACGGTGGACACGCACGCCGAGGAGCTGGGCCGTATCGACGCCGTCGCCGGTGACGGCGACCACGGCATCGGGATGCGCCGCGGCTCCGGGGCCGCCCACGCGGCGGCCGTCCGCGCCGCCGGGGCCGGGGCGGGCGCGGGTACGGCGCTCGGCGCCGCCGCCGACGCCTGGGCGGACAGGGCCGGCGGCACGTCCGGCGCCCTGTGGGGCGTACTGCTCCACGCGGTCGGCGGCGCGCTGGGTGACACCGAAGCGCCCACCGCCGGGACCGTGGCGCACGGCGTGTCCGAGGCGTCCGCCGCGGTACGCCGGCTCGGCGGCGCCGAGGTCGGCGACAAGACGATGGTCGACGTCCTCGTACCGTTCGCCGACGTCCTCGCCGGTGCCGTCGCCGACGGCGCGGCGCTCGACGAGGCCTGGGACCGCGCCGCGACCGCCGCCGAAGACGCGGCGAAGGCCACCGCCGGTCTCGTACCCCGTGTCGGACGGGCCAGGCCCCACGCCGAACGGTCCCTGGGGACCCCGGACGCCGGCGCCCACTCCCTTGCCCTGATCGTCCGCGCCGTGCACGGCGTACTCGCCACGCACTGACCATCACCCACCGAGGAGCAACACCCCATGAGCGACAAGCTGCGGATCGTCGTCGGCTCGGACGACGCCGGCCTCGACTACAAGGAAGCACTGAAGAAGGACCTTCAGCGGAGCGAACTGGTCGCCACCGTCACCGATGTCGGTGTGGACGCCGACGGGCACACCGCGTACCCGACGATCGCCATCGCCGCCGCCGAACTGGTCGCGCGCGGCGAGGCGGACCGCGCGCTGCTCGTCTGCGGCACCGGCCTCGGGGTGGCGATCGCCGCCAACAAGGTCAAGGGCATCCGCGCCGTCACCGCCCATGACTCCTTCTCCGTCGAGCGCGCGGTCCTCTCCAACAACGCGCAGGTCCTCACCTTCGGCCAGCGCGTCGTCGGTCTGGAGCTGGCCCGCCGGCTGGCCGGCGAGTGGCTGACATACCGCTTCGACGAGTCCTCCGCCTCCGCGGCCAAGGTCCAGCTGATGAAGGACTACGAGACCGACGACGCGACCGGCTCCGCGACCGGGACCGGGACCGGCTCCGGGACCGACGAGGAAGCCGCCGCCTGATGTCCGCCACCACCCTGCTCGGGGTGAGTCTGAAGATGTACTTCGGACATCACGAAACCCTCAACTGGGCCCGCCGCATCGGCGACATCGCCGCCCGGCACCCGGCCGTCACCGAGGGCCGCACCGAGGTGTTCGTGCTGCCCGCGTTCCCGGCGATCGTCCCGCTCCGCTTCCTCCTCGCCGGTACGGGCGTCCGCGTCGGCGCTCAGGATCTCGCCACCGACGACCGGGGCCCCTTCACCGGCGAGGTCTCCGGCCCGTACCTCAGGGAGATCGGCTGCTCCTACGCGGAGGTCGGCCACGCCGAACGCCGCCGGCTCTTCGGCGAGGGCGACACCGTCGTCGCGGCCAAGACAGCCGCCGCCCTGCGCAACCGCCTCACGCCCGTGCTCTGCGTCGGTGAACTGGACCCGGCCGGCCCCGTCGAGGCGGCCGACCGTACCGTCGCCGAGCTGGAGCGGATCCTGGCCACCGCCCAGTACGACGGCGGCGACGGCGGCGAAGTCGTCGTCGCCTATGAACCGCAGTGGGCGATCGGCGCACCGCGGCCCGCCTCCCCGGAACACATCACCACCGTCTGCGCCGCCCTGACCTCCTGGCTGGCGGCGCGTCCCGGCTACGCGGGCAGCCGGGTGATCTACGGCGGAAGCGCCGGCCCCGGACTCCTCGGCAGCCTCGGCGAGGGCGTCGACGGACTGTTCCTCGGCCGTTTCGCCCACGATCCGGACACCGTCGCGCGGATCCTCGACGAGATGAGCGACCGCACCGCGAAGGCGAAGGCGGGCATCTGATGGCGTACGGACTCAGCACCTACGCGTACTTCTGGCGCGTCTCGTCCCGCGCGCCGAAGCCGCTCACCGTCGAGCGGATGCTCGTCAACACCCGTGAACTGGGCGGCGATGTCTTCCAGATCTGTGACTACCCACTGATCGAGACCTTTGATGACGCCCGGCTCGCCGACATCCGCGCCACCGCCGAGGATCTGGGCATCACCCTGGAACTCGGCACCCGCGGCATCGGGCGGGACCATCTCACGCGCTATCTCGAACTGGCGGACGCGCTGGACGTCACGCTCGTCCGCTCGATGATGAACACCACCGACCACCGGCCGGACACCGCCGAGGCGACCGCGCTGCTGCGCGCGAGCGTCCCCGCGTACGCGGACCGGGGCGTCACGCTCGGCCTGGAGACCTACGAGCAGGTCTCCACCGACGACCTCCTCACCGTCATCCGCGCGGTCGACGACCCCCACCTGGGTGTCGTGCTCGATCCGGGCAACTGCGTGGCACGGCTGGAACATCCCCGGGATGTGGTCGAGGCGACGGCTCCCCATGTCGTCAACATCCATGTCAAGGACTTCGCCTTCACCCGGCGGGACGGCTGGGTCGGCTTCACCTACGCGGGCTGTCCGCTGGGTGAGGGACAGCTCGACTACGCCCACATGACCGCGACCGTACGGCCGGATCAGCGGGGGATCAATCAGATCGTGGAGCACTGGCTTCCGTGGCAGGACGACGGATTCGAGACCACTGCCCGGATCGAGGACCGGTGGACCCGGCACTGCATCAGCACACTTCAGAGGAGCGAGTAATGGCCATCGAGAACAAGACCGTCGCCGTCATCGGTGCCGCCGGAAAGATGGGCCGGCGCGTCTCCGACAACCTCGTCAAGAGCGACTTCCGGGTGCTGTTCGCCGAGAACTCACCGCAGGGCCAGGAGCTGATCCGCGGCCTCGGCCGTGAACTGACCGACTCCGCCGAGGCGGCCGCACGGGCGGACGTGCTCATCCTGGCCGTGCCGGACGTCGTACTCGGCGTCGTCTCCGAGCAGCTTGTCCCGCTGATGAAGCCCGGGTCCGTGCTGCTCACCCTCGACCCGGCCGCGGCCTACGCGGGTCTGCTCACCCGACGCGACGAGGTGCACAACGCCGTCGCCCACCCCTGCCACCCCTCCGTCTTCCTGGAGCGCACCACCAAGGAGGAGTACGCGGACACCTTCGGCGGTATCGCCGCGCCGCAGGAGGTCGTCGCCTCCTTCGAGGGCCCCGACCCGGCCGTCCAGGAGCTGGCCGAGTCCGTGATCCGCACCATGTACGCGCCGGTCGTGGAGGTGCACTGGGTGACGGTCAAGCAGCTCGCCGTCCTGGAACCGACCCTGGTCGAGACCATCGCCTGCATGGTCGGCGCGCTGCTCACCGAGGCGCTGCACGAGACCGTCCACACCGTCGGTGTGCCCGAGAAGGCCGCCCGCGCGATGCTCCTCGGCCACACCCAGGTGGCGCTGGCCAACACCCTCAAGGGCGACAACCCGTTCTCCGACGCCTGTCTGATCGCCATGGACTACGGCCGCGAGTCGATCGTCAAGGACGACTGGAAGAAGGTCTTCGAGGACGACGAGCTGGACAAGGTCATCACGCGCATGCTGCGGATCAAGGAGATCAAGCGCTGACCTGAGGCTGTCCCGTCAGCGGTCTCCCGGCCTCCCCGGCACGCCCACCGGGGAGGCCGCCGGCGCCCGCCGGCCTCAGCGTCCGGAGGACGAACCGGGGAGTTCCACCGCCTCCCGCAGCAGTTGTACGGGATGCCACGCGTCGCGGCGCGTGCCGTGGAAGATCTGCTGTCGGCAGGAGACCCCCGTCGCCACCACCACCGTCTCCGGCGGCTCGGCCTCGACAGCGGGGAGGAGCCGGTCCTGGCCGACGGTCATGGACACCTCGTAGTGCTCGGACTCGAAGCCGAAGGACCCCGCCATCCCGCAGCATCCGGCGTCCAGTTCGGATACCCGCACCCCCGGGATACGGTTGAGCAGACTCATCGTCGCGGCGGTGCCGACCTCCGCCTTCTGGTGGCAGTGCCCGTGGTAGAGCAGTCTGCGTCCGGCGAGCCAGGAGTCCTCACGCAGCCGCAGCCGGCCGGCGTCCACCGCCTCGACCAGCAGCTCCTCCACCTGGCGCACCCGCCCCGAGATGTCCTTGACGGCCGAGTCGTTCGGCAGCAGAGCCTTGTGCTCGTCGCGCAGCGTCATCAGACAGGACGGCTCGCAGCCCACGATCGGTGAGCCGGGCTCCGTTGTCTCGGTGAGCAGATGGGCGAGCGCGAACGCCTTGTCCTTGGCGTCGTCGACCAGCCCCTTGGACAGACTGGACCGGCCGCAGCAGCCCCGGCTCTCCAGCCGGACCTGCCAGCCCGCCAGCTCCAGCAGCTCGATCGCGGAGCGGCCGATGTCCGGCTCGGTGAAGGTGGTGAAGGAGTCGGCGAGGAACGTGAGCGTCCCCTGCGTGGCCGCCGCACGGCCCGATGCGGCGCCCCGCGCGCGCTTACGGAACCAGCGCACCAGATTGCGCCGTACGAACACCGGCAGCGGGCGCTCGGGCGCGATGCCCAGCCGGCGGTCCAGCAGCAGCCGCAGCGGACGCAGCCGCCCCGGCAGATTGGACAGCGGCGCCGCCACGGAACCGAGCCGGTTCAGCAGCCGGATCGAACCGAAGATCCGTGAGCGCAGCGGTACCCCGTGCAGATCGTGATGGTGCGACAGCGACTCGGCCTTGAGCGTGGCCATGTCTACCCCGAGCGGGCACTCGCTCTTGCACGCCTTGCACATGAGGCACAGATCAAGGATCTCGTGCAGCCGCTCGTCCCCGAGCGCCTTACCGGGATCGGGTTCGGAGAGCGCCTTGACCAGGGCGTTGGCCCGGCCGCGGGTGGAGTCCTCCTCATTGCGGGTGGCCATGTACGAGGGGCACATGGCGCCCGTACCGCTCTTGCGGCACAGCCCGATGTTCATGCACCGGTCCGCGGCGCCCCGCATACCGCCCACCACCTCGAAGGAGAGGCGGGTGCGCAGCGGCTCGGCGGGGGGCAGCGCCCGGTCGCGGAGGTTGTCCGTCATCGAGGGCGCGTCCACGATCTTGCCCGGGTTCATCCGGTTGTCCGGGTCGAAGACCTGCTTGACCTGGCGCATCGCCTCGTACAGCCGCTCGCCGAAGATCTCCCGGTTGAACTCGCTCCTGGCCAGACCGTCGCCGTGCTCGCTGGAGTTGACGCCGCCGTACTCCGTGACCAGGTCCTTGATCTCCTCCGCCACCGCGCGCATGGTGTCGACCTGTCCCGGGTCGGTCAGATCCACGAACGGCCGGATATGCAGACAGCCGACCGAGCAGTGACCGTAGAAGCCGGCCGTCAGCCCGTGCCGGTCGAGCACCTCCTTGAAACGCTTGGTGTACTGGGGGAGATGGACCGGATCGACGGCCGTGTCCTCCACGAAGGCCAGCGGCCGGCGCGTGCCCTCACCGGCCGCCATCAGCAGACCGAGGCTGGACTTACGGACCTTCAGCAGGGAGGACCGCTGGTCCGGGGTGATGGCCTGGAGGGTGTGATAGCCGTGGCCGTGCCGGGCCCAGAGCTTGGTCAGCCGCTCCATGCCGGCGAGCAGTTCCCGCTTGTCGTCCCCAGTGAAACTGACGAAGAGCAGCGCGTCGGGATCGCCTTCGAGGATGGTGCTCAGCGAGGCGTACTCGATCTTCTGCCGGGACAGGTCCAGGATCGTACGGTCCATCAGCTCCACCGCGGCCGGGTCGCAGGCCAGGGCGTCCTCGGTGGCCTCGATGGCGGCGGCCGTGCTGGTGAAGTGGCCGACAGCGATCATGGTGTGGCGCGGCTTGGGTACGAGATCGACCAGCGCCTCGGTGGCGATGACGAGCGTGCCTTCCGAGCCCACGACGAACTTGGCCAGGTCGAACGGGGTGTCCGGGCGCGCCATCCGGTCCAGCCGGTAGCCGCACGCCCGGCGCCAGAACTCCGGGAAACCCTCCGCGATGGCAGCGGAGTTGGCGCGCACGATCTCCGGCAGCCGCTTGTAGAGGCTTCCCTCCAGTGTGGGCTGCGCGGCCCGGCGCGCGCGCTCCGCCTCGTCGACCGGCGCCAGCAGCGCCCGGCTTGCGTCGGAGAGGACGACATCGAGCTCCCGGACATGGTCGATGGTCATGCCGTAGCGCAGTGAGCCGCTGCCCGCCGAGTTGTTGCCGATCATCCCCCCGACGGTGGCCCGGTTGCTGGTGGAGGTGTCAGGCCCGAACATCAGGCCCAGCGGCGCCGCCGCCCGGTTCAGCTGGTCCTGGACGACCCCGGTCTGGACGAGCGCCGTGCGGCGGCCGGCGTCGACCTCCAGGACGCGGTTCATGTACCGCGACAGGTCCAGGACGAGCCCCGGTCCCACGGTCTGGCCGGCCAGACTGGTCCCGGCCCCGCGCGGCACCAGCGGTACGCCGTACTCCCCGGCCGCCGCCACCGCCGCCCGCACATCGTCGGTGTGGCGGGGGAAGACCACACCCACCGGGGTGATCGCGTACATGCTCGCGTCCCGCGAGAACAGATGCCGGGTGTAGTCGTCGAACCCCACATCACCGTCGAGCTCCCGCCGGAGACGGTGTGCCAGGTCCTCCGCCGCCTTACCGCCGATCGCGGGGGCGTCCGAATTGGTCATTGTCATGTTCACTCGCTCCACATGGTTCGGACCGTCAGCGGGAACGCAGCACGTCGAGGGCGTCTCCCAGACCGCGCGGACTGATGGGTACGCCGGCGAGTTCGAGGCCCATCTGCACCCCGGCGAGCGTCCCGGCCAGGGTGAGGTCGTTGAAGTGGCCCAGATGCCCGATCCGGAAGACCCGGCCGCTGAGCTTGCCGAGGCCCGCGCCGAGGGACATGTCGAACCGGTCGAGAATGATCTCGCGCACCTTGTCGGCGTCCTGGCCGGTGGGCAGCAGCACCGCGGTCAGTGACCCCGAGTACTCACGTTCGTCGGCGCAGAGCACCTCAAGTCCCCAGCCCAGGACGGCGGCCCGGGTCGCCTCGGCGTGCCGGGCGTGCCGGGCGAAGACCGCGTCCAGCCCCTCGTCGGCGAGCATACGAAGCGCCTCCTCCAGGGCGTAGAGGAGGTTGGTCGCCGGGGTGTACGGGAAGAAGCCGCGCCGGTTGGCCTCGATGACGGGCCCCCAGTCCCAGAAGGACTTGGTCAGCCGGGCCGTGCGCGAGGCGGCGAGCGCCTTGTGGCTGACGGCGTTGAAGCTGAGGCCCGGGGGCAGCATGAGCCCCTTCTGTGATCCCGCGACCGTGACATCGACGCCCCATTCGTCATGGCGGTAGTCGATCGAGCCGAGCGAGGAGATCGTGTCGACGAGCAGCAGCGCCGGGTGCCCCGAGGCGTCGATCGCCTGCCGGATCTCGGCGACACGGCTGGTCACGCCGGTCGAGGTCTCGTTGTGGACGACACAGACCGCCTTGATCGTGTGTGTGAGGTCGGCCGCCAGCCGCTGGGCCACGGTTTCCGGGTCGGTGCCATGGCGCCAGTCGCCCGGCACGAATTCCACCTCCAGACCGAGGCTCAGGGCCATGTCCCGCCACAGCGTGGCGAAGTGGCCGGTCTCGAAACAGAGCACCCGGTCGCCCGGGCTCAGGGTGTTGACCAGCGCGGCTTCCCAGGCGCCGGTACCGGAGGCGGGATAGATGACGACCGGGCCCTCGGCGCCGAACACCGGCTTGATCGCGTCGAGCAGACGCAGGGTCAGGGCCGCGAACTCGGGGCCGCGGTGATCGATCGTGGGCGCCGACATGGCGCGGAGCACCTGGTCGGGGACGTTTGTCGGGCCCGGGATCTGGAGGAAGTGGCGGCCGGTACGGGAGGTCATGCGAGCGGCTCCCCTCAAGGGTTGTGCCGTGAGACGGCACGGCGTATCGTGTGGTGGCACGGCGGAGCATAGGGTTCGCTTGTGGAAGGAGTCAATGGATGCAGAACGTCCTCAACGCGCTCAGGGCGCTGGAGGAGGTGGCCGCGCGTCAGCCGGTCGGGGTCGCGGACCTGGCGCGGGCGATGGAACTCCCGAAGAGTTCCGTCCAGCGCGCGCTGGTCACCCTGCACACCGCGGGGTGGATCCGCCCGGCGGGCGGCGCCCCCACTCGGTGGGTGGTCACCACCAAGGCGCTGCATGTGGGCCGGCATGCCACCGGCGAACTGGGGCTGCGTGATGTCGCCGTACCGGTGATGGAGGACCTGCGCCGCCGTACCGACGAGACGGTCCATCTGGCGGTGCCCGAGGGCGGCAAGGTCGTGCTCATCGAACGGCTGGAGACGGCCCAGCCGGTGCGCATCATCCTGTCGTTGGGTCAGAATCTGCCGCTGCACGCCTCGGCCAACGGCAAGGCCGTGCTGGCGGCGAGTACCGCCGAGGTCGTCGACCGGCAGCTCGCCGAGGGACTGTCCGGCTTCACCGCCACCACGATCACCGATCCGGAGGCGCTGCGCGCCGAGCTGGCCGAGATCCGGGAGCGCGGTTACGCGACGAACGGCGGCGAATGGCGCACGGATGTCTCGGCGGTCGCGGCGGCCGTCATCGGCGGCTCGGGGCAGCCCGTCGCGAGCATCAGTGTCAATGTCCCGACCAGCCGTCTGACCAGCGAAGACCGGTCCGCCTACGGTCTCTTGGTGCGGGAGGCCGCGGCGGCGGTCGGCTCCGCGCTGGGGGGAGTGCGTACCCCGAGGGGAGGTGACGGTTCGTCAGAGCACGGCTCTTGACGCCTTCTGGCGCCGCTTCCATACTTCCGACTGCGGAATCGGGATTCCGTATTGCGGAAAAATTGGAGCCGGACTGAAGGCGAGGAAGCCTTGTGTCAGATCACGTCATCTCCATCATCGGTCTCGTATTGATCTTCACGGTCGCAACCGTATTCTCGGTGCATATGGGCGCACTGGCCATCGTGGTCGCGTTTGTGGTGGGAACCGTATTCGTGCACGAAACCGCGGATGACATTTTCGCGGGATTCCCCGGGGATCTATTCGTGGTGCTGGTCGGTGTGACCTTTCTCTTCGCGATCGCGAAGAATAATGGCACGGTGGCCTGGCTCGTCCACGGGTCCATGAGAGTGGTGCGTGGCCGGATCGCGCTCATCCCGTGGATCATGTTCCTGGTCACCGCCGTACTGACCGCCGTCGGCGCGGTGGTCCCGGCGGCCGTCGCGCTCGTCGCGCCGATCGGCCTGGGATTCGCGAAGCGCTACCGGATCAATCCGCTTCTGATGGGCCTGTTCATCATCAACGGCGCCAGTGCGGGAGGCTTCTCACCCATCAGTGTGTTCGGCAGCATCACCAACGGAGTGATGTCACGGAACGACCTGCCCGGAAATCCCGCGCTGTTGTTCCTCTGCTCCTTCCTCTTCAATGTCGCGCTCAGCCTCATCGTGTTCTTCCTGTTCGGTGGTCGCACACTGCTGGGACGGCGGGAGACGGTGGCCGGTCCGGGCGCTCCGGCCGGGGAGGCGCGCGACGGCGCCGGCGGGGGCGGCGTGGCCGGTGACGGCGGCGGCCGGACGGTCACCGCGGCATTGTCCTCCACGTCCTCGGGGCCCTCCGGAACCTCCGGGTCCTCGGCGGCGGCCACGGCGGTGGCGCCGGCGGGCGGCGGCGGCCTGGCTGTCGCGGTCCCCGACGGCCGGGCCACCGTCGAGGAACCACCGCTCACCCTCGACCGCGCCCGTGTGCTCACCCTCCTCGGTCTGCTCAGCCTGGTCGTCGGATCCCTCTTCTTCGACCTCAATGTCGGGCTGATGGCCCTCACCGTGACCGTCGTCCTCTCCCTCGTCTCACCGGAGTCGGCGAAGGGGGCGGTGGACAAGTGCGCGTGGTCGACGGTCCTGCTCGTCTGCGGCATCGTCACGTTCGTCAGCCTGATGGAGCGGATCGGCACCATCGACTACCTCGGCGAGGGTGTCGCCTCGGTCCGTACCCCGCTGCTGGGAGCCCTGCTCATCTGTCTCATCGGGGCGGTCGTCTCCGCCTTCGCCTCCACCACGGGCATCCTGGGCGCGCTGATCCCGCTGGCGGTCCCCTTCCTGCTGGGCGGTGAGGTCGGCACGGTCGGGCTGATCGTCGCGCTGGCGATCTCGGCCTCGGTGGTGGACTCCTCGCCGTTCTCGACCAGCGGCGCCCTGGTGGTCGCCAACTCACCCGAGGAGCGCCGGGACACGGTCTTCCGCGGTCTCATGGTGTGGGGCCTCGCCATGGCCGTGGCAGTGCCCCTCGTGACCTGGGGTGTGTTCGTCGTCCCGGGCTGGTTCTGAGGACGCCGGGGACGCGGTCGGTGTGCGCAGTGTCGTTTCGTCGATGAATTCGCTGGACCATACGGGTGAGTTCGTGGACGCGGGGCTGTCGCGGGCACCCGCGCACTGCCTTAATCCGGTGTTGTGATCAAGAACCTCGTGTGGCGCGGCCTTCCCGCGCTCGCCCTCGCGGCCCTGCCCATCCTGGCCGCCGTTCCCGCCGCTGACGCTGTGGAGAGCGGCCGCACCGTCCGGAGCGCTGGGCCCCAGGAGTCCCTGCGGAGCGATTCCCACTTCTACCCGCCCGCCACCCTCGGCAAGAACCAGGCGTGGACTTCCGGCAACGGCCGTACCATCCTGCGTGTCCAGAGCGACGGCAACGTCGTCCTCTACAAGGACAACCGTCCCGCCTGGCAGGCCCCGAACGTCTACCCCAACGCCGACCGCCTCGTCATGCAGGAAGACGGCAACCTCGTCGTCTACAACAGGGCCGGCAAGGCCCTCTGGGCCGCCGGAACCTGGCGCAAGGGCCGGTACCTCGCCGTCCAGGACGACGGCAACGTCGTCGTCTACAACAACGCCAACCAGCCCGTCTGGGCCACCAACACCGGCGACTGACCGACCTTCCCATGCGCTGAGCCCGCCGCCGTGAGGTGGCGGGCTCTCGTGGGCCCCGGTCACGGTACGCGGGGCCCGTGAACGCGCCGCTTCCCTGTTCGGTACCAATTAGGTACCGTAGGGGTATGCCGTCACTCAACATCAGCTTCACCGACGACGAGCTGGAGGCGGTCCGCGCCGCCGCCGCCGCCGAGGGCAAGTCGCTCAAGCAGTACGTTCACGACCTGCCCCTCCGTGAGCAGCAGCGTCTCCAGTTCGTCCGCTACGCCGTCAGCTGGGGCGAACAGCACCGGGGCGAGTTCGACGAGGCCTTCGCCAACGAGGTCCCACCAGCGCGCCACGACAGGCGGGCGGAAGCCGCCTGATGCCGGTGCTGTACATCGACGTGGCCTGGCTCCTGGACGTACAGGAACAGGCCGTTCCGGAAGATGTCTCGGTGGCCGACTACTCGGCGCTGGTCGCCGCTGTGGCCCGGCACAAGACCCGCATCCCGCGCCCGGCGACCAGCGAACCCGATGTGGCCTGGCGCGCGGCGGCCCTCATCCACACCCTGGTGCGCCTGGAGCCCCTGCCGTACCGCAACAGCCTGTACGCCTGCCAGGTCGCCGCCGCGTATATGCACGCGTCCGGCGAGGGGATCGATCCGCCGTACGGGGCTCTCGTCGAACTCGTACGGGCGATCCAGTCGGGAAAGGCCAGTGTGTACCAGGCGGCGGACCAGATCCGCGGCTGGCGCATCTGAGGCGCGCGAGCCTCTTCGGGGAGGTCTCCGCTCAGGTTCCCTGCGGCTGACGCCCGGGAGCCGGAGCGGGAGACGGGCCCGGTACGGCGGCCGGTCTGGGCGCGGTGACCGGAGCCCGCGCGGGTGCCGGGGCCCGGTCGACGCGTTCCAGCAGTGTGCTCACCGCGCCCAGCACCAGCGTGGTCACCTCGGTGGAATCCGCCGTCGACAGCGGTTCCTTGGGTGCCACCACCCGCAGCAGACCGATGCCCAGCAGCCAGGCCAGCACGAGATCCGCGCGCAGCGCCGCGTCCGGGCGGGCGGTCAGTGTACGCAGCACCCGTGCGTACTCCTCGCCCAGCTGCTCGCGCACCGCCGAGACCACCCCGCCGTTGCCCCCCGACCGCAGGAACGCCTCCAGGGACGGGTCCCGGTCGGCGGCGGGCGCGAGGAGATCACGCAGTACCGTGGCGAGCAGGTGCTCCGCGGGCGTGGTGGCCAGCTGTTCCCGCCCCACCCCCGCCATGACCTCCTCGAAAAGCGCCTCCTTCGAGCCGAAGTAGCGGAAGACCAGCGCTTGGTTCGCCTCGGCCAGGCCGGCGATGTCCCGCACCGTGGTGCTGTCGAAACCGCGCTCGGCGAAGAGAGTGGTGGCCGCGTCGAGCAGCGCCTGTCTCGTCTCCGCGGCATTGCGCCGTCTCTCGGGACCCTGGTGGGCCATATCGCACCTCCCCTACTCCGTGCACCGGACACGGTAATGCCCGGGGCGGGCCGATCCACCGGCCGCGAGGGCCCGGTTGACGGGACAGGACGCCCCTCCTACCGTTTGTAATCGAGCGCTTACATTCTGCGGCTCGCGCAGGGCCGACCCGTGCGCGGAACGAGCCGCGTCAACGACTCGCGATCGGGGCTCTTCGATGACCGATATACAGGACGCGCCCACCGAACCCGTCGGCTACCCCTTCAACCGGACCGACGGGATCGCGCTGTCCGAGGCGTACGCCCACGCCCGTGACCTCCCGGGGCTGCTGAAGGTCAAACTGCCGTACGGGGAGCCGGCCTGGCTCGCCACCCGCTACGCCGATGCCCGGCTCGTGCTGGGCGACCGCCGGTTCAGCCGCGCGGAGGAGGAGCGGCACGACGCTCCCCGCCAGTGGGCGGAGCAGCGCGACGGCGGCATCCTCGCCATGGACCCGCCGGACCACTCCCGGCTGCGCACCCTGGTGGCCAAGGCGTTCACCGTCCACCGTGTCGAGAAGATGCGGCCCGACATCAGCCGGCTCGCCGACGGGCTCGTGGACGATCTGATCGCCGCCGGGCCGCCCGTGGATCTTGTCGAGGACTTCGCGCTGCCGATCCCGGTCGCCGTGATCTGCCAGTTGCTCGGTGTGCCGGTGGAGGACCGCCCGCTGTTCCGCGAGTGGAGCGACGCCGCGCTGTCCACCAGCGGACTGACCGCCGAGGAGTTCACGACCAAGCGCGAGGAGCTGCGTGCGTACATGGCCGGTCTGATCGCCCGGCACCGGGAGGAGCCCGCCGACGATCTCATGTCCGGGCTGATCGAGGCGCGTGATGTCGACGACCGGCTCTCCGAGCCGGAACTCGTCGATCTGTGTGTCGGCATTCTGATCGCCGGCCACGAGACCACGGCGACCCAGATCCCGAACTTCGTCTACGCGCTGCTCGAACACCCGGAACAGCTGCGGCGGTTGAGCGCGGAGCCCGCGCTGATCCCGGGAGCCGTCGAGGAGTTGCTGCGGTTCGTACCGCTCGGCGCGGGCGCGGCGTTCCCCCGTTACGCCACCGAGGACGTCGAGGTCGGCGGCACGCTCGTCCACGCGGGGGAGCCGGTGCTCGTCGCGGTGGGAGCGGCCAACCGGGACGCGCTCAGGTTCAGTTCACCGGGCGTGCTGGACATCGAGCGCGAGGGCAACCAGCATCTGGGCTTCGGACATGGTGTCCACCACTGTCTCGGCGCGCCACTGGCCAGGGTGGAACTCCAGGAGGCGCTGCGCGCGCTGCTGACCCGGCTGCCCGGTCTGCGGCTGGCGGGCGACATCGTCTGGAAGCGGCAGATGATCGTCCGTGGCCCGCGCACGATGCCGATCGGGTGGTGACCGATGGCCTGGCAACTCCATGTCGACGGAGAACGCTGTATGGGGTCGGGCATGTGCGCGGGGATGGCGCCCGACCACTTCACCCTGGAGGACGACCGGGCGCGGCCCCTCGCCGGGAGCGTCGAGCCCCATGAGGCCGTGCTGGACGCGGCCGACTCGTGCCCGGCGATGGCGATCACCGTCGTGGACGGAAAACGCGAGATCGCCCCGCGCCCCTGACATGCCCTTCCGTCCCTGACACGCCCTTCCGGCCGTGATTCGGCCACCTCGTCCCCCGATGCGAGGCGGCCGAACCCAACACCGGAATTAGATCGCCTCACTCGGACGGATGACAGGCCCGGTCACTGGTCACGGTGCCCGAACTCCCCGGTGGGGTGTGCACGACGCACAGAGCGGCGCGCGGGTGGTGCGTCGTGCGCGGTCGGGAGGACGGCTCTCTGGTCACGGTGCACGGTCGGGGGCGAGCGGGATCTCGCCCAGCAGACCGAAGGCGTACACGAGATCGTGGACGCCGGAACCGGTCGTCAGCAGATCCCGGTTGAGCAGGCGCTCCGCGGTACGCAGATGCGCCGCGACGGTGGTACGGCTGCTGCCGAGGCTCCGAGCGGTTCGCTGCGCGTCGGTGTTCGTCTCGATCCAGGTACGCAGTGTGGTCCGTACCCGGCGATGGTCGGCGCCGCCGAGGGGTTCGAGGAAACCCTCGGCCCACGCGGCGGCCGCCCGGGTGTGGAACAGAGCTTCGGCGCCGGGGACGGCCGGGCCCCCGTCGACGGGTTCGGCGTCCTGATGCAGGCTGGTGATGGCGAGGGCCAGCGCGACGGTAGCGCGGGAACGGACCTCCCGGAGGTCGACACCGAGTGCGTCCTCGGCGCGTTTGAGATGGGCCGTGACGGTGTTGCGGCTGATGCCCAGCAGACCGGCCACACCGGATCGCGGGAAGTGCATCGCCAGCCGGGTCGTTTCGAGGGCGAGCGCGGGCAGCGAGCGCAGCGGCCGGAGAAAGGAATGGGCCCAGCCGACGGCCGCGTCGCGCGGGAGCAGTCGTTCCAGCGGCTCCTGGCCCCGGTAACCGGCCACCCTGCCGGGGGTGTTGCCCGCCACCGCGAGGGCGTGCTTGGCCTGTTCGTACGCCTCGGCCGTCGCGTGGAGCGGATGCGCGCCGCTGATGCCCAGCGCGTAACACGGAGTTTCCCCGACCAGCTCGCGCAGGGCCGCGCCCAGACCGCCGGGACCGCCTGGTCCGCCCAGCGCGTCAGGACACCGCCCTTCGTCGCCCCGCGGTCCGTCGTCCTCGGCGATCAGGCAGATCAGATGCTCGTCATAGACGGGGCAGCGCACCATCAGACCCCGGCCGTGGTAGCCCGAGGAGTCCTGGTAGGCCCGCGCGAGCCGGTCCCGGTCCTCCGGCGGGCAGCGCAGCAGATGGACCCGGATCAGGTCGCAGTCCAGCAGCGCGGGTACGGCCCCGGTCGTCATCCGGCGGGCCAGCACCGGATCCCCGGCCATGAGCGCCATGAAGAGGGCCACCCGCAGTTGGTGCGCCTTCTCCTGGTATCCGTGGAACGCCGTGTCGGCCGCGCGGGCGCGGTGCAGGATGCTGATGACGCTTCCGGTGTGCGACGCGAGGGACGAGGCCCGGGGGCTCAGCCCGGCGGGCCCCGCGAGCACCAGCACCCGGCGAGGTGACTCGGTCCCGACCGCCTCCAGCCGTAGGTGCACCGCCCCGATCTCCGTGGCGGCCGAGGCCATCCGGCCGGTGACCAGCCGGGTGAGCATCGGCCCGAGCGGCCCGAGGACCTCCTCGGGGAAGCGCGCGGTGGACAGCTCCATCGCGCCCGCGCCGTCGATGAGAGCGATCTCCGTGCCCAGCTGGCGGTGGAGCCAGTCGACCACGCCTCGCATCCCGGCGTCCGGCCGCCACGCCAACTGCCCGACCACATAAAGGAATTCATCGAGCCGGCCGTCGGGCGCCCGTCTCCCCGGGTCCCCTTCCATCAGTTGCTTCCCTCCGAGTCCGTACGGGACGAGTGCCCCTCCCGGCAACGTCCAGTCTAAGGCGCGTCGCCCCAGGGTGCGTTGCACCGAGGAGGGGCGTCGACGTCCCGCTCGGCGCTCCGGCCGGACGCTTCCGCATCCCCACCGGGCGTGCCGGACTCGGCACAGGCTGTGCCACGGGGGTGGGCGGGAGCATGACCGGCAAGGCAGCGGGCCCCTCCGGGCCGGGAACGGACCGGCGTTCCGCTCTAAGCGGTCCCCGGCCTCAACTGTGAGGCCCGCCACCGAGTTGCCATGACACCCCGACCCGACCCGACCCGACGCCCTCCGTTCGTGGCCGTATCGGCGGTGACTCCGTCGGCTCGCTCAGCCGGTGAAGTGATGCCTCCCGGAACCGGCGGCGAACACGGCGCAGCCGTCCTCCCGGCGCAGGAACGTGGCGGTCTTGTGCCGTACGTCCGACCCGCCCTTCCCGGTCGCACCGGTCGCCGTGCCGCCCTCGGGGATCCACACCTCGGCGGTGGTGTTGGCGGGCAGGGAGACGGTGAGCCGGAAGCCGTCGGAGTCCGTCGTCCAGTGTGTGGTGACCGGGCCGTAGAGCGAGTCGTAGCGCCCCTCGGCCTCCGTCACCCCGCCACCGGGCCGCGGCCGTACGACGATCTTCCGGAACCCCGGGCCACCCGGGGCGATACCGACGATGTTCGCGTACATCCACTCGCCCACCGAGCCGTACGCGTAGTGGTTGAAGGAGTTCATCCCGGCGTCCTGGAAACCGCCGTCCGGCCTGATGGAGTCCCACCGCTCCCACATCGTCGTGGCGCCCTGGTCGATCTGGTAGCCCCAACTGGGGAACGTCCGCCGTGTCAGCAGCCGGTAGGCGACATCGTTGTGACCGGTGGCGGTGAGGACCGGCAGCAGCCGCGGGGTGCCCAGGAAGCCCGTCGACAGATGCCAGTCCTTGGCCCTGATGAGCTCGACGAGCCGGTCGGCGGCGCGCCCGCGGTCGGTGTCGGCCAGCAGGTCCATGGACAGGGCCAGGACGTACGCGGTCTGCGTGTCGCCCTTCACCCGTCCGCCCGCGGAGACATAGGCCGCGCGGAAGGCGTCGCGTACGGCGCGGAACAGGGCGGCGTACGGCGCCGGGTCCTTGCCCAGGACCTCGGCGACCCTGGCGACGAGGTCGGCGCTGTGCGCGAAGTAGGCCGTGCCGATGACGTCCTTGGGTGTCTCGTCCTGGATGTTGAGCCAGTCGCCGAACCCGTCGGCGGGACGCAGATAGCCGCTGCTGTGCGCCTCCAGATAGTCGAGCCACTTCAGCATGGAGGTCCACGACTGCTCCAGCACCCGGACGTCCCCGTACGCCTGGTAGAGCGCCCAGGGCACGGTGACCCCGGCGTCTCCCCAGCCGGCGGCGCCGCTGCCGACCCCGGCGATATCCGGGGCGACATGGGTGAGGGCGCCGTCGTCCTCCTGCGCGTCCCGCAGATCCCACAGCCACTTGGTGAGGAAGCGCGCCGATTCCATGGTGTACGCGGCGGTGGGCGCGAAGACATTGATGTCGCCGGTCCAGCCGAGCCGTTCGTCACGGGCGGGCGTGTCGGTGGGGACGGAGAGGAAGTTGCCGCGCTGGCCCCAAGTGATATTGCTGTGCAGCTGGTTGAGCATCGGGACGTTCGTTCTGAAGTCCATCGTGAACGGCGCCGACGTGTGGATGACACGCCCCACGACCGCGCCGGGCGATGGCGTCCCCGGATAGCCCGTCACCTCGACATAGCGGAAGCCGTGGAAGGTGAAGCGCGGCTCATAGGTCTCCTGGCCACCGCCCTTGAGCGTGTAGGTGTCAGTGGCGCGGGCGGTGCGCAGATTGTCCGTGTAGAGCGTGCCGTCCGGGTTGAGCACCTCGGCGTGGCGCAGCCGTACGGTGGTACCGGCCGCGCCGGAGACGGTCAGCCGGACCGCGCCGACCATGTTCTGGCCGAGATCGAAGACGAAGACGCCGGGCCGGGGTTCCGTCACCTTCTTCGCGGGCAGCTCACCCGCCACCCGTGAGGGACCGTCCACCTCCGCCACGAGCGCGGCGGTGACCTCGTCGACGGATTCGGCCGCCAACCAGCCGGTCGCGTCGAACCCGGGGCGCGTCCAGCCCTCGGTCTCCAGCCGGGCGTCGTACTCCTCGCCCGCCATCAGATCGGCGCTGGTCACGGGGCCGGTCGCAGCGCGCCAGTCGGTGCCCGACAGCACCCGCTCAGTCGTGCCGTCGGTGTACGTGACCTCCAACTGGGCGAGCAGGGCGGGCCGTTCGCCGTACTGGTGCGGGCCGAACCAGGCGATGTTCCCCGCGTACCAGCCCGCCGCGACCGTCGCCCCGAGGGCGTTGGCACCGGATCTGAGCAGCCGGGTCACGTCGTACGTCTGGTACTGGACGCGCTGGTGATAGTCGGTCCAGCCGGGCGCGAGCCGGTCCTCGCCGATCCGCTCGCCGTTGAGATACGCGTCGTACAGCCCGAGTGCCGTGGAGTAGAGCCGGGCGCGTGCGACCTTCGCCCCGCTCCGCAGCCGGAACTCGTGGCGCAGCTGCGCGGCGGGGGAGTAGGAGACCCGCACCGCGCCCCAGGGGCCCGAGCCCCACGCGGCGAGCGTCTTGGCGGCGGGCCACGCGGCGTCGTCGTAATCGGTGCTCTGCCAGTCGCCGGAGGGCTCCCGGTCGGTGGTCCGCCAACTGCCGTCGGTGGCGAAGGCGGTGGTGCCGTCCGCTGTCGTCAGCTCCAGCAGACCGAGCAGACCCGCTGGACCGGTGGTCGCGTTGGTGGCGGAGACGGCGATCACATTGGCGCCGGGGCGCAGTTGGCCGGTCACATCGACGACGACGGGGCGTTTCCAGTTCTCCGCGGGGCCGTTCGCCTCGGTGTGCGCGACACGGACGCCGTTCACCGAGGCGGTGCAGCCGTCGTCGGCGGTCATGACCAGCCGGGCGCGGGTGACGCCGGCCGGTATCTCGGCCCGGCCCCGGAACCAACGGGTCGCCGCCGGGGCGCTGCTCGCCGGATCCCCCTCGGGGAACCAGATCCAGGAGGCGCCGTCCAGTGCGGGCGCGCCGACGAGCGCGGCCGGCGCGGCGATCCAGCGTGCCGACCAGTCGGAGGCGTCGGTGAGTCCGGTCTCCCACCAGGACGGCGCGCTCCACCCCGACGCCCTGCCGTCGGCGTCCCACACCCGCACCGACCAGTGGTAGCGGGTACGTGCCTTCAACTCAGGGCCCGCGTACGGGACCAGGACCGATTGCGAGGAGGTGATCCGCCCGCTGTCCCAGACGTCGGGCGTGGCAAGACGTTCCGGAGAGGTGGCGACCCGTATCTGATACGCGCTCTGCCGCACTCCCGGCCGGTCCGACACCACGGGCCAACTCAGCCTGGGACGCGGGGTGTCGAGGCCGAGCGGCTGGCGGACGTACTCGACGGTCGGTTCGCTGACGCGCGCGCCCGCCCCGGCACTCGGCCCCGCGGCGGGGGCCATGGACCGATCGGCTCCGGCGGCCGGAACGGTCCCGGCGACAAGCGCTGTGCCCAGGGCGGTGGCGGACGTGCCGAGCAGTCGTCTTCTGCTGATCACAATGCGACTCCGTTACGACTCGAAGATGAATCGTTTCACTTTTGTGAAAGTAGGGAGACGCGTGTGGCCTGTCAAGGGTTCTGTGGCGACCTTGCCACGGCCGGGAGAATGACAAGTTCCCCCTATTGACGGGGTGGTTGGCGTTGCTCTAGCTTCCCTGGAGGATCGGTTGAATCCTTTCATGTTCCTTGTATGTGTCCACTCCACGCGATCTTGAGATGTCTCAGTGCCTAGACTCCTGGCCAAAGCTTCGATCGGGACCTGGAGTGAAGATGGCGCAGCAGGAGAATCCAGTACGGCGGATCGACACGGGCGAGGCGCATTCGGCCCGCGTCTATGACTACATCCTGGGCGGAAAAGACAACTACCCGGTCGACAAGGAAGCCGGAGACGCGATGTGCCGCGAGTGGCGGGCGCTGCCGGTGCACATGCGGGCCAACCGGGAGTTCATGCATCGCGCGGCCCGGCATCTCGCGCGGGAGGAGGGCATCCGGCAGTTCCTCGACATCGGCACGGGCCTGCCCACCTCGCCCAATGTGCACGAGGTCGTCCAAGAGGTCCGCCCCGACGCGAGCATCGTCTACGTCGACAACGACCCGATCGTGCTCGCGCACGCGCGGGCGCTGCTGACCAGTTCCCCCGAGGGCCGCACCGCCTATGTCGACGCCGATATGCGCGACCCCGACGCGATCCTCGGCTCGCCCCAGTTCCAGGAACTCCTCGATCTGCGCGAACCGGTCGGGCTGCTGATCATCGGCATCCTGCACTTCATCCTCGACACCGACGACGACCACGGTCTCGTCCGGCGCCTGCTGGACCCGCTGCCGGCGGGCAGCTTCCTGGCCATGACCATCGGCACCGCCGACTTCGCCCCGCAGGAGGTGGGCCGCGTCGCCGCCGAGTACGCACGCCGCGGTATGCCCATGCAGCTGCGTACACACGCCGAGGCCGAGGCGTTCTTCGACGGTCTGGATCTGGTCCAGCCGGGCGTCACCCAGGTCCACCACTGGCGGCCGGACGCCGACCAGGAGGACATCGACGACCGCGACATCGCCATGTACGGAGGCGTCGCCCGGAAGAACGCCTGAGTATCACCTGCCCGGTCGCCGGCCGATGCCCATGCGAACGCTGTCGCATGGGCATCGGTGTGCCAGTGCGTCAACGTGTCAACACACCATGTCCGTACGTCAGTTGATGAATACGGACGGGCTGCCGGACTGGCTCGTGTCCTTGACCGGGCCGTACTTGGCGGAGAAGTAGCTGGAGCCCGGGCAGGTGGCCGGCCCCGACGACTTGCTGAACAACTGGTTGGCGAAGGTGATGGAGTTGTCGGTGTTGGATGTGGCGCCGCTCAGCCCTGTGGAGGTGTAGACGCAGGTCGTCAGGCCGAGCAGGGTGTTCAGCTTGACGGTCGTCTGTACCGCGCCCGCCGCTCCGGCGCCCACCGTGAGCGGCCCCCCGGAGGTGACCGTCGTGTTGTAGGGCAGCCGGTCGACGGTGATGCCCTGAACCCCGGTGGTTCCCAGAATGTTCGATGTGCAGCCGCCGAAGGTGTGCGCCGTCAGCGACTCGGTGGCGGTTCCCGGCGCGGCCGGATTGCCGGTGACGGTCGCGGTGAACTGCGACGTCGTGCAGGTGATCCCGGTGGATCCGCCGGCAGTGGTACGGATCGCGACGCTCGCGCCGCCGCTGAGCGAGGAGGTGAAGACGTCCCCGACCGCGACGGCGGGGCCGGCCGCGCTGCCGTAGGTAAGGACATTGCCGGCGGCGGCCCCGATGGCGGCCGTACCGGTGGTGGACGTCGTACCGGTGGCGGAGGCCGTTGCGGTGGTGGTGAGCGCGACAGCGGCGCTGACGCCGGCGACGGCGAGAACAGTGCGCCGTAAGCCCGTGCGAGTACCCATGCGAAGTCCCTTTCGCGAGCGGTGAGGTGAAGTGAGGTGTGAGGTGTTACGTACGCGCTGTGGCGGCTCGGCCGGGCGCGTCGTCATGGCCGGCGAGGGATGCGGCCGGCTGTGGCACCCGCTCCTCACAGAGTGGCGGAGCGGCAGGACGGTGCGAGAGGGCGGTGCCCGCGGGGCAGCGCCGAGAGGGCGTGTGGGGTGAACGGTCGCGGTACGGGACCGGCGCCACGGACCCGCACCGCGCCGCGGACGAGCGCGGCACAGAAGGAAACCCAAGAGGGTTGTAAACCTGTCCCCTGCACGGAGTCAAGGCCCCGAGAGGGAAGTCGCCGATGAATGTTACCCACGGTACCCAGACGTCAGCGGCACTGCCGGGGGCGCGCACCGGGCCTCGTGCGCGATCAACACCCAATTTTCACAAGGTGGTTGACCGCGTGGATACCTGGGAGTAACTTTCCGGGTCGACTCCCATGGCCGCGCCGTCAGCCAGGGTGTGTCTTCAAAGCAGCGCCGTCCGCCCGCCGGGCGGGCGGGGCTTTGAATACATGCTCCGGTTCCGGGGAAACCCCGCCGGCGCCGGGAGCCGTCCGCGCCAGGACATCGCCGCGCAAGCTCGTTCCGGTCATCACACCATCAGGAGCAGCTCATGGCCACGTCCGAAATCACCGGCGGTGAAACGCCAGAGGAAGCCGAACGGCGGGGGAGAGTGCGGTTCCGCCGCGCCGCGCTCATGGGCGTACCGGCGGTCGCCGCGGCCGCCACCCTCGGGATCCTCACGGCGCAGGGCGCCATCGCCGCTCAGTTCGCCATCTCCGGCATGCCCTTCACGGTCACGGCCGACCGCCTGGAGGGCGAGGGCTTCGAGCAGTTCGGCGGCATGGACAACATGGCGGAGGGCAGCCCCAACGCCGGTGACACCGGAGGCCAGGTCCTGGTGGTGGTTTCCGCCATCAAGAAGGCCAAACTCACCAAGCTCTGCCAGAGCGTCGAAATCGGCGGCACCTATCTGCACATCACCGCGGGCGACAAGGGGACACCCGTGTCCGCGACCGATCTGACCACCGACTCCACGGTCCTGACGGGCAATCAGGCCGATTTCGACAACATCGAGATCGGCGGCGACGCGAGCACCTTCACCAAGGCGGGCGTCAAGGGGCCCCTCGGCGTCTTCGGCCAGCAGGCCGACACCGTCACCATCACCAATCTGCGCCAGACCAACTGGGCTACCACCGCTGCCAAGTTCCGGCTGCCCAACCTTCATCTCAACTTCAGTTCGAAGGGCTGCTGAGCGTGGCTCCCCTCGAAACGAACCCCCCGGCCGGGACCGCCGTCCCGGCCGGGGGCCGCCATCCGCTGCGTGCCTTCACCGCCTGGCGCGGACGCCGCCCCTTCTGGGGCGGGGCGCTCCTGCTGCTCGGCGGAGTGGAGATCCTGCTCACCGAACAGGCCTCGATCTCGGTTGTCCTGCAGGCGGGCGCGGGAGGTATCGCCGCCTATCTGCTTCCGCTGGTCATGGCCGTATGCGGGTTGCTGGTACTGCTGAACCCGGGGCAGCGGCTGTTCTATTCGGTCATCGGTGTGCTGGTCACCCTGGGCACCTGGGTCACGTCCAATCTGGGCGGGTTCTTCGTCGGTCTGCTGCTCGGCGTCATCGGCAGCTCGCTGGCCTTCGGCTGGCTGCCCGACCAGGAGCCGCGCCACTGGCGGCGGCGGGCTCCACGCGAGACGGTGTGACGGTGCGGACCGATGACGCGTACAGGCCGGTCCATAGGTAGGTGACGGTCACCCGGTCGTGGTCACCCGTGCGCCGGAGGGCAGCCGGGCCGTGAGCAGGGCCCGTACCCGGTTGACGGGACGAGTGCCGAGACGAGCCCGATCGGCCGGACGTGCCGCTGCCACCTGTCAGGCATCCCGGGTCGCCTTCGTTCCTGGCCGGGTGACGCCCCGTCACCAGTGTGGGGGGACAGCCGGCGCATCGGGATGTGCTGAACGGATCGTGTCCGGGCGGCGTGCCCCGGGCCACCGTCTCGATTACGCCATGTCCACGACAAGGAGCCTCGGATTGTCCCCGCCCCCAAGGGACATGGCGCGGTTCAGCCGGCTTCCTGAACGCCGGACGCGCGCTGGTCGGGGACGCCGCCGGTCGCGCCCGGGGCGCGGGCCTCGTACTGTTCCGGAAGGGCCTGCGTACGTACCCGGCGCACATAACCGTCGACGAGCCGCTGGAGCACATCGACGGTGGTGGCGATGTCGCGTTCCTCCACGCCGTGCAGGGCCCGTTGGAGACTGTCGCGGTTGGCCCGGTGGAGCTGGGTGAGCAGAGCCGTGCCCTCCGCCGTGATCACCACCCGGCGGGCGCGGCCGTCGAGCGGATCGGGTGTGCGTTCGACGAGCCGCTGGGCCTGCAACCGGGCGATCTGACGGGTGACATGGGAGGGCTCGACCATGAGCCGGTCGGCGAGATCGCCGACCCTGCTGCCGCCTTCGCTCTTGTCGAGGGCCAGCAGCAGATACACGTCCGAGCGGCGCGCGGTGACGCCTGCCTGCGAGATCTGCTGGTCGTGCGCCTGGGAGCGGGTGAGCAGATACGACAGCAGAGCCAGCATCTTCTCCAATGCGGCTGTGGGTTCCGGGGCGGTGTCGGCGTCCGGCATGGAGGAACTGTAACGGCATCACCGCGCAAGGGGGCGCAGTCGGCGGCGGTCGGCATTCGGCCAATGTGGAACCCGCTCCTCTGCCCCCTTCCTTCAGTACGTACAGGCGCGTTAGCGTGACCGAGAGTTAATTGCTTTTGTTAGGCAATTCGCTCGCCCGGTCTCCCTGGAAGTCCATCCGCACCCTGTGCGAAGGAGAACCCCCCATGACCGTCACCGACCACCCCCCGCTCCTCACCGCCCCCGCCTCCCGGGGCGGTTGTCCCTTCGCCCCGCCTCCCTCGTACGAACAGGCACGCGAGGAAGCCCCCGTGACCCGGGTGACGCTCTGGGACGGCTCCCAGTGCTGGCTGATCACCCGTCACGAAGACGTCCGCGCGGTCCTCGGCGACCCGCGGTTCAGCGCCGAGGCGACCCGCCCCGGCTACCCCTTCCTCACCCCCGCACGCAAGAAGGTGGCCGAGGGCGAGTCGAGCTTCATCCGGATGGACGACCCGGACCACGCCCGGCTGCGCCGGATGCTCACCGCCGACTTCATGGTCAAGAAGATCGAGGCGATGCGCCCGGAGATCCAGCGCCTCACCGACGATCTGCTGGACCGGATGACCGCCTCCCGGTCGGCGGCCGACCTGGTCACGGAGTTCGCGCTGCCGCTGCCGTCCCTGGTGATCTGCCGGCTGCTCGGGGTGCCCTACGAGGACCACGACTACTTCCAGGCACGCAGCCGCGTCCTGCTGCACAACGATTCGACGGAGGCCGAGGTCCTGGTCGCCAGGGACGAACTGGTCGAGTATCTGACCACGCTGGCGAAGTCCAAGGAGCAGGCGCCGGACGACGGCATCATCAGCCGGCTGATGGCCCGGGGCGAGCTCACCATGCCCCAGACGGCGGCCATGGGGCTGCTGCTGCTGGTCGCCGGTCATGAGACGACCGCGAACATGACCGCGCTGTCCGTGCTCGCCCTGCTGCGCGAACCGGACCAGTGGACCCGGCTCCAGGAAGACCCCTCCCTGGTGAAGGGGGCGGTCGAGGAACTGCTGCGCTATCTGACCATCGTGCACAACGGGGTCACCAGGGCAGCCACCGAGGATGTCACCGTCGGCGGCCGTACGATCCGCGCGGGCGAGGGCGTGATCTGCACGCTCAACACCGCCAACCGTGACGCGGATGTCTTCCCGTCCGGCGGGGACCTCGATGTGACCCGGGACGCCCGCCGCCATGTCGCCTTCGGCTTCGGCGTGCATCAGTGCCTGGGCCAGCCGCTGGCCCGGGTGGAGCTCCAGATAGCGCTGGAGACCATCATCCGCCGGCTGCCCGACCTGCGGCTCGACGTGCCGTTCGAGGACATCCGCTTCCGTGCCGACATGGGCGTGTACGGGGTGTACGCGCTTCCGGTGGCCTGGTGACCACCGGAGCGGAGAGGGAGAACATGGAAGTTCAGCTCGACCAGGACAAGTGCTGCGGAGCGGGACAGTGCGTCATCGCCGCCCCTGAAGTGTTCGACCAGCGGGACGAGGACGGCATAGCATTCGTACTCGACGCGCGGCCGCCGGTCGTGCTGCACGAGCAGGTACGCGAGGCCGCGCTCATCTGTCCGGCCGCCGCGATCCGACTGGAGCCATAGTGAGCGGAGCGGGAGTGAGCGAAGTCCGGCATGTGACCGTCGTGGGCGCCTCGGCGGCGGGTATGTCCACCGCCGAGGGGCTGCGCCGGGCCGGCTTCGAGGGGCGTATCACCCTCATCGGTGAGGAGGTCCATCTCCCCTACGACAGACCGCCGTTGTCGAAGCAGCTGCTGTCCGGCGCCTGGGAGCCCGAGCGGCTGCGGCTGCGCGGCGAGGACGTACTGAAGGACCTCCGGCTCGATCTGCGGCTCGGTGTCCGGGCGACGTCCCTGGACACGGCGGGGCGCGAGGTCGTCCTGGCCGACGGTGAACGGATCGGCTACGACGCCCTCGTGGTGGCGACGGGCGCCGCCGCCCGGCGGCTGCCCGGTACGGAAGGCATCGCCGGGGTGCATGTGCTGCGCACCCTGGAGGACGCCCTCGGGCTGCGGGACGATCTGCGCGGCAGGCCGCGGCTCGTCATCGTCGGGGCGGGCTTCGTCGGCTGCGAGGCCGCCGCGGTGGCCCGTGAACTGGGCAGCGAGGTCACCATGGTCAGCGATGTCCCGATGCCGCTGTCCGACGTACTCGGTCCGGAACTGGGCACGATGCTCTCCGAGGTGCACCGCGACCACGGAGTACGGCTGGAGACAGGCGTGCTCGTCGAGGGGATCAGCTCCGAGGGCGGCCGGGTCACCGGGGTACGGCTGGCCGACGGCCGTACGCTCCCCGCGGACGCGGTACTGGTCGGGATCGGGGCCAGGCCCAGCACAGCCTGGCTGGAAGGGAGCGGGCTTCCGGTCGGCGACGGAGTGGAGTGCGATCCCACCCTGTACGCCGGGTCGGGGGTCTGGGCGGCCGGCGATGTCGCCTGCTGGCTGCACCCGCGCACCGGCGCCCCGACCAGGATCGAGCACCGCACGAACGCCGCCGAACAGGGCCTGGCCGTCGCCAGGAACATCCTCGCCGGGCCCGGTGACGCCGTTCCGTTCGCTCCCGTTCCGTATGTCTGGTCCGATCAGTACGACCTGAAGGTGCAGATCTTCGGCCGTACACGGGACGCCGACCGGATGCGCGTCGTCGAGGGCGCGGTCGCGGACCGCAAGCTCATCGCCCTCTACGGGCGCGACGGCCGGGTGAGCGGCGCGGTCTCCGTCAACATGGCGCGGGCGGCCCGTCCGTACCGCGCGCTGGTGGCCGAGGGTGCCGACTGGGAGACCGCGGTCGGCGCGCGCACGGAGCTGGTGACATAGCGGCAGTCACTCTCGTGTGAGCGGGTCCGGCCGGTCGGCCGGACCCGCTCTTCGTGAGGGTGGGTGTCGAAGCGCTTCGATCCGACTATGGACAGGTCATAGACATGCCATCTAGTCTCGAAGGCGGATCTGTCGAAGCGCTTCACGCCTCAACCGGCCTGCCTGGAGAGCTGAATGGTCACCCTTGCCGATGTCGCTCAGCATGCCGGAGTGTCCGCCAGCACGGTGAGTTATGTCCTCAGCGGCAAGCGGTCCATCTCGGCCTCCACCCGGGAGCGGGTCGAGCGCAGCATCGAACAGCTCGGCTACCACCCCAACGCCGGTGCCCGCGCGCTGGCCAGCAGCCGGTCGAACATCATCGCGCTCATGGTGCCGCTGCGCACGGACATGTACGTACCGGTGATGATGGAGATCGCCATCGCGGTCGCCACCACGGCCCGTACCTTCGGCTACGACGTGCTGCTGCTGACCGGCGAGGAGGGGCCGGCGGCGGTACGCCGGATCGAGGGGAGCGCCCTCGCCGACGCGATGATCCTGATGGATGTGGAGCTGCACGACGACCGGCTGCCGCTGCTGCGGGAGGCGCGGCGCCCCTCGGTACTCATCGGACTGCCCGCCGACACCACCGGACTCAGCTGTGTGGACCTCGATTTCGCCGCGGCCGGCGCCGTGTGCGCGGAGCATCTGGCGGGGCTCGGCCACCGCGAGATAGCGGTCATCGGCGAGGCCCCGGGAGTGTACGAACGCCTCACCGGCTTCGCCGAACGTACGCTGAGCGGTCTGCGTGAGCGCAGCGGAGAACTGGGGCTGCGGCTGCTGCACCGGCCCTGCGAGGGCAGTTACGCGGCCGTCTCCGCCACTGTCGGCCGGATCTTCGACGAACGTCCAGGTACCACCGCGTTCATCGTCCAGAACGAGGCCGCCACCGACCCGCTGCTGGCCCTGCTGCGCCAGCAGCGGCGCGCCGTACCGGAGGACATCTCGGTTGTCGCCATCTGCCCCGATCAGGTCGCCGTCCATGCCTCCGTCCCCCTCACCTCGGTCGCCGTCCCGGCACAGGAGATGGGACGGCACGCGGTCGAGCAGGTGGTCGCGAAGCTCGCGGGCCGGGGCGCGGACGAAGTCGTGCTGCTGCGGCCCGAGTTGACCGTACGGGAGAGCGCGGGTCCCCGGGCCGTCGCCGGGAACCCGCTGCCCCGGTCGAGCTGATGTGGCGTCAGCCGCCCGAGACCGAGAAGCCGGCCCATACACCCCAGTTCGAGGAGGAGTTGGCCCCGATGGTCCGGGAGCCCGCCCCCGAACCTCAGATGCTGTCGTAGAGCGTTCGGCGATTCATCCGTGGTTCGGTGGTTCAGTGGCTGAGTGGCTGAGTGGCTGAGTGGCTGACCGGTTGGGTGGTTCAGTGGTTCATCACGGCGTCAGCTCGGGCGGAGGATCGCCACACCGTGGCGGCCGAGCTCCACCGCGCCGTCCACCGCGCGATCGCCGAGCAGCTCCCGGTACGGGCCGCCGACCGCGACGGTGGCCTCCTTCACGCCGTGGTTGAGCAGAAAAAGCAGCTCGCCCCGGCGTACCGCCTCCACCCCGTCGGGCAGTCCCGCCAGCACAGGCCGGACACCCGCGCCGTCCGCCACCCGGGCGAGCAGCGCACGCAGAGCCTCCGGCTCGGGGAGCGTCGAGACGTACCAGGCACGGCCGTTGCGCAGGACGGCCGGAAGCCCGGCCAGCTCTCCGCTCGTGTACGAGCTGACGGTCTCACCCGTCGACACCTCCAGCTCCTCGGACCACAGGGTGGCCCGGAAGCCGTCGCACTCCACGGTCTCGTCCGCGTCCAGCGGCCACCACTCGTGGACGGTGCCGATGCCGAACAGGTCGCGCAGCCGGGCGTCCATCCCGCCCGCCCGGACCCGGTCGTCCTCGTCCGCGACGCCCGTCAGAAAGCCCGACACGAGGGTGCCGCCGTCGCGTACGTAACGGACCAGGTTGTCGATCGCCGCGTCGGTCAGCAGATACAAGTGCGGCACCACCACGAGCCGGTACGCGCTCAGATCGTGATCGGGACGGGCGAAGCCGGTGCGGAGGTTCGACTCCCACAGGGCGCGGTGCCAGGCGCGCAGGACCTCCGGGTAGTCGAGCCGGGACGAGAGCCGGCCGTCCTGCTGGTCCGCCCACCAGGAATCCCAGTCGTGCAACACGGCGATCTCATCGCCGGTGTGCGTGCCCGTCACTTCCGGTCCCAGCAGGGCGAGTTCCGCGCCGACGCGTTTGATCTCCCGGAAGGTGCGGCCCCGTTCGCCCGCGTGGCCGAGCATCCCGGAGTGGAACTTCTCCGCGCCCTGCCGGGACTGGCGCCACTGGAAGTAGCAGATGGCGTCGGCGCCGCGTGCCACCGACTGCCACGACAGCAGCCGGTTGAGGCCGGCCGGCTTGGGGTGGTTGACGCCACGCCAGTTGACCGGTCCCGCCGCCTGTTCCATCAGTACCCAGGGCCCCCGCGCCTGGGAGCGGGTCAGATCACCGAGCATCGCGTTGTACTGACCGCCGTACGGATCCCTCGGGTCGGGGTAGATGTCGACGGACACCACATCCTCGCGCTCCGCCCATCCCCAGCCGTCCTGACCGCTCCACAACGGCATGAAGTTGCTGGTCACCGGTATGTCCGGGGTGTGCCGCACGACGATGTCGCGTTCCGCGGTGTAACACTCCAGCAGCGCGTCCGAGGTGAAGCGCCGGAAGTCGAGGGTGTGCCCGGGGTTACGCAGATACTGGGCGCGCCGCGGCGGGATCACCTCGTCCCAGCTGTCGTAACGCTGGCTCCAGAAGGCGGTGCCCCAGGACTCGTTGAGCGCGTCGAGACCGCCGTGCCGGGCGCGCAGCCAGTCGCGGAAGTGGCGTGCCGTCCCGTCGCACCAGCAGTGGGTGCAGTACTCGTTGTTGATGTGCCACATGCGCAGCGCCGGATGGCCGCCGTACCGCGCCGCCAGATCCTCGGTGAGGGCGGCGGCGTACGCACGGTAGACGGGCGAGCTGGGGCAGAACTGCTGCCGGGAGCCCCACCACACGGTCCGGCCGTCCTCGTCGCGCGGCAGGGTCTCCGGATGGCGCGACCCCATCCAGGGCGGCGGGGAGGCGGTCGGGGTGGCCAGGACGACCCCGATGCCGTTCTCCGCCATGAGGTCCATCAGCCGGTCGAGCCAGCCGAAGTCCCGTGCGCCCGGCCTGGGTTCCAGCTTCGCCCAGGAGAAGACGCCCAGGGTGACGGAGTTGACCCGGGCCTCTCTCATCAGCCGCACGTCCTGGGCCCAGGTCTCCTCGGGCCACTGCTCGGGGTTGTAGTCGCCGCCGAAGAGCACGCGGCCCCGTGTGGCGTCGTCCAGGGAAGGCATCAGACGGGGTCTCCGTACTGGATACCGCGGCCGTTGGTGCCCAGATAGACACGGCCATGGACGCGCGGATCGCCGGCGATCACCTCACCGGTCCAGCCCCACTGATGGGCGTCGTCGTTGATCCGGATCCAGCCGGCCCCCGCGTCGTCGGAGCGGTACACCCCGACGAAGTCCTCCGTCGCGCCGGTCTGGAAGACGGCGGGATAGGCCGCTCCCGGGGCCGCCCTGCCGAAGCCGAGGGCGTACGAGGCCCTGCAGCTGGTGACCTTGGTGAAGGAACCACCGCCGTCGGTCGACCGGAACAGTCCGTTCCATTTGGCCGACAGCCAGAGATCACCGGTACGTCCCGGCGCCGCCGCGATCCGGAACTGGACGTCCCCGGAGGGCAGTCCGCCCGCGCCGCGCACAAACGTCGCGCCGGCGTCCGTGGAGCGGTACACGGCGCCGGCGTCCGTGTCGTACACATAGAAGCGCCGCGGGTCGACCGGGTCGGCGACCGGCACCGCGCCCCTGGGGAAGGTGGCCACCTCACTCCAGCCGGCGCCCCCGTCGGTGGAGCGGAAACCGGGATGCCGCGTACCGTCCCAGTGGACGAACGACCACAGCAGCGTGGCGCCGTCGGCGCTCACCGCGATCGGTCCGGGAGCCGTCGACGCGATCGCGGGCTGCCCCGCGAACGGGCGCCAGCTCTGGCCGCCGTCCGTCGAGGAGGCGCCGTTCCCGTGGTCGCCCCAGCCGGTGCGCACCACATAGGACGGCTTCAGCGTGGCCAGCGCCAGACCGGTCGCCGAGCCGAAGACCGGGTTCGTGGCCATGCCCCGGGAGGGGGAGACGGTCAGCGACTCGTGGTACATCACCCCGATATCGCCGAGACCGCTGAGAAGAGACGCGGCTCCGGTGGCGGGTGAGACCAGCTGTCGTACCGCGGACTCCTCCAGTCCCCGGATCCAGGGCGCCCAGCGCACCAGATCGCGGGTCGCGAACAGGGTGGCGCCCGTGCCGTACACGAGGTGCTTCGAGTCGTACGGATCGATCGCCACGGCCTGGATCCACCAGCCGAACTTGGGCGTGGCGCCCCAGCCGAGATAGGGCGTCTCCCGGATGTCGAGCGCCGCGGTGTCCTTGAGCGAGGCCCAGCTCCCGCCGCCGTCGGTGGAGCGGTAGAGGGTGTCCACCGGGCCCCAGCGGTTGTTGGTGGAGACGACGACCGTACCGGGGACCCTGGCGTCGACGGCCACGCCCCCGTAGCCGAAGGCATCGCCCCCCGAGGGCCGGACGGGCGTCACCTCGCTCCAGACGCCGGTGGCGGTATCGAGCCGGTGGACCGACCCGTCGGTCTGGTTGTTGGGGCCCGGCGCGTTGGCGTAAGTGACATACAGGGAGAGGGCGTTCGCGTCGAAGGCCGCGCGGATCGGCACCCGCGCCGACGCGCCCGACGGCTGACCGGGGACGGCCTCCCACGCCACGCCGTCGCTCGTACGGTAGAGCGCGCCGCCGCCGTCGCCCCACCCCGCGTACACCACACGCCCGGCGGCCACCAGAAAGGTGATGCCCTGGCCGGAGGCGCCGGCGGCGGCGGGGAAAGCGGCGGTGGCCCAGCTCGCGCCCCGGTCGGTCGATTTGAGCAGTCCGTCATGGCGGGTGCCGAGATAGAGGGTGTCGCCGTCGCGCGGGTCGACGAGCAGCCGCTCGCCCGCGCCCCGGCCGTCCTCGTTGCCGCCGAGTTTCACGGGCAGAGCGGTACGGCTCCAGGTGGCACCCCGGTCGGTGGAGCGCAGCACGGCGCCGTTGCCCGCCCAGGACTGCGTATAGGCGCCGAGAGCGAGATAGAGCCGGTCGGGCTGGTTCGGATCGACGGCCATGGCCTCGACGCCGAGCAGATGGTAGTCGTCCCAGCCGAGATGGTCGGTGAGCGGTGTCCAGCGCTGGGCAGCGTCGTCCCAGCGGTACGCGCCGCCGATGTCGGTACGGGCGTAGGCCAGCCCCTTCACCGCGGGATGGAAGAGCACACCGGTGAGGAAGCCCGTGCCACCGATGGTGACCGTGCGCCAGCGGTACGGCTGCTCGGCCGCCGCCCGGTCGGCGGCGACGGGGGAGTGCCGGGGCACGGCCATCGCCGGGGCGCCGGTCAGCGCGAGGGCCGCCGCTGTCCCGGAGGCCGTGGTGAGCACCGTACGTCTGCGGGGTCCGTGCGTCGGATCGGACATGACGTCACCTTCCGTCGTGGGGGAGTGCGCGCCGGGGCGGCACCCGGTGAGGTCGTGCGCGAGCAGGCCCGGGGGCGCGTCAGCCCTTGACAGCGCCGGTGAGCATGCCCTTCCTGAAGTGCTTCTGGACAAAGGGCGAGGCGACGGCGACGGGCAGCAGCGCCAGCACCATGACGGCCATCTGCACGGAGAGCGGGGAGAGCTGACCGGTCTTGATCCGCTGCCCCAGGCCCGTCGGCGGTTCCTGCTTCTGCACCAGCTGGATCATGACGTTCTGCAGCGGCATCATGTCCTGGTCCGTCAGATAGATCGACGCGTTGAACCAGGCGCTCCAGTAACCGACCGCGTAGAAGAGCGCGATGACCGCGATCACGGCACGGGAGAGCGGTACGACGATCTGCCACAGGATCCGGAGATCGCCCGCGCCGTCGATCCGCGCGCTGTCCAACAGCTCCGGGGAGATGTTCATGAAGAACGAGCGCAGGACCAGGACATTGAAGACGCTCACCGCGCCCGGCAGGATCAGCGCCAGATAGGTGTCGGTCAGCCCCAGCGCCTGGACCAGGAGATAGGTAGGGATCAGACCGGCCCCGAAGAACATCGTGGCCAGCAGCGTCATCAGGATCCAGCGGTGCCCGACGGAGTTCGTACGGGAGAGTCCGTACGCGCACAGGACGGACACCACCATGCTGAACGCCGTGCCCACGGCCGTCACTCCCAGGCTGACCAGAGCGGCGCGCTGTACCTGACCACCGCTCAGCAGCTCCTCGTACGCGATGAGGGTGAGGTCCTTGGGCACGATCACCAGACCGCCGGCCGCGTCGATGGTGCGCCGCGAGGACAGGCTGGTGACGATCACGATCCAGAGCGGGAAGAGGATCGCGAGACAGGCGGCCGAGAGGGCGATGCCCTTGCCCGCGAGTCCGGCCCTGGTGGGCTTCTCCTCCCAGACCGGACGTGTCGGGGCGGCCCGGAAGCGGCTCCCCTGCCGGCGCCCACGCGGGGCGGCGGTCCCGGAGCCGGTGGGGGCGGCGGTGTCGGTGGCGCTCACTTCTTGTACACCCCCTGCTCGCCCATGAGATGGGCGACCTTGTTGGCCGTGAGAACCAGCCCCAGACCGATGACGCCCTTGACCAGACCGGCGGCGGCCGCGTAACCGAAGTCCTGGTTCCGGATGCCCGTCCACCACACGAACGTGTCCAGGACCTCCGCCGCGTCGCGTCCCACCGCGTCACGCTGGAGCAGGATCTGCTCGAAGCCGACGGTCAGCGCGTCCCCCACGCGCAGCACCAGCAGCAGAGCGATCACCGGGCGCAGCGCGGGCAGCGTGACATGCCACATCCGGCGCCACCGGTTCGCCCCGTCCATCGCCGCGGCTTCGTACAGCTCGTGGTTGACGGAGGCGAGCGCCGCGAGGAAGACGATGATGCCCCAGCCGGCGTCCTTCCAGACGCCCTCGGCCGTCAGCAGGAACTTGAAGAGGCCGGGGTCGGTCATCAGGTCGAAGCCCTCGACGCCGTGGCGCCGCAGTGTCTGGGCGATGATGCCCGCGCCGCCGAAGATCTGCTGGAAGACGGTGACGACCAGGACCCAGGAGAAGAAGTGCGGCAGATACATCACCGCCTGGGCGACCGCACGCACCCTGGGCCGTACGACGCTGTTGATCAGCAGCGCGAACAGGATCGGGACGGGGAAGTAGAGCACCAGCTGGAGGAAGAACAGCACCAGGGTGTTCTGTACGGCGGCCCAGAACGCGGAGTCGCCGAAGATCCGTGCGAACTGTTCGAAACCGACCCAGGGGCTCTCCAGCATCGCGACGAAACCGTTGTCGCTGAGGTACGGGTCGTAGTCCTGGAAGGCCACCACATTGCCGAGGATCGGCAGATAGCTGAAGACGAGCACCAGCAGCACGGCGGGCAGCGTCATCAGGATCAGTGCCCGGTCCCGGCGCAGCCGCACCCGGAGGGCCGGTCCGCAAGTCCTCCCGCGCTTCGGCGGCCGGTTCCCGCCCTTCCGCCGCGGCGGCCGGAGCGAGCTCCGCGCACGCCGGCGTACGTCCGCGTCCGGAAGCGTGCTCTGCGACACCTGCACTCCCTGCCGTCGTGTGCCGTGGGTCAGTTCGCGGCCGGTCCGGACTCGTCGAGCAGCTTCCGGTACCAGTCGCGCAGCCGGTCGCCGCCCCCGCTCCGCCAGTCGGAGACGGCACGCCGCATGTCGCCGACCTTCTTCCGGCCGCGGACGATGTCGTCCTCCAGCTGCTCGAAGTCATCGGCGAGATTGGTCCAGCGCGTGGGCTCGGTGATGGTCAGCCCGTAGAAGGAGCTCTTCTTGGTGAAGGCCCCCATGCGCTGCTGCCACTCCACCTGCGCCCTGGCGATATCGGGACGGTCGGGGTGGGCGACATACGCGGCCGGGTCACCGGTGTAGTCGAAGGTGCCGGCGACCTCGATGGTGCCCTTGTCGTTCTTGACGGGCAGCCCCTTCTCGACCGTGTAGTGCGTGCCCTCGACGCCGTAGTCGGTGAGCATGCGCTCCTTCGTCCCGTACGGCGCGGCGGTGAAGTTCGCCATGGCCAGCACGTCCCTGACCAGCTTCTCGGAGGAGCCCTTCCTGACGAAGGCCCAGATGCTCGCCGGCTGGACGGCGTAGAGCGTCGGGTCACCGCCCGCGTGGCCGAAGAGGTCCAGGGCGCCCATCGCGAACCCGGGGGTGGCCGCCTGCTCGACGGTCTTCGCGTACCAGTGGGAGAGATCCTGGTTGTAGATCAGGACCTGGCCGGCCGTGAACCGGTTGCCGGCGTCGCCCTGTACGGCCTTGGCGTCGGGGTGGACCACCCCGGCGGCATACAGCGTGCGCGTCCACTCCAGGGCCTCCAGATACGCGGCGGTCTCGACCCGGTTGACCAGCTTGCCGTCGACCAGGTCCCACCCCAGGGCCTTGTCGTTGCCGGAGAGCGCCCCGAACATACTGAAGGCGGTCCACTTCATGTCGTCGCAGGCCCACACCTTCGCCCTGGCGCTGGTGATCTCCTTGGCGAGCGCGAGGAATTCATCGGCCGTGCGGGGCAGTTCGTATCCCCGCTTGTCGAAGAGGTCCTTGCGGTAGAAGGGCGCGATGTTCACGACGTACGAGGCGGGCATGGGGATGCCGCGGAGCGCGCCGCCGAAGATCGAGCGCTGCCACGCGTCGGTCGGTACGGCCGCGAGGTTCGGGAAGTCCTTGACCTTGTCGCCGGAGAGATACGGTCCAAGATCCTCGAACTTGGCGTTGACGGCGCCGGGGATCTTGCCGGTCAGATTCCATCCGGGCACGACCACCACATCGGGTATCCCGCTGGAGGCGAGCACCGCGCCAAGCTTCTCGTCGTAGGTGTTGCCGTCCTGGTTCTGCCAGACGGTCCGCACCCCGATCGCGTCGTTCATGGCCGCGTAGTACGGGTTGTCACCGGCCGGCGGGGTACCCCAGTACGGAGACATGACGGTGATGCGGCTGCCCGCGCCGAGCTTGTCCGGCACCGAGTCCTTGAGGTCCGCGGCGGCGATCGCCCGGGTGAATCCGGCGGAAGAGCCGTTCTCGGGCGGGATGTCCGGCGCCACGACGCTCTGTGCCACGAAGGCGGGAAGGATCTTCCGCGCCTCCTTCCCGGAGGTGGTGCCCTCCTTCTTGCCGCTCCGCGTACCGCCGCAGGCGGCGAGCAGCGGGGCGCCGCCGGCCACGGCGGTGGCGGCGACCGCGGTGGAGGCGAGGAAGCTTCTCCTGCTCGGTGCGGAGGAGGACTTCGGCGTCATTGCGTCAAACCCTTCGTGGTGCGCAGGAACATACGGCGGAAGCCCACCGGGCAGCTGCGGAGTCGAAGATTTGTCGAAGCGCTTCGATGTTGCTGCGAGGTTAAATGAACCCTTCGGGAGGCACAAGAGTCACCTCCAAGATTCCTTGCCGCTCGGTCATCCTCGCTCAACAAGCCTGAGAGGAACGGAAGTTGTCCGAGTGTGGGGCCGGTGCCCGGCGTCCCGGGATGTCTTGACAGTAGACCGGTGGACTCGGAGCATCGAAGCGCTTCGAAAGATATTCGGCAGTCTCTTCCGGCCCTTTCGGCCCTACCGACCTTCTCCAGGGAGAACCCTCCGTGACCGAGGACCAGCCGCCCTTCCGTGACCCCGGGGTGACCCGTGCCGCGCGCGTCGAGGATCTGCTCGCGCGGCTGACACTCACTGAGAAGACCGCCCTGCTGCACCAGTTCGCTCCGGCGGTGGAGCGCCTGGGCGTCGCCGCGTTCCGTACCGGACAGGAGGCACTGCACGGTGTCGCCTGGATGGGGCCCGCGACCGTATTCCCGCAGGCCGTCGGGCTCGGCGCGACCTGGAACGAGGAGCTGGTCCGCCGGGTCGGGGAGGCCGTCTCCCAGGAGATACGGACGATGCGCGCGCGGGACGGCCGGGTCGGGCTCAACGTCTGGGCCCCGACGGTGAATCCGCTGCGCAACCCGCTCTGGGGACGCAACGAGGAGGGGTACTCGGAGGACGCCGGGCTGACCTCCGCCCTGGCCACCGCCTATACCCGGGGTCTGCGCGGCGACCACCCCGACTACTGGCGTACGGCTCCGGTGCTCAAGCACTGGCTCGCGCACAACAATGAGACGGACCGGGCCACCACATCCTCCTCCATCCGCCCCCGTGTCCTGCACGAGTACGATCTGCGCGCCTTCCGCGGGGCCGTCGAGGCGGGTGCGGTGGCCGGGGTCATGCCCGCGTACAACCTGGTCAACGGGCGTCCCAACCATCTTTCGCCCGCGCTGCGCGAGCACTTGCGCGGCTGGACCGACCAGGAGCTGCTGGTCTGCTCCGACGCGGGCGCGCCGAGCAATCTCGTCGACGCCGAGGCGTACTTCGGCACCCACGAGGAGGCCACCGCGGCCGCGCTGCGCGCCGGCGTCGACAGTTTCACCGACCACGGCACCGACGCGTCCCTGATCACCGGGCGGATCCGCGCCGCCCTGGAACGGGGACTGATCGGTGAATCCGATATCGACACGGCGGTACGACGGCAGCTGACGGTGCGGTTCGCGCTCGGGGAGTTCGACCCGGAACGCGATCCGTACCGGGAGACCTCGGCCTTCGACACCCCCGGACACCGCGCGCTCGCCCAGGAGGCGGCCGAGCAGGCCGTCGTCCTGCTCAAGAACGACGGACTGCTGCCGATCGCACCGGGCCGCCGTATCGCGCTGGTCGGCCCGCTCGCCGACGAGTGCAAACTCGACTGGTACAGCGGCACCCTGATCCGACGCTCCACCCCGCTCGACGGGCTCCGTGAACGCTTCGGCGCCGACCGTGTCACCTTCACCGACGGCGCGGACCGGGTCAGGCTCAGGGCCGTGACGGGCGGCTGGGTCCGGGTGCCCCCGTCCGGGACGGTGCGGGAGACAGCCCAGGAGACGGCGGAGGAGGCACGAGGCGCCGAGGGCGCGCTCGACCCGGCGCTGTCGGCGGGACGTACCGACCTCCCGCCGCTGACCTGTGACGCCGACGGGTCCGGCGAGGCCACCGAACTGGTTCTGACCGACTGGGGGAACGGGCTGATCACACTGCGCGCGCCCGACGGCCGCTATCTGTCCGTCGCCGAGGACGGGTACGTACGGGCCTCCGCCGATCAGCCCGGCGGCTGGGTGGTCCAGGAGACCTTCCGGCTCGAAGAGCACGAGGGCGGGCACCTCCTTGTACACGCGGGGACCGGCGGGTACGTAACGGTCGCCACCGACGGCCTGAAGGTTGCCGGCCGCGGCACACTTCTCGAACTCGTCGTCATGGAGCGCGGCGAGGACGCGGTGGCCCGCGCCGCGGCCGGCGCCGAGGTGGTCGTCGTCGTGGCGGGCAATGACCCGCATATCAACGGCCGGGAGACCGAGGACCGTCACACCCTCGCCCTGCCGGCGCGCCAGGACCGGCTGTGGCGAGCCGCCCACGCCGCCAATCCGCGCACCGTACTCGTGCTGACCTCGGGCTATCCCTACGCGGTGGCCGACGCGCAGGCCCGGCTCCCGGCGCTGCTGTGGACCGCCCACGGCGGGCAGGCCGGCGGCGCCGCGCTGGCGCGGGTACTGGCCGGTGATGTCTCACCGGCGGGACGGCTGCCCCAGACGTGGTACGCGGACGACGCGGATCCGGCCGGTCTGCTCGACTACGACATCATCGGCTCGCGGCAGACCTACCTCTACTTCGACGGCACCCCGCTGTACGCCTTCGGCCACGGGCTGTCGTACTCCTCGTTCCGCTACGACGCCCTGGAGGTCGGCCCGGATCTGGTGGCACGCGTCACGGTCACCAATACGGGCTCGCGCGCCGCCGACGAGGTGGTGCAGCTGTACGCCCGGCAGGCCGTCCCGCGCGTCCCGCGTCCCCACCGTCAACTGGTCGCGCACGCCCGCGTACCGCTGGCGCCGGGGGAGTCCCGTACCGTCGAACTGGCCGTCAGGAGAGACGAACTGGGCCACTACGATGTGGCGCGCGGCGCGTGGACCGTACCGGAGGGAACGTATGTGTTCGAGGCGGCGGCCTCCAGCGCGGACATCCGCCGCTCGGTCCCGCACACCGTCCCGGGCGACACCCCGCGCGCCAGGGACCTGCGGCGGAACGGACTGGCCGCGGCCGACTACGACGAGCAGACCGGCACCGAGATCGTCGACCGGACCAAGGTGTCGGGCGACGCGGTGACCCCGCTCGGCTCGGACGGCGAGCGGAAGGCGGGCGAACTGCTCTTCCGCGACTGCGACTTCGGGGACGGCGCGAGCGGGGTCACCCTCGACGCGGCGGGCGAGGGGGAGGTCACCCTGACCACGGCCGACGGCGGGACACTCGCGGTGATCGAGGTCCGGGCGGGCGGCGGACCGTACGACTACCGCACCACCCCACGCGCCGAATTCGCCCTCTCGGGCGAGCACGACCTGCGGGTCACCCTGTGCGGACCGCTGCGCCTCGCGCGGATCGATCTCACCGGATGAGCACGCGGACGGGGGTCCGGGCGGCTCGCACCGCCCGGACCCCCTGGCCGTCGAGGGGCCGTAGAAGGGCCGTCGAGGGCCACGATCCAGAGAGCCGGGAATCAACGACCCGCGAATCAACGACCCGCGAATCAACGACCCGCGAATCAACGACCCGCGAATCAGGGAGCGTTGATCAGGTCATGCGCGGGCACGGTCACCTTGCGGGCGCCCTCGGTGCCGCTCAGCACCACCTTGCGCAGCGCGGTGTTGTTGGACAGGCTGGTCTCGTGAAGCCGGCGCTCGGGGTTGGCGAGCACCTCGATGTAGTACGTACCGTTCGGCAGGTCGGTGATGTCGAACGACTGGCCGGGGCGGTACTGGGTGTACGTGTCGCCGGAGCCGACGTCCAGCACCTCACGTACGGAGACGGAGCTCTGCACACCGCAGGCGGTGGACAGATCGGTGTTGTTCGGGTGCCAGTTGGCGTTCTTCACGGTGTAGTCGATGGCATCGGTGTTCGCCAGACAGAAGGCTTCCTTGCCGCTGCGCACGGCCTCCTTCTTGTCGGCGCTCAGCAGGCGGTAGCTGGCGAAGTCGGTGAAGTGCCAGTGCTCGTGGCCCTGTCGCGCGTCCCACTCCATGGTGCCGGCGGGCGCGTAGCCGACCTGCTTGCCCTTGGCGTCGTGGAAGTACTGGTACGCGTCCATCAGGTCCTTGCCGGGGCTGCGGAAACCGTCCACGACCAGTGGCGCGGGACCGGCGTTCCACACATTGGCGCTGAAGGCCAGATAGTCCTTGCCGGGGACGTCCCCGTCCTCGCCGTCGGTGATGGAGATGTCCCACGCCGGCAGCGCGCGCAGATCGGGCTTGGGTACGTCGGGCACGCTCGCGCGGCCGGCCGGACGCTTCGCGTTGGGCTTGAGCGCGGGCGCGATCCGGGAACCGTCGGTGTGCCCGGGGCCGTCGCCCAGATGGGCCGCGGCCTTGCCGGAGGTGAGCGCGTTCGGCAGCGCGGGCGGCGCCGGGGCGTCGGCCCCGCGGCCGTTGCTGCTCATGTGCGCCGAAGCGCCGGGGTGCCCCGCAGCCGCTCCGTGACCGCCATGACCGCCGCCATGCCCCCCGCCGTGACCGGCGGCCCTGGCTCCCGAGGGCGCCGCTCCGACCCCGCCTCCTTCGTCCCACTTGCGGTCGCGCACCGTCACCTTGATCGACTTCGACGTGTTGGGCATGCCGAACAGGTCGCGGTACTTCTTGGTCACGGACACCTTGGCGGTGTACTCCCCGGCCGGCAGGTCGACCGGCTCGGAGTAGTAACCCAGGTTCGTGTTGGTCGCCCAGCCGTTCTCGACACCCCACACCGAACCGAGTGTGAAGGGGTTCGTGGAGCAGCTTTCGGGATACTTCGAGGTGGACGGGGCGTCCGGACGGATCCGGCCCGAGGCGTTGTTCGGGCAGAACGTCTCGGTGGTCTTCACGACCGCCGCGCCCGCCGCGTCGCTGACGGTCACCTGGAGGAAGCCAGGCAGGCCGGAGAAATCCTTCACAAGACCCTTCGGCAGGGTCTTGGTCCGTGTCTTCTTCCCCTCGCGGATGATCTGCTTGGCGACCACGGGTTCCTTGTAGGACGCCCGCGTCACCCGGAACTCCAGAGGCCCGCCATCGGCGGTGACATACGTACCGAGGTCCAGATAGACCCCCGGTTCGCCCTCGTAGCGGTCGATTATCACGGAGTTGGAGGCGGCGATCAGGGAAAGCTCGGGGCCCGCCGGGGTCGCCGCTCCGGCGACGGGCGCGGCTCCCGCCACGCCCGCGATCACCGCGAGCGCCGCCCCGGCGGCGATCGCCGATCGGCGCGTACGGCTGTAGTGGTGAGGTCTGGTCATCGGTTCCTCGTCTGCGAGTGCCACAACAACAGTGGTGCGCACGGATGGCGCGGGGTCCATCGGCCGGGAATATCACGACGTTTCGTGACAGGACCTATGCGTCATCTATGTGCCACCTGTCAGATCGGAAGTACGTCACTCCGGGTTGCCCGCGGACCCGCAAGTCGCCCATGGTTGGCCGGAATTGTGCGACGAACCTCAGATCAAGCCATCAGTGCGTGATTCCTGTCCCATGAACCCCTCGGCTGTGCTAATGAGGTCGGGAGGGACAAGGGGTGGAGTCGCGCGAGTGCTGGGCTCGCGCATCCCGCCGCGGCGGGAACGGCCGGTGCGGGAGCGGACAGCGGACAAGGAGCGGCTCCGTGGGCACAGTGGTCGATGACGCCACCGCTGCCGAGTTCCACGCGTTCTTCGAGCGGCACTACGCCGAACTGTCCCGGCTGGCCTATCTGCTGACGGGCGACGCCGACACGGCCGACGATCTGGCCTCGGACGCCCTGCTCGCGATGTGGCGCCGCTGGGACCGGGTACGGGCCGCCGATCACCCGGTCGCGTACGCCCGCGGGGTGGTCGCGAATCTGGCCCGCTCCCGGATCCGGAGCGCGGTACGGGAGCGCCGCCGCGTCTCGCTGTTCTGGTCGCAGCGGGGCGAGCGCTTCGACGATCCGGACGTACCGGCCGTGCTGGATGTCCGGGCGGCGTTACGGCGGTTGCCGTTCCGCAAACGCGCCTGCGTGGTGCTGAGGTATGCCCTGGACCTCTCCGAACGGGACACGGCGCTTGCCCTGGGCATCTCGGTGGGCACGGTGAAGAGCCAGTCGTCGCGGGGGATGGCCGAGCTGGGACGGCTGCTCGGGCCGGGTGCCACGGCGGAAGAGGTGCAGGCGACGGTGGCCTCGCAGCGTGCCGCGGCGCCCACCCCGGCACGTGGTTCCGCGCGCGCCTCGACACGTGCTGAAGGCAGGGGCTGATGGACGAGCTGCACAGGCGGCTGAAGGAGACGGCGCGGGCCCACCGCCCGGACCGGGAGCGGATGCTCGCGCGCGTCGAGCGGGGCATGGCCGGGCCGGGGACGCGCCCCGCCGGGGCGCCGGCCCACCGCCCGGCGTCCTGGTTCCGGGTCGCCACGGCGGCGGCAGCGGCGGCCGGCGTCCTCGCCGCCGGCGCGCTCGCCCTCGCGGCCGTCATGGACGACGGCGCCGAGCGGGCGGGGACGGTGGCGACCACCCCGGGCCCGTCGGGCGGGACATCCGACGGCCCGCCCGCGGACGCCCAGGACGGCTATCTCTGGTCGGACGGCGCGCTCGACCCGAACAGCAACGCCTACTGGGCGCAGAGCAACATCACGCTCAGAACGGACCGGCCACTGACCTCACTGACCCTCGAACTGCGTGTCGCGCAGACCGGAGGGGTACGGGACACCGGCTCCTGGCGGTCGCTGCCGGAGGAGGACTTCACCGTCTCCGTACGCCCCGAGACCGGCGCGCTGGTCTACCGGTGGACGCTCAAGGACGGTGTCACGGTCCCGGCCGGCGAGCATGTCTTCGCTGCGCAGTACGACCACGCGGAAGGCGCGCGGGACGCCCGGAACGACCGGTACACGGCGGTCGCGACCGGCTCCGACCGGACCGCCGAGGTCCGGGGGGACTTCACCGCGGCACGGTAGCGCGCCGGCCGGGAAGCGCCCCGCTCACAGCGGGCGCAGCGTCCATGACCAGCGATAGGTCCCGGCGCCCAGCCGGTAGCGGGGCAGTGTGTCCGGCCCGCAGGACGCGGTGCCCAGACCCCGGTGGGCGGCGTCCAGATGGACCACGCAGTGCGGCAGCGGTACCAGTTCGTCGTGGTGCGTGGCGGCGGCGAGAGAGGCCGCGCGGTGGCGGGTGACCGAGACCTGCCGGGGCGCGTCGAGCCGTACGGTCAGCCCGGCCCCGGATCCGGTCTCCTGCGACAGCAGCGAAAAGCTCCGTACGCCGGCGCGCCCGCCGCTCTCCTGCGGGCGCAGATACGGGGTGAACAGCCGGTCCACCGGGGCGCGGTGATGGCCGACCGGGCCGCCCGCGCGCCGATCGGGATAGGTCTCCCACGGCCCTTGCCCGTACCACTCCATCCGGTCGAGACCGCTGACCGTCTCGAAGACCGTGCCCACGCGCGCGGCGTCGGTAAGCCCCTCCGGGAGGACCGCGGTCTCCTCGACCAGCAGTCCGCCGCCGCTCAGCGGGGTGAAGACCTGCTCGTGCGCGACGGCTCCGGCGGCCGTCGGGTACGTGACGCGCACCGTGACAAGGCCGCCCACGCGCTCGACCGAGGCCCGTTCGCGTACGAGCCGGTCGAGGCCCAGTTTCCGCCAGTGCTCCGCCGCGCCGCCCAGCACATCGTTGTCGGTGGGCGCGCGCCACAGGCTCAGCGCCGGCGGGGAGGACAGCAGCGGATGCCGCAGCAGCCCGTCCGCACCGATCACCGCCCAGTCCTCGTCCCAGGCCCCGCCCCCGCCCCCGGCCGCGGGCCCCACGGCAGGGGTGCAGCGCCGCCTCAACCGGATCTGCGGGGTGCACACTTCGGTGCCGCGCGGCGCCCATGGCTCATCGTCCCGGGTGGTCACGCGGAGCGTCAGCCACATCTCACCGGCGTCCCCGGCCGGTCCGGCGAGGAGCCCGTCAGGGAGCGGAACGTTCGCCCATCCGCCGGGCGGCACCTCGGGCAGGACGGCCGGCGCGGTGCGGGTGGCCGCCTCCTCCGAGGACAGCACCCATTCGGCGGTCAGCCAGGACAGATCGCGGAAGTGCTGGGCGTTGGTGATCCGCATGTCCCCGTCGTGCCCGTACGACGGCCCGTGGGACGGCCCGTGCGAGAGCCGGACGGGGGCGGCGATCTCGCGGTGCTCGTACATCGCGGGCTTCGGTGTGCGGTCGGGGAAGACGAGCCCGTCCGCACAGAACGCGCCGTCGTTCGGGGTGTCGCCGAAGTCCCCGCCGTACGCCCAGCGATAGCCCTCCGCCGCCACCCCGTCCTGGTACGCGCCCGCGCCCGCGAGGCCCGCCGGGCGGCCGGGATCTTCCCCGTCGTCGGTGCGCTGGAGGATTCCGTGGTCCCAGAACTCCCAGATGAAGCCGCCCTGGAGCCCGGGGGTGGTCTCGATGGCCGCCCAGTGGTCGGCGAGCGTCCCGTTGCTGTTGCCCATGGCGTGCGAGTACTCGCACAGGATCAGCGGCTTGGTCTGCTCACCGGAGGCGGCGTGCGCGGTGATCTCGTCCAGTGACGCGTACATCGGACAGAGGATGTCGCCGGCGACTTCCTGCGAGGACCAGCCGGTCTTGGCGGCGCCCTCGTACTGGAGCGGACGGGTCGGGTCGTAGCGGCGCAGCCAGCCGGCCGCCGCGTCATGGTTCGCGCCGTAGCCGCTCTCGTTGCCCAGCGACCAGACGATGACGCTCGGATGGTTCTTGTCGCGCAGCGCCATCCGGGAGACCCGCTCGGTGAAGGCCGCCAGATAGCGCGGGTCGTCGGCGAGTTCATGGGCGTGGTGGTGGCTCTCGATGTTCGCCTCGTCGACGAGATAGAGCCCCAGTTCGTCGGCGAGATCGAGCAGCGCGGGATCGTTGGGGTAGTGCGAGGTGCGGACGGCGTTGAAGCCGAAGCGCTTGATCGTCTCCAGATCGGCCCGCATCTCCGCGGCGGTGACCGTCCGTCCGGTGAGCGGATGGAAGTCATGCCGGTTGACGCCCCGGACGAACACCCGTTCGCCGTTGACCAGCAGGTCCTTGCCGGTGATCTCGACCGTGCGGAAGCCGGTCCGGTGGTGGGAGGTGTCGGCCACCGAGCCGTCGGGGCGGTGCAGGCGGAGCGTCAGCCCGTACAGCGCGGGTGTCTCGGCGGACCAGGCGCGGACGTCGGGTACGGTCGCCCGCAGCCGGGCCTCGCCGAGGAAGTCCGAGACCCGCGCCTTTTGGGCGCACCACTCGGCGTACTCCCGGTCGGGGACGAGTTCACCGGCGCCCTCGATCCGGCCCGAGACCCGCCAGCCCTCGGGCAGCGGGCCGTGGGCCGCGCGTACCTGGGCGTCGACCACCAGCCGGCCGTCGGCGGGCGCGCTGATCCTCACGTCGGCCAGCCAGAGTGGATCGGTGGCGTAGAGGAAGACGGAGCGGGTGATGCCGCCGTGCCACCACTGGTCCTGGTCCTCGATGTGCGAGGCGTCGGACCACTTGATCACCGTCAGCCGTACGGTGCCCGTCGCGCCGGGGCGTACGGCCGAGGTGATGTCGAACTCGCTCGCCAGATGCGAGTCCTTGCCCATCCCCACCGGGCGGCCGTTGACCTCGGCGATCAGCACGCTCTCGGCGGCCCCCACATGGAGCACGACACGGCGGCCGGCCCAGTCGGCGGGGACGGTGAACTCCCGCTCGTACACCCCGGTCGGATTGGCCGCCGGGGACAGCGGCGGGAACTCCGGCCACGGCATACGCCAGTTGGTGTACCACGGCGGATCACCGGTGTCCTGGGTGGTCCAGCTGCCCGGTACGACGGACTCCGTCCACTCCTCCGACAGGGGCGCGTCCGGCGCGGCCAGCAGCTGGAAACGCCAGGGACCGTCCAGCGGGAGGCCACCGGAGCGGCGGTCCACGGCATGCATGGGCAGCCGCCGCCAGGAGGTGAGTTCGGGGGACTCCCAGGGACGTACGGTCATCGGCGATCCGGTCATCAGCGAATGGCCCCCTTGGCCGGGCCCGCCACGATCCGGCGAGCACCCATGAAGAACATGACGAGCAGTGGCATCGTAGAAGAGCGGCGCGGTCAGCACCGGAATGGCGAGGTCCGCGGCCCCGAGGATCTTGCTGTGGAGCTGACCAACGTCCCCTCGGACCCGGCCACCCGCGCCGCGCCGGGGGCTGCCGGTGTAGAAGTGGTTCAGGTATGAAGTCGGCTCAGGCACCGAAGGCGGTTCAGGCGTGAGGCTCACCATTCTCGGCGGCGGCGGATTCCGGGTGCCGCTGGTGTACGGAGCACTGCTCGGCGACCACGCGGAGGGCCGCGTCACCGACGTCACCCTGCACGATCCGGACGCCGCGAGGCTGACGGCCGTCGCCCGCGTACTGGCCGAGCAGGCCGCGGCCGTCCCCGACGCACCGGCCGTCACGGCCACCACCGACCTCGACGAGGCTCTGCGCGGCGCCGACTTCGTCTTCTCCGCCATCCGCGTCGGAGGACTCGAAGGCCGCGCGGCCGACGAGCGCGTCGCCCTGGACCAGGGCGTGCTCGGCCAGGAGACGGTCGGCGCCGGTGGCATCGCGTACGGACTGCGCACGGTCCCCGTCGCCGTCGACATCGCGCGACGCGTGGCCCGGCTCGCCCCCGACGCCTGGGTCATCAACTTCACCAACCCGGCCGGCCTGGTCACCGAAGCCATGTCCCGGCATCTCGGCGACCGTGTGATCGGTATCTGCGACTCACCCGTGGGTCTGGGCCGTCGCGTCGCGCGCGCCCTCGGAGCCGACCCGGACGAGGCGTCGATCGACTACATCGGCCTCAACCACCTCGGCTGGCTGCGCGGGCTGCGTGTCGCCGGACGCGACGAACTGCCCCGGCTGCTCGCCGACACCGAAGCCCTCGGCTCCTTCGAGGAGGGCAAGCTCTTCGGCACCGAATGGCTCCAGTCCCTCGGCGCGATCCCCAACGAATACCTCCACTACTACTACTTCAACCGCGAAGCGGTACGCGCCTACCAGGAGGCCGAGCAGACCCGCGGCGCGTTCCTCCGCGACCAGCAGGCGCGCTTCTACGACGAGATGGAGCGGCCGGGCGCCCCCGCGCTCGCGACCTGGGACCGTACCCGCGCCGAACGCGAGGCCACCTATATGGCGGCGAACCGCGAGGCGGCGGGCGTCGGCGAGCGCGAAGCCGACGACCTGGAGTCGGGCGGCTACGAGAAGGTCGCGCTCGCCCTGATGCGCGCCATCGCCCGCGACGAACGCGCCACGCTCATCCTCAACGTCCGCAACCGCACCACCCTGCGTGTGCTGGACGAGGAGGCCGTCATCGAAGTGCCCTGCCTCGTGGACGCCAACGGCGCCCATCCGTTGGCCGTCTCCCCCCTGCCGGATCACGCCACCGGCCTGGTGTGCGGCGTCAAGGCCGTCGAGCGCGAGGTCCTGGCCGCCGCCGAAAGCGGCTCACGCGCCACCGCGGCCAAGGCATTCGCCCTGCACCCGCTGGTGGACTCCGTCACCGTCGCCCGCCGTCTCGTGGACGGCTACACGCGTGAGCACCCCGGCCTCGCCTATCTCAACCGGAAGTAGCGCTCGGCGACCGGCCGGTCGTCAGCGGGTCGAAGGCGATCCGCGTCCATCAGGCGGCCCGCGGCAGACCGTCGGCGGCGGCCTCCCAGCGCGCGCGGGTATGACCGGTGTTCGGGCTCAGCGTCCGGTCTTCGGCGGGGAGTTCGGACACGGGCTGTGCGGGCGCGGCCTGTACGAGGGGTGGGGTCATGCGAGGAACGCCAGCCTTTCGCGTCGTACGGGATGGGCGAAGCCGTCGCCCGCGGCCCAGCGTTCGACTTCGCCGACCGCCAGATCCGCCAGCCTTCGTGTCTCATTGCCCTGCGAACCGGCGAGATGCGGGGTGATCAGCGCGTTCTCACAGGTCCACAGCGGATGGTCCGGTGGTAGCAACTCCGGCTCGGTGACATCGAGGACGGCCCGGATCCGGTCCTGCCTGAGGACATCGGTGAGGGCGTCCTGGTCGACGACGGCGCCGCGCGCGGTGTTGATGAGCACACTGTCCCGGCGCATGGAGGTGAGCAGTTCCCGGCTGACGAGCCCGCGGGTGGCGGGCAGCAGGGGAGTGTGGACGCTCACCGTGTCGCTGCCCGCGAACAGTTCGGCGAGTCCGACCGGCCGGACACCGAGCGCCGCCGCCTCCTCGTCGGAGACATACGGATCGTGCAACAGCACCTGGAAGTCGTACGGCCGCAGCAGCTCGATGACGCGCCGGCCGATCAGCGAGGCGGACAGAATGCCCACGGTACGGCCGTAGTTGCCCACGGTGCCGTCCATGCCCGGCGAGCCGTCGCGATCGCGCGCGGCGCGGTAGTCACGGGCCCGTTCCAGCGCGCGCTTGCCGGAGAGCAGGATCATCGCGACGGTGTACTCCGCCACCGGCAGGGCGTTGGCCGCGGCGGCCGAGGACACCTCGATGCCCCGCTCCCAGCAGGCTTCGGTGATATGGCCACGGATGGTGCCCGCCGTATGGGCGACGGCGCGCAGCCGGGGCGCCAGCTCCAGTACGGCCGGGTCGAGGGGCGGGCAGCCCCAGCCGGTGATCAGGATCTCCACATCCGCGAGCGTGGCGCGGGCGCGGTCGGTGGTGAAGTCGTCGAGTACGGGCGGTGGTGTCAGATCGCAGACCGCGCCGAGGGCGGCCAGGGTCTCGGGTCCGAGGACCGCGGCGGCGGCATCCGGTTTCATGGCGAGGGCGGCGCGCGGACGGGGACGTACGGTCGGTGCGGTGGGCATCTCTCTCCTGGGACGGCGGACGGCGGACGGCGGACGGTGGGCCGGCCGGACTACTTGACGGCTCCGGTATGAGACACGGGGAATCCTGATCGGCTGATCGGAAGGGGTCAATAGATCGCTCAGAAGAAAATCAAAGCGGTCAAACGCTCAGTTTTCTTCGAGGGTTGGGAGGGGCGCCGCCCATCGGCACGCGACGCCGCCCCACCTATCCGCGCGGCCTCTTGGTCGAACCGCGTACCTTCAGCGTCGGCAGCAGCTCGATCCTGCGCACCGGACCGGCGGCGGCGCCGAGCGGCCGGGCCAGCCGGTGCAGCAGCAGCTCGGCGGCGGCCCGCCCGACCTCCGCCTTGGGCGGGGACACCGCCGTCAGCGGGGTGCTGCCCAGCGCCGCGACCACATCGTCGTACGCCACGACCGAGCAGTCACGCGGCACCCGCACCCCCTGATCCGCGAGCCGCTGCACCAGCATCAGCGCGTCCACGTCGCCGTGCAGGACGGCGGCCGTGGCCCGGCGCTCGGCCAGCAGCGCGGCGAGATCGAGGGGGGTGCGGTCACCCGCAGCGCCGCCGAGCCCGGCGGAGTCGTCGTCCTCAGGACCCGGCACCGCGTCCGGCGAGCTGAGGACCACCGACCAGTCCTCCACCTCGGGCCGGGCGGCGGCGATCTCGGCGAAGGCGCGGCGTACGCTGCGCGCCGTGGGACTGTCGTCGCGGGCGGCCAGCACGATCCGGCGGTGTCCCAGCGCGACCAGATGATCGACCGCGAGATACGTCCCGTACCAGTGATCGGAACAGACCGAGTCCAGGGCGTGCAGTGGGCTGCCCGGCCGGGGGCGCCGCTCCATCAGCACCGTCGGCACCGCCACCTCGGACAGCCAGCCGTAATCCGCCGCTTCCGAGACCGCGCCGCGCCAGCTCGGGGCGATCAGCAGCCCCCGCGCGCCGGCCGCCAGCGCCGCTTCCACCAGGGGCCGTTCCGCGCCGGGCGCCCGCGGCGCGATATGCAGGGCGATACGCATCCCCGCCTCTTCCAGCACGGGCCGGGCGCCGTGGGCCGCCTCGTACAGATACGTATGCCGCTCCGGCACCACCAGCGCGACCGGGCCGCCGTCCCGCCCCGGCTCCTCGGCCCGCGGCGCGGGAACCGTGACCTCCTCGACGGCCCCCACCACCGGGCGGGCCACGCCGTGCCCGCGCCGCAGCCTTCCGGCGCGGGCCAGCTCCTCGACGTCCCTCCGGACCGTGACCACCGAGACATCCAGCTCCGCGGCGAGCACACTCACCTTGACCGCGCCCCGCGACCGCACCACCGCCAGGATCCGCTGACGCCTGAGCTCGACCGGCTCCCGCATACTGTTGGCCCCTCGCCGCCACCATCGCGCTCTGTTCGTTCGAGTGTTTCGTATGAGCGCTTGGAGCCGCAGCATAGCCATGTGCGGAATGAATTTTCCGCCGGCCCGCGTCCCCGGGGCCTCCATGGCTACCGGAACGGGGCCGCGAAGCACATCGGGCCCGGTGCTGATTTCTCAGCACCGGGCCCGACCTGCTCGATGGTTTCTCTATCCCGCCGGTTTCTCCATCCCGTCGTGGTTACGCCGGGTCGATGCGGGAGACCTTGCCGGCGATGTCGAGCAGGTACAGCTCGCCGTCGCCGTCCTGCACGAACGAGATGACCTGGCCGCCGTTGACTCCGAGGTCGCTCTCGCCGGTCACCTTGCCGTTATCCATCCGCAGAGCGCGGACGGTGCCGTCGCAGTAGTCGCTGAACAGGTACTGCCCCGTGAGGTCGGGGATCGCCTCGCCGCGGTAGACGTATCCGCCGGTCACCGAGCAGCCCAGCCCGTTACGGTCGTACTCGTGGACCGGTGGCACGTGGTTCGCGGGCTCCGTGCCGCCACGGAAGGGATGGTTGCCCTCCATCGAGGCCCAGCCGTAGTTCTCGCCGCCCTTGCTGTCCGCCGGGGCCCAGTCGATCTCCTCCCATTCGCTCTGGCCGACGTCACCGATCAGCAGATCGCCCGTGCCCGCGTCGAAGGAGAACCGCCACGGGTTGCGCAGCCCGTACGCCCAGATCTCGTCCTTCGCGTTCGGGTCGTTCACGAACGGGTTGTCCGGCGGGATCGCGTACGGCTCGCCGCCGCGCGGGTCGATCCGCAGCAGCTTGCCGAGCAGTGTGTCGAGGTTCTGCCCGTTGCCGTGCGGGTCGCCGCCCGAGCCGCCGTCGCCGAACGCGATGTAGAGGTAGCCGTCGGGGCCGAACCTGATGTCGCCGCCGTTGTGGTTGGAGTACGGCTGCGTCTGAGTGAGGACGGTGCGCCTGGTGTTCGGCTGGATCTTGCCGTATCGCACTTTGAATTCGTCCACGGTGCTCGTGCCTTCGAGGTCCGTGTACGAGATGTAGAAGTGCGCGAGCCGCTTGTCGAACGCGATGCCCAGCAGGCCGCGTTCGCCGTCGGTGGTGGTCTCGTCGGATATGTCGAGGACGGGCTCGCTGAGCCCCTGATCGCCCAGGACCCTTACGGTGCCCGCGCGTTCGGCTATCCAGACCGCGTCACCCGGCCCGGCGGCGCCGGCGGTCGGATTCTGTGCTGTGGCCACTTCCTTGAGCGTGACCTCCGCCGCCCGAGGTGGAGACGCGGACTCGTCGGCTGACGCCGTGGCTAAGGTGAGGGAAGCGACGAGGCAGATGGTGCCGATGATCGCCGAGCTTCTGGTGCGAACTTTCACCGTGACCCTCCTGGAGGCGGTGAGTGGGGGTGATGACCCGGCTGCTTGGGGCAGAGTTGTGTGGGTGTCGCCCGCGCCAGCACGCAACCTGGGTGGGGGGATTGTGTGTCACTGGCCACGGATGAGGATATAGGGACAGGGGCGGTTGGCGTAGACCAATGCTCCGTTCATTTACCTCTGTTCCGCATTTCGTCGTGCCCTGGTGTCTCCTCGCCCCGGGGCCGCACCCGCTGGGACGAGGTCTTACGTGGGCGTGGTTCGTCGGGCTGAACAGGGGCCGGGACGGGTCAGGACAGCAGGTTCAGGGCTCCTGGCAGCACACGTGCCGTGACCGGCAGGCCGGCCTCGACCTCGCCGTCCGCGCCGTAGGGAAGGTCCCGGTCGCACTCGATCCGTATCTCCCGCCCTCGCAGGGTCTCCACCTGCCGCCGGTCCACGTGTCTGCCGCTTCTGAGCTCGTTCATCACGGCGAAGAACAACAGGCGTGAGGCCTGATGGATGATGACGACATCGAGCAGGCCGTCGTTCACGGCCGCGGCGGGTGCGATGCGCCGGCCGAAGCCGTAGTAGCCGGAGTTGGCCACGACGACGGTGAATCCCCTGCGGTGATGGACGGTGCCGTCGACGGTGACGCGGTAACCGGCCGGGCGCCAGCTCATCACGGCACGCATCCCTCCCACGTAGTAGGAGGCGGCACCGCGCAGCAGACGGCTGTGGTTGGCATGGCGGTTGGTCAGCGCGTCGACGCCGGCGTAGACGCTGCCGAGGACGGGCATGCGGTCGTGAACGGCCGACTCGACCTCGATGACGTCCGTCGCCTTCGGTTCGCCGCGCAGGAGCAGTTCGGCGAGCCGGGCCGGCTCGGCGGGCAGCCCGACCGCGCGGGCGAAGTCGTTCCCACGACCGGCGGGCACGATCCCGCCGACCGCGTCGGTCCCCGCGAGAGCGCCGACGACGCGGCCCGTCAGCCCGTCTCCGCCGACGCCGAGCACGATCCGGCCCTGTCCGGCGGCTCCCAGGGCCAGTTCTCGCGCATGACCGAGACTGCGGCTGTACTCGACTTCGAGCTCGGCGCCGGCCTCACGCAGCAGTCCGGCGAGGGGGATGAGGGCCGCCGCCGATCCGGCTCCCCCCGCGCTCGGGTTGACGACGGCCGTGAACTGTCGCATGGCTACGCTCCGGTGGCCGGGGGCCGCATGGGGGGCAGAAGGATGCCGGGGTTGAGGATGCCGGACGGATCGAGCCGGCCCTTCACCGCGTGAAGGATCTCGACGCCGAGAGGGCCGATCTCCTGGGCGTACCCGTCACGGTGGTCGGTACCCACACCATGGTGATGGCTGATGGTGCCGCCCGACGCGAGGATCGCCTCGCCCGCCGCCCGTTTGGCGAGCGCCCAGTTGGCCACCGGGTCCTCGCCCTGTGCACAGAGCACGGTGAAGTACAGCGACGCGCCCGTCGGGTACACGTGCGAGACATGGCACATGACCACGGGGGGAGTGCCCGCGCCGGCCAGGGTGGTGGTGAGCGCGCTCCGCACGTTCTCGTGGAGCGCGGGAATGCCGGACCAGAACGCGGCGGTCTCCAGCGTCTCGGCGAACGCCCCGATGTCCAGCAGGGCATCGCGCAGATACGGTGCGGAGAAGCGGCCCTCGGCCCACTTCTCGCCGGGTGCCTCACCGAGGAACACTCCGCCGCGGTCGCGCAGTTCGGCCTGGGTGCGCGCCCTGCGTTCCGAGACCTCCACCGCGGTGCCCTCGTAGCCGACGACCGCCAGGCAGCCCGGGCCGGTGCCGGGGTCGGAGGCGGTGCCGGGGACGGTGCCGATGGAGCCGGGGTCGGCCAGGCCAATGGCGGTTTCGGTCTCGTCGGACAGCCGCAGTACGGTGGGCGGGGCCCCGTTCTGGGCGAGCGCCCGCAGCGCCTCGCGGCCCGCCGCGAACGAGCCGAAACGCCAGCCCTCGTAGGCGCGGGTCTCGGGAGCGGGGTGCACGCGTACCGTCACCGACGTGATCACCCCGAACGCGCCCTCGGAGCCCAGTACCAGCTGCCGCAGGTCCGGCCCGGCGGCCGAACGCGGAGCGCGCCCGATGTCCAGGGTCCCCTCGGGCGTGGCCACCCGCAGGGCCGTCACCATGTCGTCGAAGCGGCCGTAACCCGCCGACGCCTGGCCGCTCGAACGCGCGGCGGCGAAACCGCCGATCGTCCCCCACTCGTAGGACTGGGGGAAGTGGCCGAGGGTGAAACCCTGTTCGGCGAGCAGCGCCTCGGCCTCGGGCCCCCGCAGCCCGGGTTGCAGGACCGCGGTACGGGAGATCGTGTCCAGGTCGGTCAGCCGGTTCATTCCGCGCAGGTCGAGAGCGATGAAACAGTCATGGGTGCCGGGTGTGAGACCACCGACCACGCTGGTGCCGCCCCCGAAGGGGACGACCGCGACCCGATATTGGGAGCAGGCCCGCAGGACGGCCAGTACCTCGTCGTGGTCGGCGGGCACGACCACCGCGTCGGGTGCGTCGTCGACCGCGCCGGCACGTATGCGCAGCAGGTCGGTGGTGGACTTGCCGCGCGTGTGCCGGACCCTGCTCTCGGCGTCGGTGAGGACATGTCCCGCTCCCACGATCCGCGTGAGCGCTTCCTCGGCGTCGGCGGTAAGCCGGTGGGCGCGCGGTTCGACGTCCGCCAGTTCCACCGGCCGTCCGTCGGCGGGCCGCACGCCGAGCAGTTCGGCCAGTACGCCGGTGACCAGGCCGGGCAGAGGCGCCGCTCTGCCCGGGTCTCCCCATCCACTCCACAGCATGTGCGTCGGGTCCATCCGATTCCTCGCTTGTCCGGCTGATCAGCCTTGTCCTCGCGGCCGTCGGGCCCGCGCGCGACAACGGACTCTCCCTTGCCGTCGCCGCCCACGTCGTTACACTGTGACATGTGACGGCTAAACGAAACACCCCGCGGGACGACAATCCTGTCCTCGACGCGGCGCGGGACTGTGTCCTCGCGGTCGGTGTGCGACGAACGACCCTGACCGACGTCGCCCGCAGGGCAGGGGTGTCGCGCATGACGCTCTACCGGCGCTGGCCCGATGTACGCGCCCTCGTCGGCGACGTCATGACACGTGAATGGGTGGCGGTCACGCTGGGAGCGGTGCCGCCGGACGACGGAACCCGGCAGGTACGTCCCCACCTGGTCGACACGCTCGTGGCCGGACTCCGGGCGCTGCGCGGCCACCCGTTGCTGCGCAAGATCCTCGACGTCGACCCCGAACTGCTGCTCCCCTACCTCTTCGACCGGCGCGGCGCGAGCCAGGACAGGGTGCTGGAGTTCATCGAGGACGCACTGCGGCGGGGGCACGCGGACGGCTCCATCCGCGCGGACCATCCGGTACGGCAGGCGCGTTGCCTGCTGCTGGTACTCCAGTCGTTCGTGTTCTCGACACGGACCATGACCGACGACGCCGACCCCGAGCTCACCGAGGCCGCCTTCCACGACGAACTCCGGCACCTTCTCGAAAGGACCCTGGCCCCGTGAGCCCCGCTGCCCGCCCGGACTTCTCCCTCAACGCGGCACGCCGGTCCCGCGAGCTGGCCGAACTGGCCGCGGGGAGAACGGTGGACGTTCTGGTGGTGGGCCTCGGTGTCACCGGCGCGGGTACGGCGCTGGACGCCGCCTCACGCGGGCTGTCGGTCGCCGCGATCGACGCGCACGACCTGGCTTTCGGTACTTCCCGCTGGAGTTCCAAGCTCGTCCACGGCGGCCTCCGTTATCTGGCGTCGGGTCAGATCGGCGTCGCCCACGAGAGCGCGGTGGAACGCGGGGTGCTGATGGAACGCACCGCTCCCCACCTCGTACGCGCCCAGCCCTTCGTCATGCCGCTGACCGCGCTCGTCTCACAGCGGAGCGCCGCCCTCGCGGAGGCCGGACTGCGCGCGGGTGACCTCCTGCGCGCGGTGGCCGGCACCGCTCGCCGCACGCTGCCGGGACCACGGCGCCTGTCCGCTGTCGAGACGCTGCGAGCGGCACCCGGCCTGCGCGGGCACGGTCTGCGCGGCGGACTGTGCTCCTGGGACGGCCGGCTCGTGGACGACGCACGGCTCGTGACCGCGATAGCGCGTACCGCCGCCGGTCATGGCGCCCGAGTGCTGACCCGCACGCGCGCTCTGTCCGTCAACGGCGCCGGAGCCCTGGTACGCGACGAGCTGACCGGGCAGGAAACCCGGATCCGAGCCCGGATGGTCATCAACGCCACCGGTGTCTGGGCCGGCCGGCTCGTCGAGGACATCCGGCTCCGCCCGTCCCGCGGTACCCATCTGGTGCTCCGCGCCGAGAGCCTGGCCGGTCCGCACACCGGCCTGCACATCCCCGTCCCGGGCGAGACGAGCCGCTTCGTGCTGGTCGTCCCCCAGGACGACGGCAGGGTGTACGTGGGCCTGACCGACGAACCGGTCGACGGCCCCGTGCCGGACGTGCCCGAGGTTCCGGAGTCCGACATCGGCTTCCTGCTCGACATCCTGGGGACCGTACTGGACACGCCGGTTCGACGCCGTGACGTGGTGGGCGCGTTCGCGGGGCTGCGGCCTCTGCTGGACACCTCTCACGGGGCGGATACGGCAGGCCCGCGGACCTCCGACCTGTCACGCCGGCATGCCGTGGTGACCTCCCGGGAAGGGGTGGTGACCGTCGTGGGCGGCAAGCTCACCACCTACCGTCGGATGGCCCAGGACGCCGTCGACGCCGCGCTGGCCGCCCGTCACCTGGACGCCCCGCCGGGCGGTGGCACAGCCCGCCTTCCCTTGGTCGGCGCCGCTTCACGGGCGGGCCTGGCGGCTCTTTCCGCCCCCCGCAGACTGATCGAACGCTACGGGACGGAGGCGACCGCGATCCACGCGCTGGGGGAGAGGGAACCGCGTCTCCGCGCGCCTGTGGCCGACGGCCTGGACGTCACGCGGGCCGAACTCCTGTGGGCGGTGCGGCACGAGGGCGCTCTCGACGCGTCCGATCTCCTGGACCGCCGCACACGCGTCGGCCTCGTACCGGCCGACCGCGCCGCCGCGCTGGACGCCGCGCACGAGGCCCTGGCAGCGACGGCGCCTTACGCCACGGGTATCTGAGCGGGCTCCCTCCGGAGCGCGAACCGCTCGCGAGCGCCCCTCACGCAGGGCGGGCGGCCCGGACGGTGTGCGACTCGGACGGTGAGTGATCCGGGCGGTGAGCGACCCGGTTCCGGGTGCGGGACACGTTCAGCTGTTCGGCGGCGCGGGCGAGGCGGGCACTGCCACGGCCGGTGATGATGGCAAGGGCGCCGTTTCCCCGGTCTCGCGGAACAGCCGCCCCGCGCGTTCCAGAAGCTCCGGAAGTCTCAGGAGCTCCAGGAATAGGCCGCGCGGGAGCCTGGTTGGCACGGTCACGAGTTGGCACGGTCATTACTGGATTCGAGTCCGAGCGGGAGACGACACGATGGTGAATCTGCGGGAGTCCGTGGGTCGTTACGGGATCTGGAGCCTGGAACTCCGCTCCGAGGACGACGCTCTGCGCGGGGAGATTCCCGAGGCCGCCGCCGAACTGGAGGAGCTCGGCTTCGGCGCCGTCTGGCTGGGCGGCAACAGCGGTGTCGAGCACGCGGTGCCCCTCATCGGGGCCACGTCCCGACTCACCGTCGCCACCGGCATCCTCAGCATCTGGCAGTACGAGGCCGCCGACGCGGCAGCCCGCTTCCTGAAGCTGGAGTCCGGGCACCCGGGGCGGTTCCTGCTCGGGATCGGCGCCAGCCACGCCAAGCTCGCCGAGCAGTACCGGCGCCCCTACTCGGCGATGGTCGGCTATCTCGACGCGCTGGACGCGGCAGGAGTGCCGGCCGGGCGGATCGTACTGGCCGCCCTCGGGCCGAAGATGCTCGAACTCTCCCGTGACCGCGCGGGCGGCGCGCACCCGTACCTCGTCACCCCCGAACACACCGCCCAGGCCCGTGAACTCCTCGGCCCCGACCCGCTGCTCGCCCCCGAGCTGAAGGTCGTCCTGGACACCGATCCGGACACCGCCCGCGCCACGGCCCGCGGTTATCTCGCGATGTATCTCGGCCTGCCCAACTACACCAACAGCTTCCTGCGGCTGGGGTTCACCGAGGACGATTTCACCGGCGGCGGCAGTGACCGGCTGATCGACGCCGTCTACGCCTGGGGCGACGCGGCCCGGATCCGGGACCGTATCGACGCCTTCCACACGGCGGGCGCCGACCATGTCGCTCTCCAGATCGTCACGGGCGACAGCTCTCCCGGCGCGCCGGGGGCCCTGCCGCGCGCCGAGTGGCGTCGGCTCGCCGAGGTCCTGGCCTGACGCCTGGCCTTCGATGGCTCACGCCCGACGACTGGGGCCTGGCGCCCGACGCCCGAGGCCCGACGCCGGGGACGTCAACGCGCGCACGCGGCCACAGCCATCGTGGAGAGGGTGACCGCGCTCCGGCGACAGGTGCCGGTCACCTTGGCCGGTTGTCGCCATCCTCGGCGCCCGAGGTGTGAAGTCTGTCCCTGGGGATCAAGGTGAGGGAGACGGGCCGGACCGGCCCGCTGGGACAGCGCCCGCGCGCCTGCCGATCGGAGGGAACACCCGTGCCTCGTATGGACGCTGTGCGAAGACTTCTGATTCCGGTGGCAGCCGTTCTCGCGACGGTGCTGTTGTCCACGAGCGCGCGAGCGGGCCCGGCGACCGGAGCAGCCGCCGGCCCGGACGCGCGGCCGCTCGACCGTACCGTCTGGCTGTGCCGGCCGGGGCTGGTCAACAACCCCTGCGGGCAGGACGCCGAGGGCATGCCTCAGTCGGCCGGCCCCGAGCTGGTCACCCGGTATCCGAGCGGTGGGACCCGGCTGCTGGACGCCACCCGGTTCGCCGCCGGCGGAAGCGGGAAGCGCGAGCCGTTCACCGTCACCAAGAAGCCGCCCGTCGACTGCTTCTACGCCTATCCGACGGTGGACCTCCTGCCCAACCCACCGCTCCAAACCGGCAGTCGGCCCCCGGTGCCGCAGGACGTCCATCAAGCCGTGACCCTCATGCAGGGCGCCCGCTTCGCCGGACTGTGCCGGATGTTCGTGCCGGTCTACCGCCAGGTACCGCTGCCCGCGCTGCTCGCGGGGATCGTCACCGGCTCGGGCGCCGACCTGACCACGGCGATCATGGACATTCGGGACGCCTGGGACGACTACTGGGCCCATGACAACCGCGACCCGGAGACCGGCGAGCGACGCGGGGTCGTCATCCTGGCCCACTCCCAGGGCACCGCGGTCGCCGCCGCGTTGATGCGGGAACGCCTGGACGAGCGCCCCGGGGTACGGCGGCAGCTCGTCGCCGCCGCGCTGCTCGGCGGGAACATCGAGGTGCCGGAGGGCCGGGACGCGGGCGGTGGATCCGACCCCGCGTCGACGTTCCAGCACATCCCCGCCTGCCGACGGCCCGCCGGCGCCCCGATACCCACCGGTTGCGTGGTCTCGTACGCCACCTACTCGCTGCCCGGGGGCTCCCTGCCCGCCGTGATCGGCAGAACGGCGAACCCCGGCCACCGCGTGGTCTGCGTCAACCCGGCGGCGCTGCTGCGTGGCGAGGCCGGCGGCGCCCGCGTACCGCTCGATCTGTATCTGCCCACCCGGCGGCTGGTCGGCGGCAACGCGCTGCTGCCGAACGGACCTCTGGCGGTGCCCCTGAACGGCTACCGACTCCCCGACCTGGCCACGGGCTTCGCCCACCACCCCGACGCGCTCACGGGCGAGTGCACCCACGCCACCGACGGCACGGTCAGTGCGGACTGGCTCCAGGTCAGTGGCGACCTCTCGCACTTCCCCGCCTCCGCGCCCGCCGGACTGACCGGTCTGCACGCCATGGACTTCAATGTGGCCCAGGGCGACCTGATCGCACTGGCCACGGCACAGACCCGCGCATGGCTGGACCGCCGGAACCCATGACCGTACGGTCGCCCCGCCGCGCCCCGAGCCGGTGGCGCGCCCGGCTCGGACGGAGGACGCGGTCCGTTCTCGGGGCGGTGTCCCCTCTCCCGTCCGCGCCGGTCAAGGTGCGGACGGGGCCGGGGTGGCCTTGGCTGGGATGGCCGGGCTGTTACTCGATGACCAGCTCGACGGGGATGTTGCCGCGAGTGGCGTTGGAGTACGGGCAGACCTGGTGGGCCTGGTCGACGAGTCCCTGGCCCAGCGGGCCTTCGAGGTGCTCGGGCAGCTCGACCCGCAGGACGACGGAGAGCCCGAAGCCCGAGGCCACATCGCCGCCGATGCCGACCTCGGCCGTCACGGACACGTCTTTGGTGTCATGACCGCCCGCGCGGCCGACCGCGCTCAGGGCGCTGGCGAAGCAGGCGGCGTAGCCGGCGGCGAAGAGCTGCTCGGGGTTGGTGCCCTTGCCGTTGCCGCCCATCTCACGCGGCAGTGCCAGCCCGACGTCCAGGAGACCGTCGGAGCTGACGGCCCGGCCGTCGCGGCCGTTCGCGGTGGCGATGGCGGTGTAGTGCGTCGTGGTCATCGGATCTCCTCAAAGAGTGGCGCGGCATGGCTGCGGGTGCGGCCGGCGACGGGGTGTCGTGCGACCTCCACGAGAATAGCGTAGCGCAATTAAATTGTGCACAACTAAAGAGTACGATGGCCTTATGGAACGCACAGCGGACACAGCCCTGGAGGACGGGGCGGCCCACCCCACCCCGTCGGTACGCGGGGCAGCCCGCTCGGAGGAGCTGCTACGCCTGGACCGGCAGGTGTGCTTCGCGCTGCACGCGGCGTCCCGCGCGTTCGACGCGCTCTACCGGCCGCTTCTGGCGGAGCTGGGCCTGACCTACCCGCAGTACCTGGCCATGCTCGCCCTCTGGGAGCACGACTCGCTGACCGTCAAGGAACTGGGCCTCGTCCTCCGCCTCGACTCCGGGACCCTCTCGCCCCTGCTCAAGCGGCTGGAAGCGGCCGGACTCGTGGTGCGCGAGCGCAACCGCAGCGACGAGCGCTCGGTCAGTGTCCGTTTGACCACCTCGGGCGCGGCGCTCAAGCGGCGCGCCCGGGTGCTGCCCGAGACGGTCCTCGCCTCGACCGGCTTCGACGAAGGTGAACTCACCGCGCTGCACCAGTCGCTGGGCAGGCTCACCGCGGCTCTGGACAGCGCCACCGCGCGTCGTTCCTGAGGGCTGTCCTGGCGAAATGTCCGTACGGGCTGTCCGTACGGGATCAGTGGGGCGTGGCCTCCGAGGGCAACGCCGCGGTCGCGGCGGCCAGGGTCTCCGCCGCCTCCGCGCGTACTCGCTCGTCGGGGTGTGTCCCGGCGTACTCGGCGGCCGCGACGATGCCGGGCAGCGCGGCGCGGCAGCCCAGGACGGCGCGCGCGAACAAGGCGTTGGAGCGCACCTCGTCGTCGTAGAGGAGATACGCGACGTCCTCGTCCTCGTTCCCGCTGTCGCCGTCATCGTCGACAACGTTCACCTCACCGGACTCCAGCATCGCGGCGATCTCGGCCTCGATGTCCCGACCGGCGGGGAGGGCAAGGGACTCGATGTCGTCCTCGGCGCCGATCGCGGCGGACTCGGCGACCTCCCCCAGGAAGCGCAGGAGCATCACCAGCGTCGCCTCATCGGTAACGGCGCCGCGCCGGACTATCGCGCTGACGTACTCGGTGGCCGGTCCGGTGGCGGTCCATGGCGTGCCCTGGTGCACGATCGCGGAGTTCAGGTGGTAGACCGCCGCGTCACGGGCCACGGGGTCTTCGGCCGCCAGCGCGTCGAGATGGCCCGGGGTGTCCACGGCCCGGCCGTAGGCGTGCAGCAGCAGATCAAAACGCGGCGGGTTCGAAGAGCTCAGCGAGTTCACCGTCACAGTATGGAGGCGGGGTCCGACAGCGCCGTTCCGACGGTGTGGTCGTGGACCTGAGCCCGTCGCCGAACGGCCGCTTCGCGAGATGTGCCGCACAGGGGTGTGCCACAGAGTGGGAGGTGGGGGAGGACGGGATCGAACCGAGAGGACGCACGGACATGTTGGCAGTGGAGTACGCGGAGTACGGCGACCCGTCGGTTCTCGGGGTGGCCACCATGCCGGAACCGCACGCCGGTCCCGGACAGGTCCGCATCGCGGTGTACGCCGCCGGGGTGAACCCTGTCGACTGGAAGACGCGGTCAGGAGAGCTCAAGCACCTGATGCCGCGGAAACTGCCCGCGATTCCCGGTAAGGAGGCGGCCGGTGTCGTCGACGAGGTCGGCGAGGGCGTCGACGCGGTCGCCGTGGGGGACGAGGTGTTCGGGCTCGGCACCGCGACCGCCGCGCAGTTCGCCGTCCTGGATCACTTCGCTCCGAAGCCCGCCTCGCTGGACTGGTCCCAGGCGGGCGGGCTCGCGTTCGTCTCGGAGACCGCGGCGCGCGCCCTGGAGATCCTTGATCCGTCCCCGGGACAGACGCTTCTGATCGACGGTGCCGCGGGCGGGGTGGGCAGCGCCGCCGCGCAGTTCGCGCTCGCCGACGGGGTCGCCGTGATCGGTACGGCCGGTGAGTCCAACCACGCGTATCTGCGCTCCCTCGGCGCCGAGCCCACCACCTACGGACCGGGACTGCCCGAGCGCGTGGCCGCCCTCGCCCCGAACGGGGTCGACGCCGCGCTCGACACCGTCGGCAAGGGATCCCTGCCGGACCTCGTCGCGATCACCGGTTCCGCCGACAGGGTGGTGACCGTCGCCGACCTCTCCGCCGCCGAGCACGGCGTACGGTTCACCACCAAGGCGTCGGCGTTCGACGCCCTGGCCAAGGCCGCGCGCCTCGCCGACGAGGGAAAGTTCGACGTCCGTATCGCCGCGGAGTTCACGCTCGCCGACGCGGCGAAGGCCCACGAGATCAGCCAGGGCGGACACGTCATGGGCAAGGTCATCCTGCGGCTGACCGGGGTCTGAGCAGAGCCTGACCGGAGCGCGACCGGAGTCCGGCCGGACCACGACCCGAAGTCGGGCGGAGTCCGGCCGGGACGGACGAGCGGCTGGGCCGACGGGGGAGACGAGGGTGCGGTGCTCGGCGGGCCGCGGGGCACTGGCATGATCGGTGGCATGGCTGAACGCGTTATCGCCGCGTGTGACGGGGCGTCGAAAGGAAATCCCGGGCCCGCCGGCTGGGCCTGGGTCATCGCCGAGGGCGATGGGACCTCCGTACGGTGGGAGGCGGGCCCGCTGGGCACGGCGACCAACAATGTCGCGGAACTCACCGCGCTGGAGCGCCTGTTGACGGCGGTCGACCCCGGCGTTCCGCTGGAGATCCGGATGGACTCCCAGTACGCCATGAAGGCGGTCACGACCTGGCTGCCCGGATGGAAGCGCAAGGGCTGGAAGACGTCCGCCGGCAAGCCCGTCGCCAACCAGGAACTGGTCGTCCGCATTGACACGCTGCTCACGGGGCGCTCGGTGGAGTTCCGGTATGTGCCCGCGCACCAGGTGAACGGCGACCGGTTCAATGACTTCGCCGACCGTGCCGCCAGCCAGGCGGCGATCGCCCAGGAGGCCGCGGGCAGCGCGTACGACTCCCCGGCGCCGCCGGCCGCGCCCGACACCGTACGTTCGGGTTCGAGCGGCGCGGCGAAGGCGGCCCCGTCGCGGCAGCGCACCTCGGGGAACTCGAAGAGGACGCTCAACGCCAAGTTCCCGGGGCGCTGCCGCTGCGGGCGCTCGTATGCCGCGGGCGAACCCATCGCCAAGAATCCGGACGGCTGGGGCCACCCGGCGTGCGCCACGGCGACGACGCCCGCCTAGGCATAGAGCGGCGCCGGGCGACGACGCCGGGTGGGGCTCTCAGCGGGCGTCGCTCAGCCGTCAGTGGCCCGCCGCGCCGAACAGCCGCTCCGCCAGGGGATCCCCGCCCAGGAACGCCGCCAGCTCCGCGCGGTCCGGCGCGGTGGCCGGGCCGCGGCGCCCCACCGCGTACGCCGCCGCCGCGTTGGCTCCGTGTGCGGCCGTCAAGGGGTCGTGGCCCTGGCTGAGCAGAGCCAGGAACGAACCGACATGCGCGTCCCCCGCCCCGTTGCTGTCGACCGCGTCGACCGGGAATCCCGGCACATGCCGCGGCGCCTCACCGGGCGCCGCGAGCCAGCAGCCGTCCTTGTCCGCCCGTACGAGCACCCCCGCGCCCGGAGCCAGCCGCTCCCGCAGTGCCACCGCCGCCGCGCGCGGATCGTCGTGGCCGGACATCAGCCGGGCCTCGCGGGCGTTGCCACTGAGCCAGTCCGTACGGGCCAGGACCGGGGCGAGCACCGCCTGGGGAATGTCGGCCACCAGGGGCGCCGGGTCGAAACAGACCGTGATGTCGGCCGGCAGCCCCGCCGTGAAGCGGGACAGCAGCGGGCCGTTGACCGGCATCACCAGTCCATAGCCGGAGAGCTGCACCACATCGCCGGGGAGCAGCCGCGCGGCGACCGCGTCGACATCCGCCTGTGTCAGCTGCGCGTCGACCCCGAAGCTGGTGACGAAGGTACGTTCACCGCCGCTGTCGACCAGGGCCACGGTGAAGCCCGTGTCGCCGTCCGTACGGGCGGGCAGCAGGGCTCGGATGCCCTCGGCGGCAAGCGCCTCGCGTACGAGGTCACCGTACGGCCCCGTGCCGTGCAGTCCGGCGAAGACCGCTTCCGTACCGAGGCGGCGGGCCGCGACCAGGGTGTTGAAACCGCCGCCCGCGGTCAGTTCCGTACGCGTGCCGATGACATCGCCGCCGCGTTCGGGCAGCGCGGGGACCTCGATCACCAGATCGGCGATGACATTCCCGGCGAGGATGAGACGGCCGCTCATCGTCCGGCCTCCTGGAGGGCGGGGGAGACGGGCTCGTTCCCGGTGCCGGTCGTGGCGCCGGTACGGCGGCCGAACAGCGTGAACACCGCCGCGCCGACGGCCATCGAGATCGCCCAGCCCAGCCCGTTCACGCCGAACCAGGTGTCGGCGAGCGGGCCCGCGAACCAGACGTCGGTCTCGCTCGTCGACGCCTTGGTGAAGAGCAGACCGGCCACGATGGCGGCGGCCCAGCCGAGGACGGCCGGAAGGTGGAAGCCGCCCGCGTACCAGTAGCGGCTGGTGCGGGTGGTGTCCATCAGCGCCTCGGAGTCGTACGTACGCCCGCGCAGCGAGTCCACCGCGATCACTCCGATCCAGGCCGAGATGGGTACGGCCAGCAGGGTCAGGAAGGTGGAGAAGGGGCCGTAGAAGTCGTCGGCGATCAGCATGAAGTAGATACCGCCCGCGAACATCAGCACCACATCGAGGGCGACGGCGACGGGGCGCGGTACCCGCAGCCCCAGCGTGATCATCGTCAGCCCGGCCGAGTAGGTGGAGAGATGGTTCGACATCAGCAGTCCGCCGAAGGCCGCGATCAGATAGGGGATCGCCATCCAGGAGGGCAGCATCGCGTTGATGGCGGCGACTGGGTCGGAGGCTGTGGCGAGCGTCGGATCGCCCGCGGAGAGCAGCGAGCCGAGTGAGATCAGCAGCACGAGCGGGATGCCCGCGCCGAACGCCGAGGCCACGATCAGCCGTCTGCCCGGAATCTCGCGGGGCAGATAACGGGCGTAGTCCGCGCCCGCGTTGGCCCAGCCGATACCGGTACCCGCCGCGATGAAGCCGATGCCCGCGATGACACCGCTGGTCGGACCGGTCGGGGCGTCGAGGACCTTGGTCCAGTCGACGGTCGCGACCAGGAAGCCCATCACGATCAGATTGAGGACGCCGAAGACGACCGTGGCCCACTTGTTGATCCACATGATGGTGGCGTGGCCGAGACCGCTGATGAGCAGTGTGCAGCTGATGAAGACCAGCAGACAGACGAGCGTGAGCACGGTGTTCCGGCCGACACCGAACGCGATGCCGAGCAGCGCGAGCAGCGCGTACGCGGCGGTGGTCGTGGTGATCGTCTCCCAGCCGACCCGGCTCAGCCAGGTGATCAGGGTCGGACCCGCGTTGCCCCGCTGCCCGAAGACCGCGCGGGAGAGGGTGAGCGCCGGTGCGCCGCCCTTCTTGCCCGCCAGGCTCAGGGCCCCCACCAGCGCGAAGGAGCCGAAGGAGCCGACGACGGCGACGAGCATCGCCTGCCAGATGTTCAGGCCGCGGAAGGCGACGAGGGTCGCGCCGAGCGGAAGCCCGAGGATGCTGATATTGGCGGCGAACCAGGTCCAGAACATCTGGCCGGCCTGGCCGTGCCGTTCGTTGTCGGGGACCGGTTCGATCCCTCGGGTCTCCATGGCACCGACGCGATCGTTCGTCTTCGAAACGGCCATGACGGAACCTCCTAGCAAGGTGCGAAGGGGCGGGTGGTTGATACGGGTGGTTGATGCGGGTGCTTACGGCGGAGGAGCGGGGCCCGGGTGCCGCAGACCAGGGGTCCGCGCGGCACACAGCGGTCCCGGGGCGGCTCAGCGGAGGGCGAGCAGCCGGGCGGTCAGGGGTTCCAGGGCGAGGGAGTTGACGGTACGGAGTGTCCGGACGGCCTCGGACGGCAGCGCCGAGAGCCCGGCGACCGACCCGGCGATCGCGCCCGCGATGGCGCCGATGGTGTCGCTGTCACCACCGAGGTTGGCGGCGAGCAGGGCGGCGCGCCAGGGATCGCCGTCGGCCACGGCGAGTACCGCGAAGGCGGCGGGCACCGACTCCTGGCTGGCCACGCTGGTACCGATGAGCGCGCAGATCCGGTCCAGCGCCTCGGCCTCCGGGAGGCCCCGTACCAGCTCCCACGCCCACTCGATCCGGGACGCGATATCGGCCCCCGCGATCCAGTGCCCACGCCGCGCGCCGGCCCGGGCGGCGGTCACCGCGGTGGCGACGGCCTTCCCCAGTGTGCCCCCGCCGACACCCGTGCTGACGGCGGCGGCGACGGCCGCCGCGCCGGCGATTCCGATGGTCGTGTCATGGGTGACCTGGCAGGACTCCACGACATGGTCGAGGAAGGACTCCAGCGGCTCGACGGCGAAGGCGATCCCGACCGGGGTGACGCGCATCGCGGCGCCGTTGGTCGTGCCGTACCTCCCCGCCTCGTGCGTCGGTACGCCACGCGCCACCGCGTCCAGAGCGGCCTTGGTGGACGGGCCGAGGAGATCGAAGGAGCCCTTGGCCTTCATCTCCTTCTCCCAGGCGAGCAGTTCATGGGCGAGCCGCAGCGGATCGATCCGGCCGCGGCCCTCGTCGATCAGCCGGCCGACGATGACGGCCTGGTCGGTGTCGTCGGTGACGGAGCCGGCCGGCATGCCCGCGCTGACCGGGTTGTCGGGGAGGGCGGGCTCGAAGCCGGTGAGGGTGCCGTAGACCCGTACGACCTCCTCCCGGGACATCACCTGTGTGGGCATGCCGAGAGCGTCGCCGAGGGCGAGTCCGTAGTACGCGCCGAGGGCGCGGTCGAGTCGGTCGGTCACAGTCGGCCTCCTCGGCCCGAGCGCACGTGCAGTTCGAATCTGGCGGGGTCGAGCAGACTGGTGACCTGCTCGGTGACCGAGCCGTCGGCGGCCCGGTAGACCTGCGCGAGCCGCAGGAAGGACTCCCCCGGGGAGCGGTGCAGTACGGCGGCTTCCGCCGCGTCGAGCCCGGTGACCGACACCAGGCCCTCGCCGGAGTCGGTGATACGGCCCGCGGCGATCAGCGCCCGGTTGAGCGAGCCGCCGTCGAGGCCGCGCTCCGGCAGCCCGGCAAGGTCCCCGGTGACGGGGACCCTGCTGTGTTCGAGGGAAACGCCCTGTCCGTCGGCGAGCCGTCTGACCCGGTCCAGAGCGAGGAACGTACTCGACGCGAGCTCCAGTTCGGCGGCCAGCCCCGGGTCGGTCACCTCTTCGAAGCGCAGGGTCTCGGTCGTCAGCTCGGTGCCCTGCTCGGCCAGCGCCCGGGTCCAGCCGAGGCGGTTGTCCAGCGGTGTCCCGTCGAAGGTGACGAACGAGCCGATCCCCGCGTGGGTGGAGATCAGCCCCTCTTCGCCGAGGACCTGGAGCGCCTGCCGCAGGGTGGTGCGGCTGACGCCGAACCGCTGGGTGAGCGCGTGCTCCCCGGGCAGCCTGCTGCCGTCGCTATGGACGCCGGAGCGGATCTCGTCGGCGAGAACGCGGGCGATGCGATGGTGCTTGTGTACCTGTCCAGGCATGTCTAGAAGGTAAACGGACAGGATCCTTCCGGTCCATAGCCCGCGGAGATTTTCTTTCGTCGGTACGAGGTGGCGAGTTCCGGGGCAGGGATTTTCAGTGTCTGCATGGCTTGCAGTTCATGAAACGTTCTGGCTACGGTCGATCATGTGACACCGACATCGAGGCAGCGAACGGGGAGGCCCGAGGGCCTGCGCGAGCGCAGGCGGCGCGAGACCCACCGTCTGCTGGCGTCCACGGCGCTGCGTCTGGTCGTCGAACGCGGCCTGGACCGGGTGACGGTGGAGGACGTCAGCGGCGCCGTCGGCGTCTCCTCGCGCACCTTCTTCAACTACTTCGCGACGAAGGAGCACGCGCTGCTCCTGCCCTACCCGGACCAGGCCGAACGCTCCGTCCTCGTGGCCGAGGCCGTTGTCACGGCCCCGGACGGACTCACTCCGCTGGACGCCGTCGCCCGTGCCTGGCGGCCGGACATGGAGCGCGTCGACGCGGACCGGGACGAGTGGCTGGCCCGGATGTCCGTACTGGAAGACCATCCCTCGCTCGTCTCCCGGATGATCGCCATGGGGGCGGGGGACGAGCGGCGCATGGTCGAGGCGATCGCCCGCCGTACCGGTCTCGCCGCGGACGACCCGTACCCCGCGCTCCTCTACTACGTCGCCGGCGGGGCGCTGCGCGCCTGTCTGCGTCGCTGGCAGCGACTCGGCGGCGCGCAGCCGCTCGTTGGGCTGATGGACCACGCGGTCCGCGTGGTGGCCGTCGGTCTGCCCCAACCCCCGGTGCCGAGGGCCGGCCGTCGGCGCTGACGCCGGTACGGCATCCGGAGTCCCGCCCACGCATCAGCCCTCGGAAGGGGCGAGTTGGCGCGCGAAGGACGGGTGAGCATTCGGCCACAGCCGAATCACCCGGAAGTGATTTGGGTCACAGTCGCGGTACGGGTGGGTGTGCGGGCCGGAAATCGCCGCCCCTCGCTGGTGTGCGTGCGAAGGGGGCTGCCCTGGCTCCGGGTGACGGATGTCACGCCCGGGCATGATGTATGTCAGGAAATGGATGTTCTCGTTCCTCATTTCACTGTGACCTGCGTCATATGAACCGGGGTTGGGTCGGTGCTTACATCCGTCCGCACGGTGTGGTGATCGGTTCAGCGAACACAGCCCGTGGGCTGTCCCAGCCGCTCTCCCCGACTCCCGTGCCGAACAGCGCCGATGCTCAGAAGCCCAGGATTTCCTGCCACCCAGGACCGAGAGGGAGAGCGCGTGACCGATCCAGCCGAGCGCGACACGGCACCGCTCGCCGTACGCGAGGCCGCCTGGTATCTGCCGGAGCCGATCGTGCCGGTCGCCGGGCTGGCGGCATGGGACGAGACCGAACTCAGCACCCGCGGCAGCCTGGGGATCGACACCGTACGGGCGGACGACCGGGTGAGCGCGGTGGACCTCTGCGAGCGCGCCGCGCGCCGCGCGCTCGACCGTTCCGGGCTGGACGCCCGGGAGTTGGGTGCTCTGATCCTGGTCGAGTCGCGGGCACCGGAGACCCTGCTCAGCTCCGAGGCGACCCGGCTGCAGCGGCTGCTCGGCGCCGACGCGGCGACGACCCTCACGGTGGGCGGGCTCGGCTGTGTCTCGATCAGCGCCGCGCTGATCACCGCCCGCGGGCTGCTGGCCGGGGACACCGCCATGGACAACGTCCTGGTCGTACACGGCAGCAAACCGGCCGCGGCGGTGCGCTACCGCCACCCCGTGACGGTCAACGGCGACGGCGGCCAGGCGCTGCTGCTCTCCCGGCGCGGACCTGTCCGGATCCTCGATATCGCGCAGCGGACCAACGGCCGGTACTGGGACCTCTTCCAGGTGAAGTACCGGGACCGGCCCACCGCGCAGTGGCGCGAGGAGTGCGGCGACCCGGCCACCTACTCCTTCCGGCTCGCCATGGAGACACGCGGCGCGCTCTCGGCGATGCTGCGCGGGGTCCTGGAACGCAACGGTCTGCGCCCGGCGGACATCCGCGGCTACCTCAGCCACAACCTGTCCGAGGGCAGTTTCACCTTCACCGAGGAATCCCTCGGCATCGACATCCTGCCCGTCTGCCGGGAGAACCTCCGGCGCTACGGACACCTCGGCTCGAACGATGTCTTCCTGAACCTCTACACGGCCCTGGAGCGCAAGGAACTCGCCACGGGGGACCGCGTCGTACTGATCAACGCCAGCCCAGTGGCCGCCTGGAGTCTGCTGCTGGTCGAGATAGGACCACGGGAGGGTGTGGCGTGAACGGCATCACCGGGATCACCGAAGAGGTCACTCAGTTCCTGACCGCGGCCCTCCGCCGGCCGATCGGCCCGGACGACGACTACTTCGCGATGGGCCTCGCGGACTCGCTCTTCGCGCTGGAGCTGGTGACCTTCGTCGAGGAGCGCTTCTCGTTCACCGTGGAGGTGGACGACCTCGACCTGGACAGCTTCCGCACAGCCACCCGCATCACGGAGTTCGTGCTCCGCAAGACAGGGGCCGACCGGCTGACGGAAACCCATGACCAGGGTGCCTGACGCCGGGCCGCCCGGAGCCGGGCCGCCGCACGACACCCCGCCGCACGGCACCCTGCCGTACGACACCCCGCCGTACGACACCCCGGTGCACGACACCCTGATGCACGACGCGCCGGTGGTCGGTGGCCGGCCGGGAGAGGGTCAACAGGCCGCCGCGGAAGGGTCCTTGGTACGCGCTGCGGCCGAACTCGCCGCCGGGGCACGCGGTCCGGCGGCCGACTGGGACCGGGCCGGCGGACTGCCCGACTCCGTACGGAAGGACATGGCCTCGGCGGGGCTGCTCGGCGCCGATCTGCCGCCGCGGTACGGCGGAGCGGGCCTCGGCCCCGCGGCGCTCGGCGAGGCGGCCGCACACCTGGGCGGGGCGTGCAGCGCGCTGCGCGGGCTGCTGACCGTCCAGGGCATGGTCGCGGCGGCGCTGGCGCGCTGGGGCACCCGTGAGCAGCGCGCCGACTGGCTCCCGAGGCTGGCGAGCGGCGAGCTGACCGCGGGCTTCGCGGCCACCGAGCAGGCCGCGGGCAGTGCGCTCGGGGCCGTCGAGACCCGTATCGACGACCCGGGCGACGGCGCGGACATCGAGGTGAGCGGTCGCAAGAAATGGATCACCTTCGGGGCGGTCGCCGATGTCTTCCTGGTGCTGGGGAAGAGCCGGGGCAAGCCGGCCACCGTCCTCGTCGAGGCGGACCGTACGGGCGTGAGCCGGGAGCCGGTGACCGGCCAGCTGGGCATGCGCGCCGCGTGGATCGCCCATGTCACCTTCGACGCGGTGCGGGTCCCCAGGAACCATCTCGTCGCCCCGCCGGGGCTCGGGCTGTCCCATGTCGCGGCCACCGCGCTCGACCACGGACGCTTCACGGTCGCCTGGGGATGCGTGGGCATGGCCGAGGCGTGTGTCGCCGACGCCGCCTCGCACGCGGCCACCCGCTCCCAGGGCGGTGTGCCACTCGCCGACCACCAACTGGTCCGCTCCCTGCTGGCCCGCTGCGCGGTGGACACCGCCGGCGCGCGTGAACTGGCCCGCAGGGCGGCGGAGTTCCGCGCGCCGGGCCCCGGCCGGGGCGTCATGGAGACCATCGTCGCCAAGTACGCGGCCGCCGCTGCCGCCGCCTCGGTCAGCCGCGACACCGTACAGATCCTCGGCTCGGCCGGCTGCGAACCCGACAGCAGAGCGGGCCGCCACTTCCGGGACGCCAAGATCATGGAGATCATCGAAGGAGCGCAGCACGTGTCCGAACTCCACATAGCCGATCGCCTTCTGCGCCAGTTCGGCGCTCCGCCCGCCTCCGGCACGCGCCATCCCGGGGAGCCGGCATGACGCCGGACCAAGGCGCCCCCACGCGCCCCCCGCTGACCGCCCCCGTCGTCAAGTGCCTGGTGTGGGACCTGGACGACACGCTGTGGGACGGGGTCGTACTGGAGAACGACGACCCGGAGCCCTTCCCCGAGGCCCTGGAAACCCTCAGCGCCCTGGACAAGCGGGGCATCCTGCACGCCGCCGCCAGCCGCAGCGAACACACCGCCGTCACCCGCCATCTGACGGAACGCGGCCTGGACGACTGGTTCTGCGCGGTGCGGATCGGCTGGGGCGACAAGTCCGGCGCGCTGCGCCGTATCGCCGAAACCCTCAACATCGGCCTGGACACCCTCGCGTTCGTCGACAACGACCCCGCCGAGCGTGCGGAGGTCGAGGCGGCGCTGCCCATGGTCCGGTGCTACCGGGCCGACGAGGTCGGCCGGCTCCCGGACCGCGCCGAATTCCAGCCGGAACAGGTCACGGAGGAGGCGTCCCGGCGACGCGCGCTCTACCGCACCGAGTGGCGGCGCCGGGAGGCGGAAGAGGAGTTCGGCGAGGACCGGCAGGCCTTCCCATCAGCTCAACAGCACCGGCCTGACCTACGACGCGGACGAACTGCGGGCGCTGAGCGCGTCCCCGGACCATCAGGTGCGGGTGGCGCGGCTCAGCGACCGGTTCGGTGACTACGGGATCATCGGCCTGGCCGTCACCGAACTCACGCCCGCGGACTCGGTCCTGCGGCTGATGCTGATGTCCTGCCGGGTCGCCTCACGGGGTGTGGGCGGTGTCCTCCTCAACCATCTGGTCCGGGAGGCACTGGCGGAGGGCCGCCGGCCCGTCGCGCACTTCGTACCCACCGACGTCAATCGGAACATGCTGGTCACCCTCCGGTTCGCGGGGTACCGGCCGGTCGCCACCGAGGACGGCCACATGGTGCTCGCGGTCCCTCAGGACCGTCCCGTTCCGGAGCACCCCGGCCACACCCGTGTGATCACTGGCGCGGAGTGAGAAGACGGAGTGAGGAGACGGAGTGAGAGAGGGGGAGAGCACGGTGGTGTACAGCTACGCGCGCGACCGCGACGGAGCCGCCGGGACACGAGCCCAGGCGCTGACCACGGCGGAACAGGCGCCGACCACGGCGGGACAGGGCGCGATCGCGGCGGATCAGGGCTCCGTCCTGGCCGCCTTCCGGCGACAGGCCGCCCGCTCGCCGGAGACGACCGCCCTCATCATCGGGGACGCGGCCCTCACCTACCGCGAACTCGACCACGCCTCGGCCGGGCTCGCCCAGCTCCTGCGGAAGCGCGGCGCACGGCCGGGCCGGGTCATCTGCGTCCGCGTCGAGCAGAGCGCGCTCGCCGTGATCGCGGTACTCGCCGCCCTGCGGACCGGTGCCGCCTGGGCAGCGCTCGAACCGGACCTGCCGGTCTCACGCGTACGGGCGCTGTTCCGGGACACCGACTGCGCGGTGGTGCTGAGCACGGGAGACGACCCGGCCATGACGGGCCCGGTCAACCCGCCGGAACGGCTCGAAGCCGCCGGACTCCGGTTACCCGACCTCATCGCGACGGGCGCACGCGTCACGGACGCCGACGAGGCGGATCCGCCGGTCTCCGAGGACGCCCCCGCCTATCTCGTCTACACCTCGGGATCGACCGGGCTCCCCAAGGGGGTCATGGTCAGCCGTGCCCAGCTCGCGGCGTCCATCGGCCCCCGCGCCGGGGTCTACGGCACCGAACCCTCCACCTTCCTGATGGCGATGCGGCTGTCGTTCGGCGGCATGCTCGGCGGCATGTTCTGGTCGTTCCGCAACGGCCACACCCTGCTGCTGCCCGATCTGCGGCAGCTGAGACAGGTTCAGGAACTGGCCCGGCTGGCCGGCAGACACCGGGCGACCCATCTCATCGTCGTTCCCTCGTACTACCGGGCGCTGCTGGACGAGAGCCGGCTGCTCCCCGATTCGCTGCGCCTGGTGGTGGTCGCGGGCGAGGTCTGTACGCCGGAGCTGGTGCGTACCCATCACGAGCGGCTGCCCGGGGTGCGACTCGCGAACGAGTACGGCCCCACCGAAACCATCATCTCCTGCACCGTCGAGCCCGACCCGGACGCTTCCCGGCCACGGATCCCCATCGGCCGGCCCTGGCCGGGCGCCGAGGCATGGGTACTGGACGACCGGCTGCGCGAGGTACCCGCCGGGGTGGAGGGCGAGCTGTACATCGGCGGCGCGTTCGTGGCCCTCGGCTACGCCGGACAGCCCGGCAAAACGGCCGAGCGGTTCGTCGCGGACCCGTTCGGGCGGCCGGGCGCGCGCCTGTACCGCACCGGTGATCTCGCCCTCGTCGACGAACGGGGAGCGCTGCACTACCACGGCAGGACGGATCTCCAGGTGAAGATCCGTGGCACGCGTATCGAACCCGGCGAGATCGAAAACGTCCTTGAGCGCCATCCCGCCATCGGCCAGGCGGTGGTGGTTCCTGAACCGGCCGAGGACGGCGAACCGCGGCTGATGGCCTTCATCACGCCCGCCGGGCCCCAGGTCACACCGCCCGGCGGCATGGCGCTGCGCCGGCACTGTCTCGAACATCTGGTGGAACAGGCGGTGCCCACGATGTTCGTGCCGGTCGCGCGGATGCCGCTGAACGGCAGCGGCAAGGCCGACCGCGCGGCGCTGCTGCGCGACTCGGTCCCGGCGGGCGGAAGTGCGGGGGGACCCGGTGACGGGTCCGGACGACGGCCGGACGGGCGCCGACGCCCCATGGGAGGGGTGGACCGGCCACCGGCGCACGATCGGCGCCATCTGGGCGGCCGTCCTCAGACAGTCCGAGACCGGGCCCGACGACAACTTCTTCGCGGTCGGCGGGAGTTCCCTCAAGATCATCGATTTGTACTCCCGGCTCAACCGGCGCTGGCCCGGGGTACTGCGCATGGGGGAGCTGTTCGACCTCATCACCATCTCCGCCCAGGCGGAGGCGATCACGAGCCGCGTGGACGCGGGCGCGGATGTACGGCGAGAAGACCTCACACCCCCGACCGCTTATGAGCTGTGAAGGCAGGGTGGCGCATGAACGGGATGGTGACATGAGCGGGACGGGCACGGCGAACGAGAGCGACGCGGCGCGGGAATACGGTGCGACGCGGGCGAGGCCGGCCGTCGCGGTCATCGGGATCGCCACGCGCTTTCCGCAGGCGGACAGCCTCGACGCGTTCCGGGCGAATCTGCGCGATGGCGTCGACTCGGTGCGCCCGATACCGCCCGAGCGGGTCGAGTCCACCTGTCTGGACCCCTCCGTGGACTACCCGGAGCTGGGATATCTGGACCGGATCGATCTCTTCGACCATGAGTACTTCGGTCTGTCGCGGCGCGAGGCGGAGGTCACCGACCCGCAGCACCGGCTCGCCCTCGAACTCACCCACGAGGCCCTGGAGAACGCCGGATACGCCCCCGAGGGCCTGCGCGACAGCCAGACCGCCGTGATCTTCAGTTCCCCCAGCAACGGTTACGCGCCGCTGGTCCGCGAGCACGGCACGCTCAGCATGATCGGCAACATCCCGTGCGGACTGCCCGCCCGGGTCTCCCACATCTTCGGGCTCACAGGGCCCTGCTACGGCGTCGACACCGGCTGCAACGGATCGCTCGTCGCCGTACACCAGGCCTGCCGGGAGCTGCGTGACGGCGACGCGCGGTACGCGGTGGCCGGCGGGGTGAGCCTGCGTCATATCGTCGCCCCCGCCGCCACCGCGGCGGCCTTCCCCGGCATCAGCTCGCCGACCGCCAGGTCCCGTGCGTTCGACCACGCGGCGGACGGAGCGGGCGGCGGTGAGGGCGGCGCGGTCCTGCTGCTCACCACCTTGGAGCGGGCGATGGCGGACGGCGCGTTCATCCACGCCGTGATCCGCGGCAGCGCCGTCGTACACAACGGCCGGCACTCCGCCACCATCAGCACACCGAGCGCCCGGTCCCAGGCGGAGGTCATCCGCAAGGCGTGGCGCAGCGCGGACCTGGACATCAAGACGGCCGGGTATGTCGAGGCACACGGCTCGGGTACGCGGCTCGGCGACGCCATCGAGGTGGAGGGACTGGCCCTCGCCCGCCCCGGCGACCGGCGCGGCCTCGCGGTCGGATCGGTGAAGACCAACCTCGGACATCTGGACCACGCCGCGGGAATCGCCGGGCTGGTCAAGGCCATCCTCAGTGTGCGGCACGGTGAGTTGTACCCCTCGCTGCATTTCGAACGGGCGCCGGAGGAGATCGACCTCGACGGCGCTCGTCTCGATGTCGTGACGTCGGTCAGGCCCTGGCGGGACGAGGTGCGCCGCGCCGGTGTCAGCTCGTTCAGCCTCGGTGGCATCAACGCGCACTGCGTGGTGGAGCAGGCGCCGCCGACAGCCGTACGGCACGCACCGGACACCGGCGATGACGAGGCGCGGTTGGTCGGCGTCTCCGCCCGTACGCCCGCCGAACTCATCGCCCAGTGCGAACGGCTCTCGCTCGAACTGCGCCACAGCACCCAGCCGTTGGCCGATATCGCCAGGACTCTGAACGAGGGACGGGAGCATCACCCCTACCGCGTCGGCGCGGTCGCCCGCCGGACCGCCGAACTGGCCGTCGTACTGGCCGCCGAGGCCACCTGGCGGCGGCTGGAGGCCCCGGGCACGGCGGTGTCCCCGGGGGCCGGCCGGACCGAAACCCGGCGCGCCGCCGCGCCCCGCGTGGTGTTCCTGTTCTCCGGGGACGCCGACCCCGGCCGGTCGCCGGAGACGGGCCCCCTCCCGGACCCGCTGCCCGAGCGATTGCCCGTACCGGCCGATCGCGCCGCGATGGTACGTGGCCAACTCGCCGCGTACACCCGGCTCACCCGGGCCGGAGTGACCCCCGACGGGCTGATGAGTTCCGGGATCTCGCGCTACACCGTCCGGCATCTCCAGAACACCCTGACGCGCGCCGACACCACGGCGCTGGAACGGGCCACGAGCGGCCAGGACCCGGCTGTGGCGGGCAACGCCCTCCGGCTGGAACAACTGCGGGCGGCGGCGGACGAACAGCTGGGGGCCGGTCCCGTCGTCTTCGTCGAACTGGCGGTCCGTGGCGAGCTCGGCGAGCGGCTGTCGGAGTATCTGGACGGCCGCCCCGCCGCCCGCGTCCTGACTCTGGAGTCCGGTAAGGACGGGGCGCTCGACGTGCTCGCCCGGCTCTACGAGCTGCGGTGGGATCCCGACTGGCCGGCGCTGACGGCGGCCGCGGGCGGACGCGGGGGCGGCGCGGGCCGCCGGGTCCCGCTGCCCGGCCACCGGCTCCGGGGCGTCCGCTGCTGGGCCCGGCCCGTGGGCGACCTCATTTCCTTCGAGGGGTTCGGAACGGCCGCGCCGACGGCGGCGTCCACCGAGGCCGCGCTTCCCCCGGCGCCCATCGCCGAGCCTGTCCATGTCCCGGCGCCTGTGCGTGTCCCCGCGCCCAGGCCCGTTCCGGCACCGGTCGCGGCCCCCGTACCCGTCCCCGCGGCCCCCGACGCGCTCGCGTCCGAGCCCGGTCCGAGTGCGCCGTCCGGCTCCCGGACCCAGACCGTGCTGAGCTGGCTCCAGGAATCCCTCACCGATCTGCTGCGCGCGGACGAGGTCCCCGCCGACGCCGACTACTTCTCCATCGGCGGGAACTCCGTCATCGCGCTCCAGCTCGTCCAGGGAATGGAGCGCCGCTACGGCGCTCACCTCAAGCTGGTCGACATCTACGACCACCCCGTCGTCGGCGACCTCGCGGACGCCCTCTCGGCCCGGCTGCCGCAGCCCGTGGCGCCCGCCGCCCAGGGCGACGGCCCCGCGCTGCCGCCGATCCTCCCGGGCGAGGAACTGGTGCTGTCCTACGGGCAGGAACGTATGTGGTTCCACCACCAGCTGGACCCGACCACCACGCTCTACAACCTGCCGGGCGTCTCCCGTCACCGCGGCCCGCTGGATCCCGACGCCGTACGGCTCGCCTGGGAAGATCTCGCCCAGCGGCACGAGACCCTGAGATCCAACTTCGTCGAGGCCGACGGGCGACCCCGGCTGGTGATCCGGCCGGAGCTGGGCGACTTCTTCCGGTACGAGGACGTCTCCGCCGGCCCGGACCCCGAGGCCGCGGCGCGCGCGGTCATCAGGACCGAGACCGGCTGGGTGTTCGACCTCGCACATGACTCGCTGGTCCGGGTGACGCTGGTGCGCGTCGCGCCCGACGAGTATCTCTTCTGCTGGGCGATGCACCACGCGGTCAACGACGGCTGGGCGCCCCAGATCCAGATGAAGGAGTTCCTGGCGTTCTACACGGCCCGCCTGGCGGGCCGCGTACACCGGTTCGAACCGCTGCCCGTGCAGTACAGGGACTACGCGCGCTGGCAGCGGGAACTGCTGGAGGGCTCCCGGCTCGACGGTGAACTGGACTACTGGCGCGGGCGATTGAGCGACCCTCCCGCGCTCGAACTGCCCACCGACCGGCCGCGCGCCACACGGATGGACTTCGCCGGCGCGTCCCACGGGTTCACCATCCCCGGCGAACTGGTCAACGGGCTGAGGGCCGTGGGCGGCCGGGAGACCGCCACGCTCTTCATGGTGCTGCTCACCGGCCTCAATGTGCTGCTCTCGCGCTGGTCCGGTCAGCGGGACATCGTGATCGGCACCCCGACCATCGGCCGCAGCCGCCCCGAACTGTGGAACCTGCTCGGCTTCTTCAACAACACCGTCGCCCTGCGTTCCGACCTCTCCGGCGACCCCGGCTTCCGGGAACTGCTGCGCCAGGTGCGCGGTGTGGTGCTCGGCGCGCTGGACCATCAGGAGATCCCGTTCGACAGGATCGTGCGTGAGATCGCGCCGGAGCGCGATCCCAGCCGGAACCCGATCTTCGATGTGATGTACGTCCACCAGACGCTTCCGGCGGGCCTCGCGTTCGGCGAGGACCTGTTCGGTCCGGCCGGACACGAGGACACCGGTCCCTACTTCCCCGGACTGCCGAAGGGAACGGCCAAGTTCGACCTCACGGTGGTCGTCGCCGAGCGGGCGGGCGAGGAATCCCTCGACGTGGTGATCGAGTACGCCACGCAGCTCTTCGACGCCGGCACGGTCGAGGCCCTGGCGGCGTCGCTGATGGAGCTGCTGCACGCCGTCGCGGCGGACGAGGACACCCCGTACGGGGAGATACCCGTCCGGCCGGCCCCCACCCGGCGCACTGTCACCGTGCCGGCCGGCGGCGAGCCGGCCGTCATCGAGTCCGCCGCCCCGGACCCCCCGGCACCGTCCGTCGTCTCCGGAGACCCGGTCAGCGTCTGCCTGGAGCTGCGCGGCGAGGTGGACGGCGCGCGGCTGCGGACCGCGTTCCAGGAACTGGCCGAGCGGCACGCGCTGCTGCGCCCCGTACGCGGTGACTTCTTCACCGCCGTCGACATCTCCGACCGGGACGAACCGCGGTCCGCCGCGCGTGAACTCGCGCTGGCGGAAGGGCGGCGGCCGCTGGGACCGGTGGCGGGCCGTCCGCTGCGCGCGCTGCTGATCACCACGGGCCCCACCGAGCACGTCCTTGTGGTGACCACCCACCCCGCGGCCTATGACGGAGGGCAGCCCGGTGTGTTCTTCCGGGACCTGTTCGCCCTGTACGGCGCACGACTGCACGGACACCCGGCGCGACTGCCCGCACTGCCCGAACTCCCCCTCCCGTACGAGGAGTACGCGCGAGGCCAGGACGATCCGCCGGCGGACGGGCCGCTCAACGGCCGGCTCGACCACTGGAAGCACACCCTCGCCGGGCTGCGCGCCTTCGACCTGCCCGCCGACCGGCCGCGCCCGCTGGCCGGTACGGGCGCCTGCGCCGCCCACACCTTCCGGATTCCGGGAGAACTCGCCGTCGAACTGGGCCGCGCCGGGGCCCGGGAGGGGCTGCTCGCGGGTATCGCCACACTCCTCGCCCTGCGTTCCGGGACGGAAGAGGCGGTCATCGGACTCACCACGGCGCCGGACGCCGGGGATCCGGGAGGCGCCGGGGATCCGGGAGGCGGCGGGAATCCGGCGGGCGGCCGGGAGCGGACCGGGACCGACGAGTTGATCGGCCCCTTCGCGCGCACGCTGCCGCTGCGCGTCCCGCTCGCCGACGCCCCTTCCTTCGACCGGCTCACCGAGCGGATCCGAGAGGTGGTCGCCGACGCCGAGAGCGACCGGGATGTGCCGCTCGCCGATATCGTCCGCGCCGCCGGTGTGCCTCAGGAGCCCGGGCGGGCGCCGCTCTTCGATGTCGTCTACGCCCACTACCGCCTGCCCGTGGCGCTCGGCGCGGCGGCCGGCGTCGAGGCCGGGGCCGTGCGCTGGCCGGGGGAGGAAGCGGGACGTCTCACCCTGCCCACCACCGGTACGGCCGGTCACGATCTGGCCTGGTCCGTTGTCGAAGGCCCCGGACCGGAGGTGTTGCAGGTCTCGGTGGAGTACCGCACCGAGCTGTTCGACGCCTCGACGGTCACCGCCTTGGCCGACGATCTGGTCGCCCTCGTACGCGCCGCCCTCCGTGAGCCCGCCGCGCCACTGTCCCGCCTGTGGTTCAGCGCCGCCGCCTCACTCGCCGACTGACATCCCGGACAGAGCCGAAGGAGATCCGTAACCGTGCCCGAACGCGAGGACAGCGAGCCGGCCGTGACCACTGGCGCGCCCGTGGGCGTCGTCGGCGCCGGAACCATGGGGGTCGGCGTGGCGCAGTGCTTCGCGGAGGCCGGGTATCCCGTGGTGGTCGTCGATCCCGATCCGGCGGCACTCAGCAGCGGCCCGGCCCGCCTCCGCGCGGGGGTGCGGATGGCGAAGCTGCTGCGCCGGCGCTCCTCCCCGTCCCTTGAGGACCGCGTCATCTGGTCGGAGGACGTTCCGGACCTGGCCCCGGCTCTCTTCGTGGTCGAGTGCGCGCGCGAGAAGGTGCCGGTCAAGGAGGAGATCCTGCGGCGGCTGGATCAGATATGCGGTCCGGAGACGGTCTTCGCGTCCTGCACCTCGTGCATCCCGATCACCCGGCTCGGCTCCTTCACCGGCCGTCCCGACCGCGTGATCGGCACCCACTTCATGAACCCGGCTCCCCTCAAGGACGCCGTGGAGGTCATCCGCGCGCCGCGTACCAGCGAGCGGACCGTCCGGCGGACCGTGGACCTCCTCGCGGAACTCGGCAAGCGGGCCCTCGTGGTCCGTGACGCGCCCGGCTTCGTGACGAATCGGGTGCTGATGCTGACGCTCAACGAAGCCGCGGCCGTGCTGGGCGAGGGAACGGCCGACGCCGAGACCGTGGACCGCGTCTTCCAGGACTGCTTCGGCCACCCCATGGGGCCCCTGCGTACGGCGGACCTCATCGGGCTGGACACCGTACTCGACTCACTCGACGTGCTGCGCGAGTTCACCGGCGACGAACGATTCCGGCCGTGCGCCCTGCTGGCCCGCCATGTCGCGGAAGGCAGCGTCGGCCGCAAGTCCGGCCGCGGTTTCTACCAGTACCCGGAGCAGAGGCAGCGTCCGGAACACCATCTCGTCCCGCGGGGAGGAGCCAGCCATGGCTGACCAGCAGAGTGCGCGCACCGCGATGTCCGCCGCGGGCCGGGAGGTCTGGCGCGACGCGTCGGCCGATCCCTGGGGGCCCGGCCTGTTTGTCGCGGAGGTCGTGGAGATCCACGGCGCCCTGGACGTCACGGCGTTCGAGAAGGCGCTGGCCCACGTCGTCCGGGAGAGCGACGCGCTGCGCGTACGGCTGCCCGGGAGCGATCCGGGTGCGCAGGGGCCACCGGCCCCCCAATACGCCGACGGCCTGCCGCTCCCCCTGGTGGACGTCAGCGCGGCGCCCGCCCCCGTCACCGCCGCCGAGGAGTGGATACGGGCCCAGCTCGCCCGCTCGCCCCGCCCGGCCGGGAACGCGGCATCGGCGCAGGCACTGATCCGTCTCTCGGCGCACCGCTTCCACTGGTTCCACCGGCATCACCGCTCGGTACTCGACGGATTCGGCTGCTCGCTGATCACCCGCCGGGTGGCGGAGGTCTACACGGCGCGCGCCGAGGGATGGCCGCTACGGGATTCGGCGTTGGCGTCACCGGCGGTGCTGCTCGCGGAGGAGGCCCAGTACCGCGCGTCGGACGACCGAGGCCGGGATCTCGCGTTCTGGCGGGAGTATGTCGCGGGCCGGACCGAGCCGGTGAGCCTCGCCGGGGAACCGGCGCCAGGCGCCGTGGGCGCCGCTGCCAGGACTCCGGCCGAGCCCTCGCTCCCGGTCGTCCTCACCACCGCCGACACCGACCGGGTGCGTGCCGCGGCCCGCTACAGCGGAACGGCGCCCCGGGCCGTGCTGCTGGCCGCCGTCGTCGCGTACACGCACCGGATGAGCGGCGGTACGGACCTGGTGCTCGGTCTGCCGGTCGACGGGCGGCCGAGCCGGGTCTCCCAGCGCGTGCCGGGCGCCGCCGAGGACATCGCGGCGCTGCGGCTGACGGTGGGTCCCGGTATGGGCTTCGGCCAACTCGTCCAGCGGGCGGCCGAGGAGAGCCGCCGCGTCCGTGCCCGTCAGCGGCTGCGGCACGAGGAGCTGTGCCGGGAGCTGGGAGTGCCGGGCACCCGCCCGCGGCTCTACGGGCCCGTCGCCGATATCCGGACCCCCGGCCCGGAGATCCGGTTCGGCGCGCTGCCCGCCGTCGCCCGCGTGGTCGGTCATGAACCGGTCCAGGATCTGCGCGTGGTGATCGACGAGCACCCCGGCGACCGCCGTCCGAGGATCGCCTTCCTGGGCGCCCCTGGCCGGTACACCGCTGCCGAACTGACCGCCCACGGGCAGCGTTTCGGGCGTCTGCTGTCCGCCGCCGTCGCGGCTCCCGGCCTGCCGGTGGGCTCCTTCGACCTGCTGGACGCCGCCCGGCGGGCGACCGTACACGGCTGGACGGGGGCGGTCGAGCGGCGTACGCGGCAGGGCACGCTCACGGAGCTGCTGGAGAGCGCGGCGGCCCGGCATCCGGACGCGATCGCCGTCCGGGACCGCACGACGCGGCTCACCTACGGCGAACTCCACGAGCGGGCCAATCGCCTCGCCCATCTGCTCATCCGCCGCGGTGCCGGACCCGAGCGGGTGGTGGGGCTGTTGCTGCCCCGGTCGGCCGAGACGATCGTCGCGATGCTGGCGGTGCTGAAGACCGGCGCCGCCTATCTGCCGCTCGACCCCGCCTACCCGGCGCGGCGGCTCCGCTTCATGATCGACGACGCGCGGCCCCGGTGTGTGGTGACCGACGCCGCCGGCGCGGACCTGGACATCGACGGTCTGCCGGGCGAGGTGCTGGTACTGGACGACGCGAGGACCGCCGACGAACTGGCGGGCTGCTCACCGAAGCCGCCCGCCGACGCGGACCGCGTGGCGCCGCTGCTGCCCGCGCATCCCGCGTATGTGATCTACACGTCGGGGTCCAGCGGGACGCCGAAGGGTGTCGTCGTCGCTCATCGCGGGGTCGTGCCGCTGATCGCCTGGGTGGCGGCCGAGTTCGGCGCGCAGGCCCTCGCGCACACGCTGGCCGCCACCTCGTTCAGCTTCGATGTGTCGGTGGCCGAGATCTTCCCCGCCCTGGCCACCGGCGGCAGTGTCGAGGTGGTCGGCAATCTGCTGTCGCTGCTCGACGGTGACCCGCCGCGCTGGTCGGGCGGGCTGCTGTGCGCGATTCCCTCCGTGTTCGCGAAGCTCATGGAGTTCGGCGGCGTGGAACTGTCCGCCAAGACGCTCGCCATGGCCGGAGAGGCGCTTCCCGCCTCCCTCGCCGCCCGCGTGGCGCGGACCATGCCGGGCAGCAGACTGCTCAACGTCTACGGACCGACCGAGGCCACCGTGTACGCCACCGCCTGGTCCTCCGACGAATCCCCGTGCGACGAATCCCCGTGCGACGAATCCCCGTGCGACGAATCGCCGCGCGATGACTCACCCTCCGGTGACCCACTGTCCGGCGGTGCGCCGCCCATCGGCCGTCCGCTGACACATGTGCGGGCGTACGTACTCGACGGGGCGCTCCAGCCGGTGGAGCCGGGACGGCGGGGCGAGCTGTATCTGGCGGGAGCCGGGCTGGCCCGAGGCTATCTGCGCAGGCCGGGACTGAGCGCGGAACGCTTCGTGGCCGATCCGTTCGGTCCGCCGGGCAGCCGCATGTACCGGACCGGGGATCTCGCCCTCTGGCGCGAGGACGGACAACTCCGGTTCCTGGGGCGGGCCGACGCTCAGGTCAAGATCAGCGGATTCCGGATCGAGCCGGGCGAGCTGGAGACCGTACTCGCCGCTCACCCCGGGGTGCGCGAGGCCATGGCCGCGGTACGGAAGGACGCGGCCGGTGACGCACGGCTCGTCGCCTACGCGGTGCCGGTGACGGGGGCCGGGCGTCCGGACCCCGAGGCGCTGCGGGAGTGGGCCGCCGAGCGGCTGCCCGCGTATCTGGTCCCGGGGGAGGTACGGCTCACCGAGTCGCTGCCGCGCACCCCCAGCGGCAAACTCGACCGCGACACGGAACCCGTCATCGCGCCGGAGACCGCGGCCCCGGCACCGGTCGCCGTACCCGCCGTCCCGGCACCGGCACCGGCACCGGCACCGGCACCGGAATCGGCACCGGCATTGGCAGCCGTGCCTGCCGAAGCCGTCGCGCCCGTCGCGCCCGTCATGCCGGAGCCGGCGGCTCCGCGGGCGCCCGTGGTGACGGCCGCCGAAACCCGCGTCGACCAGGTCGCGCGGGTGTTCTCCGAGGTCCTGCGGCAGCCCGAAGTTCCCCTGGACGCCAGCTTCTTCGACCTCGGTGGCGACAGCATCATGTCGATCCAACTGGTGAGCCGACTGCGCCAGGTGGGGCTGGTGCTCACCCCCCAGGACATCTTCGAGTACAAGACCGTCAAGGCGCTGGCCGGGGCCGCCCGTGAGACCACGCGTGCCCGGTCCGCGGGTGCCGGCTCGGGCGTCGGTGACGTACCGCTCACCCCGATCATGCACTGGCTCCGCGAACTCGACGGCCCGGTCGACGGTTTCCACCAGGCCGTGCTGCTCCAGGTCCCCGGCGGGGTGCGCGAGGACCGGCTGGCGGCCGCAGTACAGAAGCTCCTGGACCACCATGACGCCCTGCGGCTGCGGCTCGACCGGTCGTCGGCCGAGTGGCGGCTCTCGGTACGGCCGCCGGGCTCGGTGTCCGGTGCGTCGTGTGTGCGGCGGGTCGATGTCAGGGGTGTCGATGATCTGGGGCGGGTCCTCACGGAGGAGGCCGGCCGGGCGAAGGGCCAACTGGACGTCCAGGCGGGCACGATGGTGCGTATCGTCTGGCTCGACGCGGGGGACGATGTACCGGGCCGGCTGATGTTCATGGCGCACCACCTTGCCTGTGACGGAGTGTCGTGGCGGATTCTGGTGCCCGATCTGGTCGGGGCGTACCAGGATCTCGAAGCGGGCCGGACCCCCGCGCCGCGTCCGGTGGAGACGTCGTTGCGGCACTGGAGCCGCGCGCTGTCCGCGCAGGCGCGCGAGGAGCGCCGTACGTCCGAACTCCCCCTGTGGACCGGGATATTGGCCACGCCGGGGCTCCGGCTGGCGAAGCGACCGCTGGACCCGGCCGTGGACACCACGGGGCGCGCGCGCTCCCGCGCGGTGACCTACGGCGCGGACCGGGCCCGGCATCTGTTCAGCACGATTCCGGCGGCTTTCCACTGCGAGATCAACGATGTGCTGCTGACCGCCCTGGCACTGGCGGTGCGGCGCTGTGCCGGCAGTGAGCGGGATGTGGTGATCGATGTGGAGGGGCACGGCCGTGAGCCGGTCGTTCCCGGCGCCGATCTGTCCCGTACGGCGGGCTGGTTCACCAGCATGTACCCGATACGGCTCGCGCCCGGCGCCGTCGGCACCCCGGGCCGGCGCGACTCCCGCCAGGAGCTGGGCAGGGCGCTGCGGCGGGTGAAGGAGCAGCTGCGGGCGATCCCCGACAAGGGCATCGGTTTCGGTCTGCTGCGCTTTCTGAATCCGGAGACCTCGGGCGCGCTGGCCGCCGCCGCGCCTCGGGAGATCGGATTCAACTACTTCGGGCGGTTCCTGCTGCCCGCGGCGTCGGGGGAAGCGGACTGGGGTCCCGCGCCGGAGACGGGCATGAGCGCGGGGGCCGACGCGGACATGCCGCTGGCGCATCCGCTGGAGATCACCGCCCTGACCCAGGACACGGCGCGGGGACCGGAACTCGGCGTCAGTTTCACCTGGCCCGAGGGCATTCTCGACGAGCGTCTTGTCGATGAGCTGGCGGACACCTGGTTCGAGATCCTGGACGCGCTGGCGGCGCATGCCGCGGAGCCCGGGGCGGGTGGCCGTACGCCGTCCGACTTCCCGTTGGCGAACCTCAGCCAGGACGAGGTCGAGCGGCTGGAGCGCGACTATCCGGGCCTGGAAGAGATTCTGCCGCTGTCGCCGCTGCAACAGGGGTTGCTGTACCACGTCCTGGTCAGCGGCTTGGGCACCGATACGGACGCGGACGAGGGTGCGCGGGCGGGAGCGGGTGAGGGAACGGGCGAGGCGGACGTACCGGCCGGCGAGCACAGCGTCTACACCGTGCAGGTGTGGCTGGAACTCATCGGCGATCTGGATCCCGACCGGCTGCGTGCCGCGGGCCGGGCACTGCTGCGGCGTCACACCAACCTGAGCGCCGCCTTCGTCCACGAGGGCCTGGCCGAGCCGGTCCAGGTGTTCGGCGCCGCCGCCGAACTGCCCTGGCGGGAGGAGGATCTGCGCGCGACGGCGGAGGACGGCCGCGAGTCGGATATCGACCGCCTGCTGGATCTGGAGCGCAGCCGCAGGTTCACCCCGACCGCCCCGCCGATGATGCGGATGATGCTGATCCGGTTGGGCGACGACCGCCACCGGTTCGTACTGACGACGCATCACATCCTGATGGACGGCTGGTCATTGCCCATCGTGCTGCGGGAGTTGTTCGCCCTCTACCGGGAGGCGGGCGGCGAGGGTTCCGTCCCGGCCACGGACGTCCCGGCCACGGACGTCCCGGCCGGGGGACTCCCGCCGTTGGCTCCAACGCCGGCTGATCTTCCGGCCACCACCCCCTTCCGGGAGTATCTGTCGTGGCTCGGCCGGGTCGACGGTACGGAGGCGGAGGCCGCCTGGCGGGAGGCGCTGTCGGGGCTGACGGCGTCGACCCGGGTCGCGCTGGAGGAGGGCACGGCGGAGCCGATGGCGCCGCGCGATGTCACCGTGCGACTGAGTGCGGAGACGACCGTCGCCCTGGTCGACATGGCCCGCCGCCACGGCGTGACGACCAACACGGTGCTCCAGGCTGGCTGGGGCATCCTGATGGGCCAGGAGACCGGTAACACGGATGTGGTGTTCGGCTCCGTGGTCTCGGGCCGGCCCGCGGAACTCACCGGTGTGGAAACGATGGTGGGACTCTTCATCAACACCGTCCCGACGCGGGTGCTGCTGGATCCGGCGGAGTCGCTGGGCGCGCTGCTGGTGAGGCTTCAGCGGGAGCAGGCCCGGCTGCTGCCCTACCACCACATCAGCCTCGGTGAGATCCGCCGGATCACGGATGTGGGGAACCCGTTCGACACCGTCATGGCGTTCGAGAACTACCCGCTCGACACGGAGGAGCTGGCGGAGCCCGCACCGGGTCTGAAGCTGGCGCGGGCCTATGGCGACGATGCCCCGCACTTCCCGCTGAATCTGGTGGTGTCCGCGCGGAGCGAGCGGCTGCTGCTGCGGTTCGACTACCGTCCGCATCTGATGGAGCGCGCGCGGGTGGAATCGCTCGCGGACCGGTTCGTCCGGCTGCTGACGACGGCGGCGACCGAGCCCACCCGGAGCGTCGGCGGCTTCATGGCACGTGGCGAGAGCGCCGGCGAGTCGGCCGGTGAGACCGCCGAGGGTACCGGGGCGGCGGCCGAGGCGCTGCTCACGGGTACGCAGCGGGACCCGGGGAGCGGCATCGGCGTCCTGCTGCCGCTGCGCGAGTCGGGTGACAGGCCGCCGTTGTTCTGTGTCCACCCGGCGGCCGGAATAGCCTGGTCGTACGCCGGTCTCACCGGGCCGCTGGGTACGGACCAGCCGGTGTACGGCCTCCAGGCGCGGGGGCTGGACGGGGAAGAGGTGCTGCCCGCGTCCCTCCAGGAGATGGCGGCGGACTACGTGGATCACGTCCGCTCCGTGCGGCCCACGGGCCCGTACCACCTGCTGGGCTGGTCGTTCGGCGGGCTGGTGGCGCACGAGATGGCGGTACAGCTCCAGTTGAGCGGGGAGGAGGTCGGGCTGCTGGCGGTTCTGGACGCCTACCCCGCGGACCGGGCCAGGGACAGCGCGGGCGGGCCGACGGCGCGGGTGACCGGCGGGGATGTGCTGGCGATGGTGCTGGAGTTCTTCGGTTACGACCCCTCCGGCTGGGCGGGCGAGTCGCTGACCTATCCGCGGTTCGTGGAGATCGCCCGCGAACAGACGGGGCTGCTGGCCTCGTTCGACGAGCAGCGGGTCGCGGCGGTCGCCCGGATCTTCGCCAACAACTCGGCGCTCTCCTACGCCCACAAGCCGGGCCGGTTCACCGACGGCCCCCTGGTCTTCACCGCCCGGGAGACCTCCCCGGAGGTCGCCCGTGAGCTGTGGCGGCCCTTGGTGGACGCCGGCGGAGTGGAGATACTGCCCATCGACCGCACCCACGGTGAGCTGGGGCGGCCCGGCCCGCTGGGCGATGTCGCCCAGGTGCTCTCCCAGCGGCTGAAGGCCCGTTCGGCCACACCGGGGAACGTCGTATGAGGCAGGGTACGGAGCCGGGGAGCACGGCGGACCGCCCCGGCTCCGTCCCACTTTCCACCGCGCAGTACGGGGTCTGGCTGGGGCAGCGGTTCGCCCCGCCGGCCCGGTATCACGTGGCGGCCGGTTTCGAGGTGTCCGGAGATCTGGACCCCGGGCTGTTCGAGACGGCTTTCCAGCTCACGGTGGCGGAGTCGGAGCCGCTGCGGGCCCGGTTCCCCGCCGGAGAGGGGGAGGAGCCCCGGCAGTGGGTCGGGCCGCTGTCGTCGTGGGGCGTGCCACGGGTGGATCTGCGGCGCGAGCCGTTCCCGATGGCCGCCGCGGTGGAGTGGATGCGGGCCGACGCGGCGCACCCGTTCGACCTCGCGGCCGGTCCGCTCTTCCGTACCGCGTTCATCCGCCTCTCGGACGAACGGGTCTGCTGGTATCTGCTCTGTCATCACCTGGTGATGGACGGGCTCGGGGGCGCGCTCTTCGCCCGGCGGCTCGGCGAGATCTACGCGGCGCTGGAGCGCGGGGAGGCCCCGGAACCCGGCCCCCGGGTCCCGCTGGAGGCGCTGCTGCGGGCGGAGGCCGACTACCGGGCCTCACCGGAGTTCGGCGCCGACCGTGCCTACTGGACCGACAGGATGGCGGACCTGCGGACCGGACCGGGCCGGGCCGGGACTGATCGCTCCGGGGCGGGCGGCCCCGGGACGGCGGACGCGCCGGACGCGGTGAGCGGGGTGAGCGGGGTGAGCGGGGTGGCGGCGCGCGGTGTCGCCCGGCTTCCGGGGGCGGGGCTGACCGAACTGCGGCTGCTGGCCCGTCGGCTCGGGGTCCGGTGGCCGGTGGTGGCCACGGCCGCGGCGGCCCTGCTGGCACACGCGCGCGCCGGAGCGGGTGGTGGCGAGGAGGTGGTGCTGGGACTGCCGGTCGCCGGCCGTACGGGTGCCGTCGCCCGCGCCGTGGGCGGGATGACGTCGAATGTGCTGCCGTTGCGGGTAGCGGTCCGCGTGGGCCGGCCGGCGGCCGAGCTGGTGCGAGCCGTGGACGCCGAGATGACGCCCGCTCTCGCCCATCAGCACTACCGTGCCGAGGATCTGCGCCGCGATCTGGGACTGACCGGCACCGGGCGGGCGCTGTACGGGCTCACCGTGAACGTGATGCCCTTCAGTTTCGGACGGCGGTTCGCGGGCCGGCCGATGACGATGCACCATCTCGCTGTCGGCCCGGTGGAGGACCTGTCCGTCACCGTCCACCCGGAGACGTGGCGCTCCGGTCTGCGCGTCGACCTCTACGCCGACCCGGCCCGATACGGCCCGCGCGAGGCCGCCGCCGAGGCACGCCGGTTCGTACGGCTGCTGAGCGGCCTGCTCGCCGAACCCGACCGTCCGGTGGGGGAGTTGGGACTCCTGTCGGCCGGGGAGCGGCGGCGGACGGTGCCCCGCGCCGCCACCCCACCGGTCCGGCCCGCCGTCACCCTGCCGCGGCTGGTGGAGCGCTGGGCCGCGCGGACCCCGGGGGCCCCGGCGGTCACCTGCGGGCCGGACGTGCTGTCGTACGGAGACCTCAACGCCCGTGCCAACCGGCTGGCCGGGGCGCTGATCCGGCGGGGCGCCGGTCCCGGGAACACGGTCGCCGTCCTGCTGCCCCGCTCGGTCGAACTGATCACGGCGATCCTCGCGGTGACCAAGACGGGCGCGGCGTATCTGCCCATCGACCCGGCCTGGCCCGCCGACCGCGTCGGCATGATCATGGCGGACGCGCGGCCGGTGTGTGTGCTCACGCCGGACGATCCGGCCGGGCCTCTGGAGGACTTCCCGTCCGCCGACCCGGTGGACGCGGACCGTACGGGGCCGCTGACGCCCGGCCACGCCGCGTATGTCATCTACACCTCGGGCTCCACCGGCCGGCCCAAGGGCGTGGTGGTGGAGCACCACAGTGTGGTGTCGCTGCTGGAGTGTGCCGCGGCCGACTTCGGGTTTCACCCCGGGGACGTGTGGACGATGTTCCACTCCTGCGCCTTCGACTTCTCCGTGTGGGAGATGTGGGGCGCGCTGGCGCACGGCGGGCGGCTGGTCGTCGTTCCCCATGAGGTGAGCCGGTCGCCCCGGGAGTTCCTGGGCCTGCTCGCCCGGGAGCGGGTGACGGTGCTGAACCAGACACCGTCCGCCTTCCACGCGCTGGCGGCGGCGGACGACGAGGAGCCGGACCGGGGCCGGGACCTGGCGCTGCGTTGGGTGATCCTCGGTGGTGAGGCGCTGCGGCCCGCGCGGCTGCGGTCCTGGTTGCGGCGGCGCGGTGACGCTTCTCCGGTCCTGGTCAATATGTACGGCATCACCGAGATCACGGTCCACGCCACCCGGCTCGATCTGGACGCCCGTCACGCCGGGGAACCGGGCAGCCCGGTCGGGACGTCGCTGCCCGGTACGCGCCTGTACGTGCTGGACGGCCGGCTGCGTCCGGTGCCGCCCGGGACGCCGGGGGAGCTGTATGTGGCGGGCCCGGGGGTGGCCAGGGGGTATCTCGACCGGCCCGGCCTGACCGCGTCGCGATTCGTCGCCGCCCCCTTCGGCCCGCCGGGATCGCGGCTGTACCGTTCGGGCGACCTCGTACGGTGGCGGCCGGACGGCGGCCTGGATTACCTCGGCAGGTCCGACGATCAGCTCAAGGTCCGTGGCTTCCGTATCGAGCCCGCCGAGATCGAGAGCGCGCTGCTGGGCGTGTCCGGGGTCGCGCAGGCGGTCGTGGCCGCCGTACCGGACGACGCCGAGCACGGCGGCGGTGGCGGTACCGGTGACACGCGGCTGGTGGGTTATGTGGTTCCCGCGCGCGGTGTGACGGCGGCGGTGGCCGATCCCGGCCCCTTCACCGCGCGTCTGCGGGAACACCTGCGCGAGCGGCTGCCCGGCCATCTGGTCCCCGCGCTGTTCGTGGTCCTTGAGTCATTGCCCCTCACCGCCAACGGCAAGCTGGACCGGGCGGCGCTGCCCGCTCCGGTCCCGCCGGCGCCGGTACGCGTCGCGGGCTCGCCCGGTACCCCTCAGGAGCGGCGGCTCGCCTCCCTGTACGCGGAACTCCTCGGTACGGGGCGGGTCGGGCCGGAAGACGGTTTCTTCGATCTCGGTGGCGACAGTCTCCGCGCGACGCGGCTGGTCAGCGCGTTGCGCGCGAGGTTCCGGGTGGAGCTGGACGTACGGGATGTGTTCGCGCGTCCGACGGTGGCGGATCTCGCCGCGCATCTGTGGGGGCACGCTCCGGACCTCGGCCCGGACGCGGAGACGGACGGGACCGAGGGCTCGGATCCCGCTTCCGACGCGGTGCCGGACGGCCACCCCGAGCACATCGCGCTCTCCTTCGCGCAACGGCGGCTGTGGTTCCTGCACTCGCTCACCGGGCCCGACAGCGCGTACAACGTCCCCTTGGTGCTGCGGTTGACCGGGGAGGCCGACGAGGTGGCGCTGCGGGCGGCGCTCACGGATCTGACGGTACGTCATGAAACATTGCGCACCATCGTCCAGGAGGTGGACGGCCGGCCGGTCCAGCGGATCCTGCCACCGGCCCACGCCCGCTCCCGGCTCACTGTGACGCGGACCGGTGCGGAGGAGCCGGCGGAATCGATCGCGGCGAGTGCCCGGTACACCTTCTGGCTGGATGCCGAATGCCCGCTGCGGGCCGAGCTGTTCCTCACCGGGTCCGGTGAACAGGTGCTTCTGCTTCTGCTGCACCACATCGCCTGCGACCACGCGTCCCTCGCCCCGCTGCTGGCCGATTTCCGTACGGCGTACACAGCCCGCCTGCGGGGCCGGGCGCCCAACTGGGCGCCCCTGCCGGTGCGGTATACGGACTTCACCCTGTGGCAGCGCCGGACACTCGGTACGGACGGCCGCCCCACGCCACGGGCCGAGCGCGGGCTCGCCCACTGGACGCGGGTACTCGACGGACTGCCGGACCGTATCCAGCTGCCCACCGACCGGACAGCGGCGGTGGACGGCGGGGACACCGTGGCGTTCCGCGTCCCCGCACCGGTGCACCGCGGGCTCGCGGAACTGGCCGCCACCGAGCGCGCCAGTGTGTTCATGGTGGTGCACGCCGGGCTGGCGGCACTGCTCACCCGGCTCGGCGCCGGTACGGACATCCCGGTGGGTACAGCGGTCTCGGACCGCGCCGAGGCGCGCTGGGACGGGATCGTCGGATTCTTCGTGAACACACTGGTGCTGCGCACCGACACCTCCGACCCCTCGGGCACGATGACGTTCCGTCAGCTGCTCGGGCGGGTCCGGGAGGCCGATCTGGCCGCCTTCGCCCATCAGGACACCCCCTTCGACCTGGTGGTGGAGGCGCTCGCACCGCACCGCTCCGCGAGCGGGCGGGCGCTGTTCCAGGTGATGCTGGTCGTCACCGCGCCGCCGCCACGACGGCTTGAACTCCCCGGCCTGTCGGCCGAGATCGGTACGGTCGGCACCGGAGCCGCCAAGTTCGACCTCTCGTTGAGCCTGTACGAACACCGCGGCCCGGATGGCGCCTGCCTGGGAATGGACGGCGTACTGGACTACCGGACCGGGCTGTTCGACCGGGCGACCGCACAGGCGATCTGCGACCGCTTCGCGCGTCTGCTGGAGGGCGTCTGCGCCGGGCCCGACCTCCCCGTGCACCTGGTCGGCATCCTGGAGAGCGGGGAGCGGGAACGGCTGCTCACCACCTGGGGCACTTCCCCGGTTCCCGCGCTGCTCACGCATGACACCGTGCCGGGGAGATTCGCCGAGCAGGCGCGTCGCACGCCCGACGCTCCGGCGGTCCGGGCCTCGGGGCAGGTGCTGACCTACGCGGAGCTGGACGCCCGGACCGACCGGCTGGCCGCACTGCTGGCCGCGTACGGCGTCGGCGCCGAGATGCCGGTCGCGGTGCTGATGGAGCGGGGCGCGGATTTCGTGGTGGCCGTGCTGGCGGTCCTCAAGTGCGGTGGCGCGTATGTGCCGTTGGACTCGCGGTCGCCGCGCGCCCGGCGGGACCGGGTGGTGGCCGAGTCGGGCGCGCGGGTGCTGGTCGTGGGCGAGGGCACACCCCGCGACGACGTGCGCTCCGGCGGCGGGCTCCCGGGTGGCGACGGGCCCGATGGCGGTCCGCGGATCATCGACGTACGGGACGTGGGCCCGGACGCGGCAGATACGGAATGGACGCTGCCGGTGGGCGGCGCGGCGGGTCCCGTGAGCCCGGCGGGTCTGGCCCAGGTCATCTACACCTCCGGCTCGACCGGTGTGCCCAAGGGCGTGGCCGTCACCCATGGCGATGTGCTCGCCCTCGCGCTCGACAGTTGCTGGCAGGACAGCCGGCCGCGGCGCGTCCTGATGCATTCGCCGCTCTCCTTCGACGCGTCGACCCTGGAAACATGGGTCCCGCTGCTGAACGGCGGGGAAGTGGTGGTGGCCCCGCCCGGCGAACTGGACCTGGCGACGCTGGAACGCCTGATCACGGGTACCGGGATCACCACGCTGTGGCTCACCGCCGGTCTCTTCCACCTCGTCGCCGAGGAGAACCCCGGTTGTCTGCGTGAGCTGGACGCGGTGTGGACCGGGGGAGACGTGGTGGCGCCGCGCGCCGTGAGTGCGGTGCGCCGGCACTGCCCCTCCACTCTCGTGGTGAACGGCTACGGGCCGGCGGAGGCGACGACGTTCGCGACCCGGCACCCGCTCACCGGCCCCGTGCCCGCCGGTCCCGGGGACCGGACCCTCCGGTCGGGCGTGCCGATCGGGCGTCCGCTGGACGGTGTCCGTGTCTACGTACTCGACGACTTCCTGCGGCCTGTGCCCGCGGGGGTGACGGGTGAGCTGTATCTGGCGGGTGCGGGTGTCGTACGGGGTTATCTGAACCGGCCCGGGCTCACGGCCGAGCGGTTCGTGGCCGACCCGTTCGGCCCGCCGGGGACACGGATGTACCGTACGGGCGATCTGGCCCGGTGGCTGCCCGACGGCGTGCTGGCCTTCGCCGGCCGTGCCGACGGCCAGGTGAAACTGCGCGGATTCCGTATCGAGACCGATGAGGTCGCCGCGGTACTGACCGGGCACGGCGGGATCGGCCAGGCGGCGGTGGTGGTACGGGAGGACCGGCCCGGCGAGCGGCGGCTGGTGGCGTACGCCGTCCCGGAGGAGGGCCGGAGGGTTGATGAGGCGGCGGTGCGGGAGTACCTGGCCGGTGTGCTGCCCGAGTACATGGTGCCGGGCGCTGTCGTCGTCCTGGACCGGCTGCCGCTGACCCGTCACCACAAACTCGACCGGGCCGCGCTCCCCGCGCCACCCCGGCCAGTGCCGCGTTCGGCGGCGCCACGAACCGCGCGTGAACAGGTGCTGTGCGCCATCGTCGCGGAACTGCTCGGCGAGGAGTCGGTGGGCGTCGACGACGGCATCTTCCGCCTCGGGGGCGACAGCATCATGGCCATTCAGCTGGTCAGCCGGGCCCGCGACGCGGGTCTGCGGATCACCGTGCGCGATGTCTTCCGCTACCCCGGCATGTCCCGACTGGCCGAGAAGGCGGAGGCGTTCGAGACGGGTGCCGCCCCGGTGCCGTCGGGGGAGGGTGACGGCACCGGTGTGCTGCCGCCGACTCCGATCATGCGCTGGTGGCGGGAGCGGCCGGGTGGCGATCCGGCCGCCTTCAGCCAGTGCGTCACGCTGCGGACCCCGCCGGGTTTGACCCGTGAGCGGCTGGCCGCCTCCGTGCAGGCCCTGCTGGACCACCACGCGGCGCTGCGGCTGTGTCTGAGCCCCGGCGGCCCGGCCGAACCGGACAGCCCGGCCGAACCGGACCGGCTGGGAGGACCGGACCGGCCCGGAGGACCAGGTGGTTCTGCTGATACGGCGGGCTGGGCGCTTGAGGCTCCCCCGCCCGGCGCGGTGCGGGCGGGGGACCGCGTACACCGGGTGGACGCCGCCGACCACTGGGCTCGGCTGCCCGTACTGCTCTCCGACGCGGTCCGCGCGGCCCGGGGCAGCCTGGATCCGGCCGTGGGAGGGATGGTGGCGGCGGTGTTCCTCGACGCCGGGCCCGCCCGGCCGGGCCGGCTGGTCCTCGCCGTCCATCATCTGGCCGTCGACGGGGTCTCCTGGCGCGTTCTGCTGCCGGACCTGGCCGCCGCCCACCGGGCCGTTGTCGCCGGCCGCCCTCCCGTACTGCCCTCCGCCGGGACCCCGTTCCGCGACTGGGCCGGTTATCTCGCCGAGCAGGGCGAAAATGGCGCGCGGCAGGGCGAGTTGGCCCTCTGGAAAGAGGCGCTGTCCGGGGGAGACGCGCTGACGGACGCCCTGGAGGGGGTGGGGGGAGCCAAGCGGCGGTTCTCGGCGACCCTGCCGCCGGAGCGCACCCGCCCCCTGCTGACGGAAGTGGGCGCGGCCTTCCGGTGCGGTGTGGAGCCCGTACTGCTCACCGGGCTGGCCCTCGCGATGGAGGAGTGGCGTCGCCGCCGGGGCCGGTCGCCCGGCGGGGACTCCCGTGGTGTGGTCGTCGAGCTGGAATCCCATGGACGTCCCGAGCTGCCCGACATGGACCTGTCGCGGACGGTGGGGTGGTTCACCAGCATGTTCCCGGTCCGGCTGGAGAACACCGGATGTGTCTGGACGGATGTGTGGACCGCGGGCCCGGCGCTCGGCCGGGCCCTGAAGCGGGTCAAGGAGCGACTGCGGGCCGTACCCGACCTGGGTATCGGTTACGGCGTACTGCGTCATCTCGACCCGGTGGCGGCCCCGGAGCTGTCCGCTCTGGGTACGCCCCGGGCCGGGTTCAACTACCTGGGCCGGATCGCCGCGGAGGGCCGTGAGGACTGGGACATCACCGCGGAGTTCAGCACACTGCCCGACACGGACGGGACACTCACACCGCCCGGCGGACACCTCCTCGGACTCGACGCGGTGACCGTCGACGGTCCGGCCGGACCGCGGCTGAACGCCGCGTGGTCCTGGGCGGAGGCGGCGTTCACGGAGGCGGAGATCCGGGAGCTTGCCGAGCTGTGGTTCACCGCCCTCGACGCCCTGGTCGTGCATGCCAGAACCCCGGGGGCGGGCGGACACAGCCCGTCCGATCTGCCCCTGGTCGCGCTTCAGCAGCCGGAGATCGAGCACCTGGAGTCGGCCTACCCCGGCCTCACGGACGTCCTGCCGCTGACGCCGCTCCAGCAGGGGCTGCTCTTCCACTCGCTCTACGCCCCGGACAGCCCGGACGTCTATCAGGCGCAGCTCGTCCTGCGTCTCCGGGGCGAGGTGGACGGGGAGGCGCTGCGCGCGGCGGCGGCGGTGCTGCTGGAGCGGCACCCCAATCTGCGGGCGGCGTTCGTCCATCACGAGCTGCCCCGTCCGGTCCAGGTGGTGCCGGGCGCCCTAGGTCCTGTCTTCAAAGTAGCGCCGTCCGCCCGGAGGGTGGGCTCGGAGGCGTCCGGTGCGTGCGATCGCAAGGCGGAGGGTCACCCCAGTACTGGATGTACTGGGGTGATCCCGACAACGCGGCGAGCGTGCGTGCCGGACGCCTCCGAGCAGGCGGGACTTTGAAGACAGGACCTAGTACCGGAGTGGCGTGAGACGGATCTCGGGATGGTGTCGGCCGGACGCCGCGAGCGTGTCTTCGACCGGCTCGCGGCTGCCGATCTGCGCCGGCGTTTCGAGCTGCACAGGCCTCCGCTGCTCCGCTTCACACTGTTCGCGTGGGGGCCGCACGAGCACCGGCTGGTGCTGACACATCATCACCTGGTGCTGGACGGGTGGTCGGTGTCGTTGCTGGTCGGTGAGTTGTTCGCGCTGTACGCCCAGGGGGGAGCCCCTGGCACGCTGCCCGCGGTGACGCCCTACCGCGAGCATCTGTCCGTGCTGGCGGCCCAGGACGGTGACGCGGCCCGGGACGCCTGGCGGGCCGCTCTCGCCGGCGCGGAGGCGCCGTCCCTCCTCCAAGGCACCGGCGCTGGGACCGTTGTCCGTGGTGGCGCGGTGCCCGTACGGTCCGTGGAGTTCACACTGCCCGATGCGCTGACCGCGTCGCTGCGCGACCTCAGCGCGCACGGTCTCACGCTCAACACCGTGGTCCAGGGCGCCTGGGCGCTCCTCCTGGCCCGGCACGGCGGGGTGCGGGACGTGGTGTTCGGCACCACCGTCTCCGGTCGTCGGCCCGAGATCGCCGGGATGGAGTCGATGATCGGACTGTTCATCAACACCGTTCCGGTACGCCTGCGGATCGACCCGGCGGAGACCGTACTGAACCTGCTGGCGCGCTTCCAGGACGAGCAGGCCGCGCTCCTGCCGCACCAGCATCTGGGGCTGGGAGACATCCAGCGGCTGGTGGGCCGGCGTGAGCTGTTCGACACGCACGTCGTCTTCGAGAACTACCCCCTCGACCGTGTGAGCCTGGCCCGCGCCACCCCGGGCCTGCGGCTGGTGCACAGTGAGGGGCGCGACGCCACGCACTACCCGCTGACGCTCGCGGCCTTCGCCGGCGACGGCCCGTTGACGCTACGGCTCGGCCACCGCCCGGACGCGGTGGAGCGTCCCCGGGCCGAGCGGATCGCCACGGAGCTGGAATACCTGCTGGGGGCGATCGCCGCGGCGCCCCGTGACGCGGTGGCCGGCCTGCTCAGTCCCGAACCTTGAGCCCGGAGCCCTTGCGCCCGCCCCTTCCCTCCCCGGAGCCCCGCCCCTGCCCCCTTCTCCACGCCCTGTCGCCTTGTCCCGAACCCGTGAAAGGAATGAACCTCTGTGAGCACCAACCCCTTCGACGACGCCGACGGCGTCTTCCACGTCCTGGTCAACGACGAGGGCCAGCACTCCCTGTGGCCCTCTTTCTCCCCGGCCCCCGCGGGCTGGACGGCCGCGCTGCGCGACGTGGACCGCGACACCGCCATCGCCTACGTCAACGAGCACTGGACCGACATGCGTCCCCGAACCCTGCGCGAGACATCGGACACTCCCGCCTGATACCCGGTGGCAGCACCAGGGCATCGGATGGTACTGCTGACGGTGGAGCCGATTTCGGCCCGTAACTGACGGATCGTCCGTCTGCCGGAAGCGGGCCCGCTTCCGGGAATGTGCGAGGGGGCGTGTCCGCCGGTGACGCTGTTGAAGTGCCATGGCCTGGTGTTCGGTGCCGGGCTGCTGTGCATCGTGGTGAACGTCCGGGGCATCGGGCCGTTGTGGTACGCGGGTGTCGCGCTGCTCGCGGCCGGGATACTCCTGCGCTGGGCCCTGGTGCGTACCCAGCGACCGGCCCGGGACCGGCAGCCCGTGCTGGTCCGGCTGCCCGTCACCGGGCGCTGGACAGCGCTCAACGGGCCCGCGACAAAGATCCCCAGCCATACGCACAGCCACGCCCAGACCTACGCCATCGACCTGAAGTACGACCCGCCGCCGGACGCCGCGGACGCGCCGCGCACCCCGCCCTTCAACTGGCTCTGGCCGGTTGGCCGGCGGCCGCGGTCGTATCCCTCCTTCGGCAGGCCCCTTCTCGCCCCGGCCGACGGAGTGGTCGTCGCGACCGCGAGCCGGCAGCGGGACCATCTGAGCCGGACGTCACTTCCCGGCTTCGCCCTCCTCGGCCTGGAGAGCTTCCTGCGCGGCTTGGGATGGCCGTGCCTCTTGCTGGGCAATTACCTCGTGCTGGACATCGGCGACGACGTGTACGCGGTTCTCGCCCATCTGCGGCGCGGCTCCCTCCTCGTGACGGCGGGCGACCGCGTCACGGCCGGGCAGCGGCTCGCCGAGTGCGGAAACTCCGGGAACTCGTCCGAACCCCATCTGCACTTCCAGCTGATGAACGGCCCCGATGTGATGACCGCGCGCGGCGTTCCGTTCGAGTGGCGGTACCGCGATGACGACGGGGCCGAACGCCGCGGCGTGCCGGAGGACGCCACCCACTTTTGGGCCGGTCAGCCGACCGGGGCAGCACATGACGGCTGACCGGCGCGGGGCGGTGAACGGCACGGGTCACAGCGTGCTCGTGGTGCAGAACACGCCGGCCGGCGGTCCCGGCCGTGTCGGCCGCTGGCTGCGGGAGGCCGGACTGGACCTGGAGGTGGTCCGCGCGTACACCGGTGCGCCGCTGCCCCAATCGCTCGGGGACCGGGCCCTGATCGTGCTCGGCGGCGGATTCCTCCCGGACGAGGACGGGCGCGCGCCCTGGCTTCCCGCGGTCCGTCGTCTTGCCGGACAGGCGCTGGCGGACGGCAACCCGGCGCTCGGTATCTGTCTGGGCGGTCAGCTGCTGGCTCATGTCGCGGGCGGTACGGTGCGCGGCCGGTCCGGCGAGCCGGAGTGCGGGAGTACGCCGGTCCGGCTGCGCGACGAGGCGCGCGAGGATCCCCTCTTCGGCGGGCTTTCTCCCGTGGTGCCCGCCATGGAACGCCATGTGGACGCCGTGACCGAACTCCCGCCGGGGGCGGTCTGGCTGGCGGACAGCGAGCGATGCCGGTATCAGGGGTTCCGCCTGGGGGAGCGGGCCTGGGGCGTGCAGTTCCACCCCGAGGCGGAAGCGGCGGATGTCCTTCGCTGGGACCGGGACTGGCTGCGGTCGCGGGGCTTCGACCCGGACGGGCTCTATGAGCGGGCGGTGGCCGACGAACCGGTGTCGTCCGCGGCCTGGGAGGGGTTCACCCGTCGTTTCGCCGCGGTCGTAGCCCAGCGGTGACCCCGCGTGTTGTGCGGGGGGACCCGCGCGACACGCGGGTGCGCGCCGCCGTCCGACGGTGAAAGCCCCGTGTCCGACGACGCCCGAAGTTCTTCCCTGCCGGTGTCGCGGCCGCACGAAGGGACGTGGAGCCGCGACACCGAGTCGGATGGGTCAGCCGCCGACAACCTGAAGTGATTTCGGCCAGCCGTTCCTGTTGAGGTTCCGGAAGAGCTTCTTGATGTCTTCGGGGCGCATCTTGATGCACCCGTTGGACTTGTAGTCGCCCGTACCGTCCCAGCGCCGGCTCTCGGTACCGCCCTGTCCTCCGGAGCGCGTCATCTCACTGTGGATGAACAACTCCGTGCGGGGTGTGCCGTTGTGACACTTCTTGCTGCCGAGATCGATGGCGTAACCCTTGATCACCCTGCCGTTGTAGGAGGTGTAGTGCCCCTTGATGGTGTAGGTGCCGTTGGGGAGCCAGCCCTTGTTCCGGACACAGGCGTTGGTGCTGATTCCCGATCCGGCGCGGAAGTTGGCCACCGCCTTGCCGTTGCGGACGATGGACAGGGTCGAGTTGGTGGTGGAGCGCTTGACGAATCGCAGCTGATACGAGCCGGCCGAAACCGGAGCTTCGGCAGTGGTACGGCCGTTCGAGAAGGCCGCGGTCGCCTGTCCCGCGGGTGCGAGCAGGGCCAGCGCGGTCAGGGCGGCGCCGCCCATCATGGCGCGGGGCGCACGGAAGAGTGATGTGCGGGTCATGGGATTACCTCCTGCGAGGGAAAGCCGGGAGTCGAATCCCCTGTCTCGGACCGGAATCCGCGCGGCCGGAAGTCTCCTGCGAGCTGCGCGCATACGAATCAGGGAAGGGGGCGCGGCGGTCACGCCGGGCGCAGAACAACCATGGGGCCTGATCGCCGACCACACCTAGCATCTGCGCGATACAGAACATGCACCGCATGCACCGCTCGCGGACAACCCTCCGGCCAGCGGTTATACAAGGCATCTGCATCGAGGAGCGACAGTGGGCACGGCACGTGGCAATCACGACGCGCAGGAAGCCGGCGGGCCAGGGGCGGAACTCGCCTCGATGCTACGAAAGTGGTGGGACGACTCCGCGCGCGACGGGCAGCCCAAGGCGACTCAGCAGTCACTGGCCAAACAACTCGTCATCACCCAGGCGACGCTGTCCCGGTACCTCAACCCCCGCCACCCCTCCAACGCCCCCCTCCGGGTCATCGCCCAACTGCACACCCATCTGGGCGCCCCCGTCGAAGAACTGGAGCGTGCTCGCGCCCTGTACGAGGCGGCCGGCACGGAGCCGCCGCGCAGACGCACCGGGCCCGACGACACCGGTGCGGTCACCGGCCCCGCCGGGGCCGAAGCCTCCGCGCCGGAGACGGGTGACACCCCGGCGACCGAGTGTCCGCCCGCCGGGGCGCCGGCCCGCCGGCGGAGCGTTCTGCGGGCCGCGGCCGCCGTGCTGGCCGTCCTCCTCGCCGGCCTGGCAACGTGGTGGGCCACCACCGCACCGGCCTTCCGCCCGGACAACGGCAAGAGCGGCACCCACGCGCTGTCGGCGGACCGGACGCCGGGGCGGGCGACATGGCCGCTGATCCGCGAAGGAGACCGGGGCGGGAGGGTGTTCGTCGTACAGCACCTCCTCGCCGAGCACGGCTACCGGCTGAACGCCGACGGCATCTTCGGCAAGATCACCAAGACCGAGGCGAGGAAACTGCAGCGCCGCGCCGCGCTGCTGCCCGACGGCGAGATCGGACCGGACACCTGGCCCCACCTGATCGTTCCGGTCGACTCCCGCTCGAAAGGGCATGCCGTGGAAGCGTTACAGATCCTCCTGCACCACGCGGGGCACCGGACCAGCATCACCGGTGACTTCACGGCGGCGACGGGAGAATCCCTCAGAAGTTTTCAGGGCTCCCACGGACTGACGGTCACAGGCGTCGCAGACGAGGAGACCTGGCTGCTGCTGGTGACATCGCAACGGCCCGCCATCCACTCCTAAGAGGCCGCGCGGATACGTGTCGCGCGGCGCGCACCGGCACGCCCCACCTGGTACGGCGACCGCATGCAGGCGACGGCGGACCGCGTCGAGGCCGCCTACGGCGTGGACCTCGCCGACCTGTGGCCGCGACTGTGGCTGATCCTCCCCGAGTCCGCGGGGCGCCAGATCCAGTCGGCCCGCGACTCCTGTGGTGTGTGGCGGGCCGGCACGACGGCGTGGTGGTCGAACTCGACGCCCACGACAACGCGCCGACGGCGGTATGGCGAACGAAAAGCCATCCGCCACTGTGCCCGCACAGATATCGCCTGCCCCATATCCGTTATCGGCGACCGGTCGAATGAAATGACCTATGGCGGCACGGAATTTTGCCGCCATTTTCCTCAACCACCTACAACCATCGGGTCTATTGGCCCGCCCGGACGCATGATGAAAGTACCTCGGAAATTCGGGAACCCCTTTCTCTTCCATACGGTCTTAAGCGATGACCGAGGCCCGCGAGAAGCCGATACCGCGGAGCCGAACCACGGGGAAGGTCCCTTCGTATGCGTAATGGCATTCGCACCGCGCTCATCGCCTCCACGGCTGTCGCCGCCGCTCTTTCTCTGACGGTGATCACACCGGCACTGGCCGGCACCACCACTCCCGCCAGGGCCGCCGGGGGCACCTCGCACGACGTGACGGCCGCTCCCCCGGCTTCCGAGGGTGACCCGCGCTCCGTCACCGGCCGCGTCGCCGACTTCTACGGCTCCTACATCGACTCCGTGTACGACAACGAGGACCCGGCGGCGGGTGCCAACGCCCAGGCGCTGCGCACGTTCTACCTGAGCGCCGCGGCGCGGAAGGCGGTCGCCGCGTACGAGGCGAAGGAGCACGCCGACGGGATCCTCTTCGCACAGAACGTCCCGGTGAAGTGGAAGGTCACCTACACCGGCTCCGGAGCGGGGCACGCCACCTCGCTGGTCACGCTGACCTGGAGCGATGGCGCGAACCCGGAGGTCACGCAGATCAAGGTCCAGTCCGACCTGAAGACCCGCAGGATCACCGCCCTCTCCCCGGCCGGCTGACCGGGGAGCCGATGGCCTCGATACGGCGGAACCCGCCCGCGGACACGCTGTCCGCGGGCGAGTCGTCTCCTGGCCCCCGGTCCAACTCCGCCACGGTGTGGCCGGTCCCCGCCGGGGCTCCCCGGTGGTCCGGCGCGGGCCCTCCCGGCAACGTTTGCCCCGTCGCGGAGCCCACCACCCGACCTGCGAATTCCTCTCGGACGCTCAGCCCGGACCATCAGGACATTGAGCGTGAGACGGGGTACGGCCTGATAGCCTGCGATCTTCGCCGGTCGCCCGGACGGAGTACCCCGGCAGGTTTTCATGTCTCGCGACGAGCAGCTCATGACAGTTCTCGATGCCCTGGATCGCGCCTTCGCCTCAGAAGAGCCCTTCCTCGTCACAGGGTGCACGTACTGCTACGGCGAGCAGGATCTCGCCGAACTCTCCGGGCCACTGCACCTCATATCCGACGACCTGGTGTCCTCGGTCGCCGCGGAGGTACCCGATCATTGGGACGACTTCCCGCGTCTCTACCGCCGTCTCGTCCCGCGCGTCATCCGCCCCCTCGTCACCGGCCGGCTTCACGTCGATGAAGAGCTCATCGCCTCCCGCCTGGTTCAGGCGGGCTGGACCACCTGGGACGCGCCTTTGACCGAGGCTCTGCGCGACGTCTGGTCCGCCTGGTGGCTGAGCATTCTGCACACACACCCCAGCCCGGTGACCGTCAGGGAAGCGCTCAGCCTCATCACCGTCGCCACCAACAGCCTGCGCCCTTGGCTGAACGCATGGACCGCGACCCATACCCCGGCCGCCGACACGCACCTGGCAGACCTCGTTGACGACGTGATGTTCGAGTTCGAGATCACCGACCTGCGCATGGGCTTCTACGGTGAGTACCACGCCACTGCCGAGCTGATCGGCTGGCTTCTCACCGATGTACGCGACCGCGTCACCGACGCACGTTTCGACGACCCCGAACTCCTTGAACATCTCCGGACAACTGCTCAGCTCCCCAACTGACGGGGTCAGCCATCAGTACCTTTGATCATTCAGGCAAGAGCCTCTGTCGGGGCAGATCTCCCCGGCCAACTGACACGCTCACAGTGGCCAACTGAAACGCACACTGGTTCGGCCCCGGGGCTGAATGCGATTTCCTCGCCTGCCCGGGACGAGAACACCCCGGCCGAGCGGCGCGAGACCCACCGCGCGCCGGCGGACACCCACGTCCTGTCCGGACGACGAAGAGTGCGGTTGAGTCAACGGACTTCCGGCGTCCTCAGAGTCCGGCGCAGGCGACGCCGATCGCCTGGTCCAGAATCGTCAAGCCGAGCGAAAGCTCGTCCTCGGTGGCGGTCAGCGGCGGCGCGATCCGCAGGACTCCGCCCATGCCGGGAAGCTGGACGATGTTCGTGTGCAGGCCGAGTTCGAGGCAGTGCCGGGTGACCCGTGTGCCCAGTTCGTCCGAGGTCTGCTTCGTCTCGCGGTCGGTGACGAGTTCGAGCCCGGCCAGCATGCCCCGGCCGCGGATGTCGCCGACGACCGTGTGTCGGCCGGCGATGTCCGCCAGGCCGTGGCGGAGAAACGCGCCCAGCGACCGCGCGCGTTCGTCCAGCTTGTCACCGATCAGCACGTCGAGGACGGTGTTGCCGACCGCGGCCACCAGCGGATCGGCGACATGCGTGGTGAAGAACAGAAACCCGCGCCTGTGCGCCTCCTGCTCGATCTCGGCGCTGGTGATCACGGCCGCGAGGGGGAGTCCGGCGCCGAGCGTCTTGGACAGCGTGAGGATATCGGGCACGACTCCGTCGCGCTCGAACGCGTACCAGGTCCCGGTGCGGCAGAGGCCCGTCTGGGCCTCGTCAAGGATCAGCAGCATGTCGCGTTCCCGGCACTTCTCTCGCAGGGCCGCGAAGTACCCGACCGGCGGCTCGATGATTCCGCCCGAGCTCAGAATCGGTTCGACGAGGCACGCGGCCAGGCTGCCGGTCGACTGAGCGTCGATCAGGTCGAAGGCGAAGTCGAGCTGGCGGTGCCAGTCCAGCGAGCCGTCGGCCGTGGTGAAGTCGGGCCGGTACGCGTTCGGCACGGGGATGGCGAAGTTTCCGGGCGCGGCCGGGCCGTAGCCCTTGCGCCCCGTGCTGTACGTGGCGGACGCGGCGGCCTGCGTCATGCCGTGCCAGGACCGCGCGAACGAGACGATCTCGTGCTTGCCGGTGACGAGCTTGGCCATCCGGATCGCGGCTTCATTCGATTCGGCGCCGGTGGTCAGCAGCAGCACCTTTTCCAGCGGCGCGGGCAGCGTATCGGCCAGCCGTCGGGCGAGGTCGACCACCGGGCGGCTGAGCATGCCGCTGTAGAGGTGATCAAGGGTCGCGATCTGCCGCTGGACGGTCGCGACGATCGCCGGGTGCGAGTGGCCGAGGAGCGCGCTCATCTGGCCGGAGGTGAAGTCGAGGATCTTCCGGCCGTCCGCGGTGAACAGGAAACTCCCGGCGGCGCGGTCGATGATCTCGCGGGTGAACTCGCCGCCATAGCGGACGAGGTGCCTTTCGGCATCGGACCAGAATGATTCGGCGGACGGCGGAGCGGTCGAAGCAGCCATGCGTCCGACGGTAAGTCGCGCTGAGCGACACGTCCATCTCGCAATCCCGGCTTTCCTGTTCGGTAGAACCGCACAGCAATGGGGGCGTCATGAACCCGTGGAGGCTTCGGCCGCTGAGCCGGCCGGACACACTGGGCGGCATTCGGGCGGTCGCGAAAGCCGCCGAGCTGAGCCCGTCAAACGTCTCCCACGTCTCCCATCAACTTGCCCTGCTCGAAGCCGAGACGCGCACCCAGCTCCTGGAGCGAACGGGACGCAGGGTGCGACTGACCCCGGCCGGGCTGATCCTCACGCGGCGGCGCGCGCCTGGACGATCCTCACGCCGGCACGAGCGTGACCACCTCCCGGCACACCGTGCGCGGGTGCTCGGAGATCACTTCCAGTACCCAGGTCCCCGGACCGCCCTCCAGCTCCGCGCGGAACCCCTCACCGTCGGGGACGAAGGCGACGGGATCGCCGTACGGAACACCGTCCCGGCGCAGTACCGCCCGCAGATTCCGGTCCCCGAGCCCGGACCCCACGGCCCGGACCTCGAAAGGCTCTCCCGCCGCCGCGCACTCGGGGACGTCGAGGCCGAACTCCTCGTCGGCCGCGAGCATTTCGCGGGCCGGCAGGCCCTCCCTGATGACCGCGAGCTGGTGGCCCACAGCACCGCCGCCGGCCATGTCGGCGTGGCGGTAGCCGTTCCAGATCCCGTCCTCCTTGTAGTCGAGTGCCCAGCCGGCGAAGGCGGATTCCTGTGGCACCGTCCCGTCGCCGGACCACGGACGGCTGACATCCAGATCCGTGGTGAACCGCAGCCCGTCGGGCGACAGCTCGACTCCGTGCACCGTCGGGTGCGCCATTCCGCCGAGGCAGTGCACGCGGTAGGGCAGTCGGCCGCCCGCGTCGCCCCGGCGATTGGTCTCGCGGGCGTCCCGGAACTCGTCGTCGAAGGCGAAAGCGTCCTTCACCAGCGCCGTGGGCAGGTCGGGCACCGGGTGACGGGTGTCGTTGAGGTAGCGCCGTCGGTTCTTGCCCGGAATGCGGACCGCGTCGTACACGGGCAGCAGCTGGGCCACGGAGGGCAGGGTCAGGGCGAGTTCGCGCAGCGCTTCGTTCACGACACGGCCGGTCGCGCCGAGGCCCACCCGGCGCAGCCTGCCGTCACCGGGCAGCGGTCCCACCCCGTTGCCGGTCAGGAACCGGACGGCCTTGGCGGCGCCGCGGTGCGGTGTGCCCAGCGTGACCAGGGTGCGGGCGGTTTCCCTGCCGCCCAGGCACTCCAGGTAGTAGCGGCCGATCAGACCCCCCATCGAGTGACAGACGAGAATGACCTTCGGTTCGTCCGGGCGGTCCGGGTAGTGCAGACCGACACGCTCGCGCCACCGGGCGAGCTCGCGCTCGACGCGTTCCTTCAGATCCTGGGCGGCCAGCCGGTTGGAGAGCCGCCAGTCGTACGCGAAGGGTACGTACTGGCTCTCGGCCAGGTCGCCGAGCGCGGCCCGGACATCCGGGTAACCCAGACAGGAGAGCAGCCCGGGCATGGCATCCGGGGACTTCAGCAGCCCCTCCGCCACCAGCCGGTGCTCCTCGTCGGGCCGGTCGTCGCCGATGTCCGGCGGCAGGGCGATACCCGCCATGGCCCGTCCGGGCCGCCGGAGCTGGAACAGGGCCTGCCTGGACTGGTTCCAGACGTCCCTGCCGTCCCTGGTCAGCCGACTGCCGAGGATCCCCGGTACAAACACCACGAGGTCGTGCTTCACTGTGCGCTCTCTCTTCTCTGTCCGTGCCTCACGGCTGTTCTGACGTACTCGCGGTCGTGATCCGGTCCGCGAAGAAGGCGTGGGGCAGCCGGATCAGGTCGCAGCGGTTCTCTCCCCGCAGGGCCACCACCAGACCCTCGGGGTCCGGCGCGGCGTCCGCCGCCCGGACCGCGTAACCGCGAAGGGGCACCCCGTCGCCGTGCAGCCACCTCTCGTCCCGCGGGTCCCACACCGCCGGCGCCCCGCGTTCGTCGCACACCAGCAGCAACGGCCGGTCCGGCGCACCGCGGAAGACCAGCGAGGTCACTCCCCGCACCGTGCCCGGCAGGTTCTGCCACGTCGCTCTTCCGCCCGTGAACTCGGCCACCTTGACCTTGTCACCGTCCACCCAGGCCAGCAGCGGGAAGGACTCCTCGTCGTCCGGGTCATAGAGCTCACCCAGCGTCAGCCGGGTGGCCCCGGTGTCCTCGTCCCGGCCGGGCAGCGCGACGCGCGCGGTGACCTCCAGTCGGCCCTCCCGGTGCTCCCACAGGCGCAGTTCGTCCCCCAGGTCGGCAGCCAGCCACACCGTGCCGTCCCGCATTCCCCGGGCATCGACCACACAGGAACGCAGTCCCGCCGGGACCGGCTCGCCTCTGCGCCACCCCCGCGAGGCGTCGATGGGCATCTCCGCGTGATCGATGCGCTGCCGGTCCGGCGCGTAGACCCGAAGCCTGTCGGCCGCCCGGTCGATGACCAGGCCGAGCGACGGCACTCGGTTGCCCGCGTCGCCGCCCAGCGTCAGATCGTGCTCGGCCAGTACGGACAGATCGTCGGCCAGCCGCCAGAGCCGTACCGTCCGCCGCGCGGCCGCCACCACGATCCACGTATCCGCGCAGCGCACCGCCCGGACCGCGGTCACCAGCGCGAGATGGGCAAGGACCTCGGCCGGGCCGGTGGCGGGAGCGCCGCCGCGGGGCCGGGACACGAGGATCCGCTCGCCCCACACGCGGCACAGCAGCGGTGGGCCGTCGGGCGCCCCCGCCAGCGCGACCAGCGGCTCTTGATCGTGGCCGCGCTCGGGCAGGCCGTGGCCCGGTGCCATCACCGGTCCGACCTCCAGCATCCGGATGTCGGGACCGTCGGCGAGGGCCAGCACTCCCTGTCCGCCGGGTTCGAAGGCCATGGCCTCGTCCCGCGGGGCGCTCAGCCGGAACCGCGCTTCGTACCGCTGGTCCTCGACGTCGAGGACGCGGACCGTGAGGTTGTCGAGCAGGGCCAGGAGCGTGCGATTGCCGTGGTGTCCGAAGGCCATTCCCCGGGCCGGGGAATCGAGGAGCCGCACCTGTTTCACCACGGGCGGCGCCGAAGGTGCCCGGTCGTCCGTCTCGCACCGCCAGACCCGGACCTGGCTGCCGTCCGCGGCGGCGAGCCAGCCGAGCTTCCCGCCTTCCCTCGCCGAGGCCGCACCCTCGGGTGCCGCGGCCGCGGCGGCGGCCAGCGCGGGCGCCGTGAGGTCGCCCAGGTCCACGCCCTCGGGCAGCAGGCCGCCCGTCCTGCCGGTCCTCCGGTCGGTCTCGTACAGCACCGCTCGCAGCCCCACCGCCAGGGCGAACAGGCGGGAACCCAGCACGAGCGTGGCCAGCCGCTCGGCGTCGGACATGCTGATGTCCACCAGGCTTTCGTCCCCGCGGCGCGTGCCGCCCCGCTGCCAGCGCCATACCCACACACGCCGGCCGTCGGCGGCCAGGACGACGGTCTCCTTGGCCCGTTGGGCGGCGGCGAGGCTGCGCACCGCGCCGCCCCAGCGATAGACGTACTCGGGCAGTCGCGAGTCGGACCGCCAGAAGTAGAGGGCCCGGCCGTCGCGGGCGACGGTGATCCAGTGCGGCCCCGTGCCCACCTCCCGCACCTCGGTGAGCGCGTCGCCCCGCTCCCGGTCCGCGCTGTGTGTCCGGCGGGTGAGCAGCCGTCGGCCCGACTCCGGGTGCAGTACCAGCACCTCGCCCCGGCCCCCCGCGGCCAGGGTGTCCCCGGACAGCGGTTCCGTCGGCCCCGTACCGCCGCGCCAGCTCAGTGTCCTCGCCCCGCCGAGCGGAGCGGGCCTGCGCCACTCGACCGGGTCGGGCAGCTTGTCCGTCCAGTACTCCTGCCACGGCAGAAACCCGTCGATCCGCTCCAGGGCCTGGTACGACCGTTCGCGGTGGCTGACGAACGCGGTCGCCCGTAACAGTGCCTTACGGGTCGTGAGGTCCGGGGCATCGCGGAAGGCATGCCCGACCCGGCCGTACAGAGCCGCACCGTCGCACGCGCGGGCCAGCGTGGACGCGAGCGGCAGCATGACGTCCGGACTGGTCCGGAACAGGAACTCGACGTCCTCGAACAGCGCCCGCAGTTCCTCCACTCCGACCTGCGCGGCGTGCGCGCCCAGATAGTGCAGCGTGTACGCGTCGGCATCGGCCCAGCCGTCCCCGGCCCGCGCGCGCAGTGCCCGCACCACGGTGCGGTGTGCCTGTTGCGCGTCGATGCCGGCCCGCCGCAGGAAGTACGCCCCATAACTGGGGTGGGCCAGGTGATGGACGGTGTCCTGGGTGTCGGGCGCGGGCTGGGCGGAGACGATACCGCCCGCCGCGCTCAGCACCACGCGCCGCAGATCCCCGGCCGTCAGTTCCGGACTGCCCGCGTCGCGCAGCGCGTTGGCGAGTACCAGCCACGGTCCGCGACGGGACAGCCCCCGCCCCTGGACGACGGCCAGCGGGCGCAAAAGTTCCTCAGCGCGCTCCGCGTCCAGCTGGGCGGTGAGATGGCCCACCTCCTCGGCAAGGCGCTCGCTCAGGTCCATCCCTCCTTGAGCCATCCACTCGGCGAGTTCCGCCTCTGTCACCGCCCGCAGCCGCCGGGCGAGTTCCCGCGCGGCGAGCCGGGCCACCAGGAACGAGCCATGGCTCTCGGCCGCGACGCGTCCCGCGATCCACTCCCGCTCGTCGCGGTGCTCCTCCCCGTGGTAGGGCGAGCCCACGCGGTCCAGGACGGACGCGGCCATGCCGGTGATGCTGTGCCTGGCCTCCTCGTCGTCTCCCAGGACCAGAGGAGCGACGCTCTGGTCGAGGGTGTCCAGCAGTGTCTCCTCCAGCAGCCGCGCGCTGGTACGCCGCCGGGGCTGGGGGCGCGTGGCGACGACCACCCGGACCCCCCACAGCGCGGACAGGGGGTTCAGCAGATGCCGGGCGATGTCGTGCGCCTGCTCCGGCATCGCCTCGTCGAGGGCGTCGAAGACCAGGTTCAGGGAGCCCGCACGCCGGACGAGTTCGTCGACCGCCGCACGGCACTGCTCCGGCGTCACCGCCGCGCCCGGCAGTGGGTCCATGCCGTCGAGCCGGGACAACACCTGCCACAGCGCCGCCGTGAGCGAGTGCAGCGACTGCCCCCGGCAGGACAGGGCCGCCTGCACCGTTCCCGCTCTCGGCAGGGTCGAGGGCGCCAATTCCGGGCCGATGGCCTCACGCCACGCCGGCAGCGAGGTCAGGGCGAGCCGGCCGAGCAGGGCCGTCTTGCCGGCACCGGCGGGCCCGGTCACCGCGAGCAGCCCCCTCGGATAGGTGTCCATCCAGCGCACCACACGGCTGAGGGCTCCGTGCCGTCCGGCGAAGTGACGCCGCAGATGGCTGTCGTCCTCAAGTCCGAACTGCTCGGCACCCAGCCAGGGTTCCCGGCCGCGCAGCACCGCGGGGGTGTAGACGCGCCGTTTGCCCTCGACGAAGAACGGGTTGTCCAGGAAGCTGTTGGGCAGCGACCGTACCTCCGTGTGGCCCGGGCGCTGCGCCGGCTCGTCGAGGCCCGAAGCCGCCGCCGCCGAGGCGACCGCCTCGATCAGGTACGGAACGGGCAGGTACAGCGCGGCGCTGTCGAAGGGGCGGGCGTGGTCCGCCGCGACGAAGTCCGGGGTGGCCAGGACGTCCTCCAGCCATCGGACCCAGCGCCCATCGGGCACCGACACGTCGATCCCGGACGTGCCGATGACGACGAACCCGGTCCTTCGGTTCCTGCGCGCCCACCGCACGCTCGCCCGTTCCGAGGACAGGGCCTGCTCCAGCGCGTGGGACAGGTGACCGTGCGAGAAGCAGGCGTCGACAATCAGCAGCGTGTCCGTCTCGCAGTCCGGTCGCAGGAGCCGGTCCACGAGATCGGTGAGCGCGATCGCCCGCTCCGGGGCGAAGGATCCGTCCCGTGCCGAGTCCTCGCAGGCGAGGAAGTAGCCCTCGCGGCGCATGTCGACTCCGTGGCCCGTCCAGTAGAGGATCTTCCGCTCGGCGTCATGGGCGAGGAAGCTCTCCAGCCCCTCCCAGAGGCGCCGCCGGGTGGCGCCCTCCTCGTCGATGCGGACCGCGTCGCCGAACTCCAGCCTCTTCCGGGCGACTTCGGTGAACCGTTGGCGCACCTCCGCCACGTTCCGCAGGTCCGGCAACAGGGGGCGGCCGCCCGGGGGATGGGCATAGCGGGACACCGCCACCGTACCCACCAGAGCGGCCGCGCGTCGCTCGGATCTGATCAATGCCAGGGGCTCGACCACAGCACGTCCGTATCATGTCCGGGTCTGGTCTGCGGAGACACATTCCAGCATTCAAGTCATCTGCTGCAAAGGAGTATTGATGATTCCTCAGGTGCATCGGGACAGATTCACCGTGGTCGGCCGAGAAACGGACTGTCACATCTTCGAGGGCGACGGTACCCGGCCCATCAAGGAGGACGACGTCCGCGTCAAGTACCGTCCGCGGCGGGTGGAGTTCCCGGAAGAGATCGGCGGCTGGCGGCACGCCATACAGGAGGCCGAGGAACGCAAGGAGGCCCTTGGCCGGCCGTTCCGCTGGAACAACACGCGCTTCGCCGTCGAGCGCGTCGTCGTGACCCGCACCCACCTCGTGGAAGACCCCGTGGTCACCCTCACCCTCCAGGACGCCGACTACTACGACTTCCTCGCCACGTCGATCAACCTGGACCGTACGCAGCAGAACGGGCTGACCCTGCGCGAGCAGTACCTGGAGAGCCGGGACCCGGTCCAGGCACCCCCGTTCATGAACTGCAGCTTCGGTGTGAACGTGGCGCTGGAGACGGGCCGGGACGGCAAGATGCTCTTCTCCCACCGCAGCGCCCAGGTGGTCGGACCGAACCGCTCTCGCTGGAACGCCTCCGCGAACGAGGGCCTGGCCCGCGACCATGACCTCCCGGAGGACGGCAGTCCGATCAGCCTGTACGCGGTCGCCCGGCGCGCCATGTTCGAAGAACTCGCCGTGCACACCAGCGACGCGCTCGACCTGGAACTCCTTGGCTTCGGTCTCGACCTGCGCAACAACCAGTGGGCGGCCTTCTTCCGCGCCGTGCTGCCCGACCTGGACGAAAAGGCCCTGCGGCTGCGCTGGACGCGCGGTGTGGGCGACAAGTGGGAGCACGACCGCTTCGAGTTCATCACCGCCGACCCCGACTCGGTACTCGACTTCATGGCGGAACAGCCGGCCGAGACCTGGACGCCCTGCGCCCCGGCTCTCTTCTATCTCGCCCTGGTACGGGGTGCCGTACGGCGGGCGGGGGGCGACCCCGCGGCCCGCTTCGAGGTGGAGGAGGCGGAAGAGCGCGTCGTCGAACGCCGAGGCCTGTGAGCCTGCCCCTGAGCTGAAGCCGCCGTGGTCCGTCGCGGGATGCCCGCCCCGATCTTGTGTGCGCCGGCGACACCTGGCGAGCGATCCCCATCGCCGGAGGCGTGGCCCTCAGAGGGGCGTGCGGCGGCGGCTCGGGTCCGGCCCTTCCCGACGGACCGGAGAGCCGGGCTCGGCCCGTACGGTGTTACCGGCGTCCACCGACATCCACAGGCGTGCCGGGGCCCGCGCACGAGTTCGTCTCCAGGGCGGTGGCGGCCGGAGTGCGCCGGTTCGTGCTGTTGTCCAGCCGTGGTGCCGACGCCTGGGGCGACTCTCCTTTCGGCAAAGATATCCTCGTCGAAGTTCTGGTTGAAGTTCGTCGGGCGCGGAATCGGCCACTCGACACCGGACGCCGGCCTGAGGCGACCGCGGGACCTTCTCCCGGATGCCGTCCGCCGACCACCGGTCGGACCAGTGATGTGTGCGAACGCCCAGCAGAGGACTCCTGGTCACACGCTCTGCTCGGCGGCGGCCACGGGGTCTTCGGTCTCCAGCGCGCGCCGAGGCGTACCCCGCTCTTTGGCGCCGAGCCGTGGCGGCGGAGGTGACGGCGTAAACGCGGTGTTGACGAGGGCTTTGGCGATATCCGCGGCGGCCTTGGAGACGCTGGGGTCGTGGTCCAGCCACGCCGAGACGCCGGCCCCGTCGTAGATCACGACCAGTTGCCTGGCCAGGGTTTCGGGCGCGGTGGCGCCGGCGGCGTAGGCGAGGTCGAGGAAGAGCGAGTGCACCCAGAGCCGGTACTCCTCGGTCTCCTTCTCCACGGCTTCGCTCGTGTCGGACTCCGCGCTGGCGCACATGAACGCGCAACCTCGGAAGTCGGGCTCGGCGAACAGTTGGCCCTGCACCTCGAAGACGCCGCTCAGCCGTTCGCGGGGGGTGCGGTAGCGGGCCTGGAGTTCCCGGGCCATGCGCTCGCGGGTCTGGGTGTGGCGGCCCTTGAGGTAGGCGCGGACCAGTTCTTCCTTGCTGCCGAAGGTGTTGTAGAGCGATGCCTTGGCCACGCCGGCTCTCTTGATCACCTGGTCGATGCCCACCGAGTTCACGCCTTCGGCGTAGAACAACTCGTCGGCAGCGACCAGCAACCGTTCACGGGCCGACGCCCGCGTCTTCGTCTCCTCGGTCATGGGCACATCGTACCGGACCGTTCTGTCTATCCCATTGATGACCGAACAAGCTGGACCGATCGGTTCAGTAGATCTGTCCAGGCCGGTCTGGTGGACTGCGTCGTGCTCCTTCGGTGTGACATCCGAATTTTGGCGTTCAACTGCAAATTTTTGACCCTGAAGCGCATCATGTGCAGGTGGGGCGAGTCCGTCGCAGGGGAGATGGCGGCTCCGTGTGGCGGTTGACTGGGGTAGACAGATCGGTCTACGGTGAAAGCACCCAGTGAGGCGGTGAGTCTGATCCCTGAGGCGAGGGGGACCGATCATGCCGGACGACACAGGGGTCATCTATTCCGGCGCCAACCATGGCGCCCACTTCCCATACCCCGACCTGTTCCTCAAGCACGCTCGCCTGTTCCTCGATGGGACGAGCAGTAGCCAGCAGGAGCAAGAAACCCAGCAGGAGTGAGAAACATGGACACGCCCGTCATCCTGATCACAGGAGCGCTCACCGGCATCGGCCGCGCCAGCGCCGTCGCCTTCGCCAAGAAGGGTGCGAAGGTCGTCGTCGCCGGTCGCCGCGACGAGGCCGGCAAGGTACTCGCCGAAGAGCTGCGCTCGACCGGAGCGGAGGCCGAGTTCATCAACGCCGATGTCCGCAACGAAGACGACGTGCGCGCCTTGGTCGACCAGACCGTCGCACGGTTCGGCCGCCTCGACATCGCGGTCAACAACGCCGGCACCGAGGGAAAGCCCAGCCCGATCACGGACCAGACCGCTGACACCTACGCCGCGACGTTCGACACGAACGTCCTCGGCGTGATCCTGAGCATGAAGCACCAAGTGCGGGTCATGGAGGAGCAGGGCAGCGGCAGCATCGTCAACATCTCCTCGACCTACGGGCACGTAGGTGCCGCGGGAGCCTCCGTCTACGTCGGCAGCAAGCACGCCGTCGAGGGCCTTACCAAGTCGGTGGCGCTGGAGGTCGCCAAGTCGGGAATCCGCGTGAACGCCGTGGCGCCCGGCCCCACGGACACCGGCATGCTCACCCGCTTCACCGGCAACCCCGAGAACAAGGCGGCCCTGGTCGCGGAGGTTCCGCTGGGCCGCCTCGGCCTCACCGAGGAGCTTGCCGACGCGATCATGTTCATTGGATCGGACGACGCCTCCTTCATCACCGGACATGTCCTCAACGTCGACGGCGGTCACTCCGCCAGCTGATGCGCGCCGCGCGCGGAGGGCCACTTCGCGCCCGACTGGGGACGTGGACCGATGGGAAGCGAAGCCAGGAACAGCAACAAGAACAGGAACAGGAACAGCAGCAGGAACAGGACAGACACATGACAGACCACGAGCCCAAGATCCCCGGGCCCGACCACCCGATCTCCATCGAGAAGACCGGCCTGCGCGTGCCGGCCCGCGTCGGCGCGCATCTTGTCGCCGACCGCGTGGAAGTCGTGACCGAGCCGGTGTGACCGGGCAGCGCCTCGCAGAGCGGCACTCGTCCAGCGCGAAGTCGGCACGCTGCGCGAGCGCACAGGTCGTGTCAGCCCCTGAACGGTAGTGGCGGTGAGCGTTCTTCTACCCTGATGGGACGTGCGACCAGGACCACCGTCGTCAAGGGAGATGCACATGCTCAGTAAGCAGGAAGCCGCCGAAGCCGTACGTCAGGCCAAGGTGAAGACCGGTGTCACATGGGCCCAACTGGCCGAAGCGCTCGGCAAGCCACTGGCCTGGACCACGGCAGCCCTGCTCGGCCAGCATCCGATGGGCAAGGAAGAGGCAGCCGCGGCGGCGGCACTGCTCGAACTCGGCGACGACGCCGCACTCGCCTTCCAACTTCAGCCGACCCGGGGCGCCCTGGACGCGGCCGTCCCCGTGGATCCCACGATCTACCGGCTCTACGAGGTCGTCCAGGTCTACGGGCCGACCATCAAAGAGCTGATCCACGAGCAGTGCGGCGATGGCATCATGAGCGCGATCAACTTCCGGCTCGACGTCCAGCGCGTTCCCGACCCCGCGGGCGACCGGGTCGTCATCACTCTCGATGGGAAGTACCTGCCTTACCAGTGGTAGTGAGCGCGCCCCTCCGGGTTTCGCTGCGGGCGCCCGGTCAGCCGGCCGGCAAGCAAGCGCGGCCGACTGGCAAGTGCGGGGATTTCAGGGCGGATTCGTGGCTGGTGTAGGCGAAAGTCTGTGCAACAGAATGCTGAAGCTCAGTGGGTCCTCGCAGCCTGGCGGGCCCTGACGGGCCGGCTCGCCGAGCGGAGGACGAGGAAAACGGTGCGGGTCTACGAGTTCTTGGTGAGGCGGGTCCAGCCTGCGGGTGGTGCCAGGAGCGTGCGGGTGTGGGGCTTCCATTTCCGGACCCGCACGTTGCCCCGGTAGCGACGGAGGATGAGGTGGCCGAGATACTCAAGCGCTTTGATGGCGAAGCCGTTTGCCGGGCACATCTCCTCACCTCTACCGAAAGGGAGATAGGCTCGTCGCTGGTGATCTTCCAGCTTTTCCCAGCGTGCGGGATCGAATTCCAGCGGCTTGTCCCACACGGCTCCCGACCGGTGGATCGCGTGTGTGCCGATCAGGACATGTTCACCCTTGCTGACCGGCACGCCGCCTATTTCATGATCAGTGGCCGCTTCTCTGCTGAGGCGCCATGCGGTCGGGTAGAGGCGTAATGTTTCCCTGACCAGAGAGCGGATCTGTTCCGGCCGTACTGCTGGAGTGTTGTACCCGTGCTGGATGCCGAGGAGTACTACCCATTCGAGGGTGACTCCGGTGAAGCCGACCGTGGAGAGTATGAGCCGCTGCATCAGTTGCGCGCGGTGCGACGGGGACAGTTCTTCCTGCAAGCTCAATACCACATCGACCAGGTCCCTCGCTTCCGTATCGGTTCCTCGTTCTGGAAGCCGTCTCAATTGTTCGTCGAAGCCGGCGCGGATGCGGGTGACCGAACGATGTGAGCGTCCCGCGATGCGGCCGACAATGTCGTCGGCAATGATGCTCGATTTTATATATGCGTCGACAAGCGAGTTGAGTTCGATATGACGCTGGTGTGCGATAACGGGCGCGAAGTACCGCCTGACCAGCCCGACTCCCCACCTGTGGTGCCGCAGGCGGCCGCGGCTGTCACTCAACTCATGAATGGCGGAGTCAATGTCAAATGACGACTGGAGATCATGATGGCTCAAGGCTTTGAGTAGTTCGCGTGACGCTGCTGTCCGAAGCGTCTGAGGGAGAGGGGTGGGGCCAATGCGGAAGAATCCGGACTGTGGTACGTAATGGTCGGCCGAGTCGACCAGGATTTCCCGGGCAGCATCCACGTCGGTGACGAACAGCGTCCCGAAGCGTAGCCTGAACGGGCCATTGGCATCCGCCGCCAGTTTTTCCCACCGCTGTAGGTGGCGCCAAAGGCTCTGTCTGTCCATGAACATGATTTCTTATGCCCGTCGAACGAGAGATGGGATGCGGCGATCGGCTACGCACCCCATCCCATCCCGCACCGGGAGTGAATCAATCGGTCCGACCGTATCTGTCACCGTACTGGTTTCGCCGTGCGCGCATCTCACCGCTGAACGCTCGGAGCTTTCTTTTGATCCATGACATCGCCGGTCCTCCTTGTCGAGCAATACTCGATCCAGCAAGTCGCTACCCAGGAAAGGTGAATTCGTATCCGTTCTGATCTTCAGCAGGCGCCACAAGGCCGCCGGAGCGCATAGGCCTCACCTATTGCCTCACCGCTTTGGCCACGACACTACCCACATCGCAGAACCGGTGAACCGGCGAAACCGGCCACAGTCGGTGCTGCCACGGAGGCCACTGCTGCCCTACGAGGCGCAGGCTCCCCAAGGACAGCACGGGCGACGCCCTACGAAGATCACGATCTGCGGCCGGACCACCAGGGGCGTGGCAGCCGGGTCCTGAGCGCGGCACTGGCCCGCTCGGGCCGGGAGGGCCTTCGACGGGCGGCCCGTGCCGGGCGGGCCAACTCGTGAAGGTAGGTCGCGGCGTCGGCTTCGAGCTGCAGAGCGCGGGCGATGCTGTCGAGGACCTGGTCGGACGGGTGCTGGTCACGGCCCTGTTCCAGACGCAGGTAGTACTCCACGCTGATGCCCGCGAGCAGTGCGACCTCCTCCTGGCGAAGACCGGGCACTCGTCGGCGGTCCCCACCGGGCAGGCCGACATCGTCGGGGCGCACCCGCTCGCGGCGGGCCCGCAAGTAGTCACCCAGGTTGCTTGCCGTTGCCATGGTTCCAAGGCTAGGACGCGTCGGCGTGGAGACCGCTCGCGCGCTGGCCGACGCCGGAGCCGCTGTGGTGCTCGGCGTACGCAATGTCGACGCGGGCAAGCGCGCCGCCGCCCGGATCTCGGCTTCGACGGGCAACCAGGACGTCTCCGTCGCGCCGCTCGACCTTGCCGACCTCCGCTCGGTCCGCGAGTTCGGCGATGTCTGGAGCGGACCGCTGCACATGCTCGTCAACAACGCCGGAATCATGGCCGTACCCGACCTGGAACTGACGCCGGAAGGGCACGAGCTCCAGTTCGCCACCAACTTCCTCGGCCACTTCGCACTGACCACGGGCCTGCACGCCTCCCTCGCGGCAGCCAACGGCGCGCGGATCGTGTCGCTCAGCTCCAACGCCCACATGTTTTCGCCAGTGATCTTTGACGACCTGGACTTCCTGATCCGCCCCTACGACCGCTGGTCGGCCTACGGACAGTCCAAGACCGCCGACGTACTGCTCGCGGTGGAAGCAACCCGCCGATGGTCCCAGGAGGGCATCTTCGCCAATGCCCTCAACCCCGGCGCGATCGCCACTGGCCTGCAAAAACACACCGGTGGCCTGCGAACCCCCGCCGACAAGCGGAAGACCCCCGCACAGGGCGCCGCGACCTCCGTGCTGCTCGCGGCATCGCCGCTGGTGGAAGGCGTCGGCGGGCGCTATTTCGAGGACTGCAACGAGGCTCCGGTGCTGCAGCGGAAGCCCGTGATGTTCGGAGGCGGAGTCGCCCCGTGGGCGCTCGACGCCGACAACGCGGAGCGGCTGTGGGACACCGCCACCGAACTCCTCGGGTAACCGCACACCGGGCGCGGAACCCCTGACAGGACACGCGTTCCGCCCCGGGCCGTCCCACCGGAACGCGTGGCCCTTCCTCTTTCCGTGTCGCGGTGTCGCCGAGAAATCGGATTGCCGTGAGGCCGGAGCTCACGTTGGCTGGGCAGCATGGCTGAACTGCGCACCGATCGCCTCACCGTCCGTCGATGGCGGGACTCCGACCTCGAACCATGGGCGGCGATGAATGCCGATCCTGAGGTTCGCGAGCACTTGGGAGACCTGCTTACCCGCGAACAGAGCGATGCCTCCGTGGGGCGGTTCCAGGCCGAGTTCGACCAGCGGGGCTACGGATGGTGGGCGGTTGAGGTGCAGGCCACGGGTGAGTTCATCGGCTTCGCGGGCTTGGATCAGGTGGATGACCACATGCTGTTCACAGGAGTGGAGATCGGCTGGCGGCTCGCCCGTTCGGCCTGGGGCCAGGGTTACGCTTCCGAGGCCGCGTTGGCAGTTCTGGCCTACGGCTTCGACACTCTTGAACTTCCCGAGATCCTTGCTGTGACTACGGCCACCAACCTCCGCTCACAGGCGGTGATGCGCCGAATCGGCATGACGCGGGACCCGGCCGACGACTTCGACGACCCCACCGCGCCCGAAGGTCCACTGCGTTCGAACGTGTTGTACCGCATCGCCCGTAGTACGAGGGCCTGACGATCTCCGCTGCGGTGCTTGGTCAGGCTGCGGCTTGGAGGGGCCGTCCGTCCCAGCGGATGCCTTTCTCGATGTGGCTGCGGATGCGGATGCGGATGCGGATGCGGGCGTGGGCGCGTTCCCTGCGCTGCGCTGCGCGGCGAGAACGGCGGGGTAGCCCGATTTCCGGCCGATCGCGGACGCGGCGATGAGTTTGTCCGGCCCGTAGAGTCACACCACCGCTATCGACAACATCAGGAGGAACACGTGGCTCAGCTACTGAGAGTCCAGAACTTCACCGTCTCAAGTGACGGGATCGGTGCCGGTGAGGATCAGAGCTTTGAGAGGCCGTTCGGCCACGCCGATCCCGGGAAGCTGTTCGCCTGGGCCGGCGCCACGGCGAGCTGGCCCATGCGCACCGACCCCGGGGGGAGCCGGGGCCTCGACGATTACCTCACGCGGGATTACACACGCAACATCGGTGCCGAGATCATGGGCCGCAACAAGTTCGGGCCCCAGCGCGGCCCCTGGCACAACCATGAGTGGCGCGGCTGGTGGGGCGACGAGCCCCCGTTCCGTACCCCGGTGTTCGTCCTGACCCACCACAAGCGTCCTTCGTTCACGCTCTCCGACACCACGTTCCACTTCGTCGACGGTGACCCGGCCACGGTCCTTGAGCAGGCGCGGGATGCGGCGCGGGGCAAGGACGTCCGCCTCGGCGGCGGGGCTACCACCATCCGGCAGTTCCTTGACGCCGACCTTGTCGACACCATGCATGTGGCGGTCTCGCCGGTGAAGCTCGGGTCCGGAGTTCGACTCTGGGAGTCCCCCGACGAACTGCTCGACCGGTTCCACCTGGAGGTCGTTCCCAGCCCGAGCGGCGTGACGCACCACCTCTTCTGGCGAAAGTGACCCCGCCTTGGAAGGGGCGCTCGTGCCAGACGTGGACGGCTACGTGAAGGATCGCTCCGCGCACGTCGGTCTCGCCGCTTTCGAAGGCCGTCAGGGGCGTTGCCGACGATCAGTCGGAGTAACCCCGTGGCTACGAAAGGTCGTTTGACTCGCTCGGCCTTCGGCGCAGCAGTCAGCCGTACGGCGGCGAGGTAGCGGCTGAACGTTTCCTGGCTGTCCGGTGTGAACGGGTGCTGGATCATGAACTGGCGGAGTTCGGTCTCCGGCAGCCAGCACCTCGCCGCGTTGTCGGAGTCGCCCAAGTACGTCCACTACGTGGGCGATCCTCCGCCTTGCGATTGCACGCACCAGACGCCGCGGCCTGATCCGCGAAGATCGACCGGGCAGGGCCGAGGAGATGGGCGAGACGCGTGTTCGTCGCCAGCGAAAACGGTCATGAGCCGCGGCTGCCGCTGCCAGGGTGTGCCCATGAATACGACACCGGATGGACGGTCTATCCCGCCCGCGCATGCCGACGAAGGCGCCATGCTGGAGGCATGGCTGGACTTTCACCGTGCGACTCTCGCTCTGAAGTGTTCGGGCCTCAAAGATGATCAATTACGGCTGGCTGCGGCGTCGCCTTCGTCAATGACGCTGCTCGGTCTCCTTCAGCACATGGCCGAGGTGGAGCGCAAGTGGTTCCAGCGTGTATTCGCAGGTCAGGACGTGCCGACGGTCTTCAAGGAGGGCAGCCTCGATGGTTTCGCCCTCCAGCCGGAACGAGGAATCGACGAGGTGATGGCTGCCTGGCAAGCGGAGGTCGCCCGAGGCCGTGAGCTGATCGCAGACGCATCGCTGGGGGACTCCGGCCGCCTGTCCGAACAGGACGCGAGTATGGTCGGCGACCAGGGAGTCTCCCTGCGCTGGATCATGGTGCACATGATCGAGGAATACGCACGTCACAACGGTCATGCCGACCTCATTCGCGAACAGATCGACGGAGTCACCGGTGCATGAGATGTGCTTGCGCGGTCGCAAGGACCGCGCAAGCACCCGGCTCCCGCTCTCAGCCGGCGGCGGCCTGCTCAGTCAGGGCCTTGATCGAGCCGTTGAAGGTGAGACGTTCGACGATGGCAGAGCCGGGGATCGGTGAAGGTCTTCGTCCAGCCGCTGAAAGACTCGTTGGAGACGATGGCGACGCAGTTCTTCTCCCCGCGTTCGGTCAGCACCATGAACAGCGGCTCAGCGCCCCGCCGGTCCAGTTCCATGCAGCCGAGTTCATCGATGCGGAGAAGGTCGACGCGGCCGTAGCGGGCGATCGTCTTCGACAACTCCTTCTCGTCGGCCGCCTCGGCGGCCCGCGAAGGGCTGCCGCGAGGGCGTGAGGAGCGGTCGGCGGTGCCGGCTTCGCCGTGACGGTGTCCGCGGGGTGTCACTTGGCCGGGCGGCGGCGGGACATCCCGGCTCCGCGGCAACGTGAGCGATTGGCCGTCCGCCGTCGACACCGCGGGCACAGCCGCGTCCGGCCTCCGGGTGTCAACGGTGCGTTCTTGTGGGTGGTCCGGCACCTGCATAATGGACTGGGAAGTCCATTTCGGGAGGGTAGCGATGAGCGGTGTGCTGACGGCGAAGGGGCAGGCCACGAGGGCTCGGATCATTGACGGCGCGGCCGAGGTGCTGCGGGAGAAGGGGGTCACGTTCACGACGCTGGACGATGTGCGGGCGCGCACCGGTACCAGCAAGAGCCAGCTGTTCCACTATTTCCCCGAGGGCAAGGAGCAGTTGCTGCTCGCGGTCGCGCAGTTCGAGGCGGACCGGGTACTGGACGATCAGATGCCGTATCTGGGGTGCCTGAACTCCTGGGACGCCTGGGAGCAGTGGCGGGAGGCGGTTGTGAAGCGCTACGAGGAGCAGGGGGACCACTGCCCGCTGGGCTCACTGACCATGCAGGTCGGGCGCTCGACGCCGGGCGCGCGGGGGATCGTCACGGAGTTGCTGCGCCGGTGGCAGGAATATCTGGCTGTGGGCATCAGGGCGATGCAGACGGCCGGATGCCTGCCGGCGTCGTTCGACGTCGACCGTAGTGCCGCCGCGCTGCTCGCGGGTATCCAGGGTGGTGTATCGATCATGCTGTCGACCGGCCGGTCCACGCATCTGCGGGCGGCGCTGGACAGCGGTATCGGACAGCTGCGCATGGCCGGGGTCGGCTGAGACCTCCAGTGCCGGCGCGGCCGCCCCGCGCAGCCACCGGGGCACCCGGTGGTGTGCGGAGCGACCGCATGGCCGGCGGATACCGCGCGGCCCTCACGGCCCCCCGACGCGGCGGCGTCCCGCGTCCGAGTCACACATCGTAGGATCCGCCGTCGATGTGCAGGGTCGTGCCGTTGATATAACCGGCGGCCGGGCCGGCCAGAAAGGCGACCAGGTTGGCGTACTCGTCGGGCCTGGCGATATGACCGACATCGTTGGGGGCGAGTGCAACGGCCTTCGGTTCGATTTCAGCCCAGGTCTCTCCCCAGCCCCGCGCCTTGCCCGCCCCGACCACGAAGTCCAGTGCGGCGGGGGTGAGGATGCCTCCCGCCGCGACAGCGTTGGAGGTGACGCCGGAGTGCTTCAACTCGCGGGCGAGCGAGGTGGCGAGGTTGTTCCGGGCGGCGTTGGTGGCGGCGTAGTGGGGCTGGCTCGCGGTGGGCCGGTGGCCGGTGACGCTGCTGATCTGGATCACCCGTCCCCAGCCGCGTTCGCGCATACCCGGCAGGAGGCGCTGGACCATACGCACACTGGCGATGACGTTGACGTTGTACATCTCGGCCCAGGCCTCGGGCGGGGTCTCGCCCCACCGCGCCGCAGGATCGTAGATACCGGCGTTGTTGACGAGGATGTCGATGGGCCCGTCCTCGACCGCTGCGGCCTGGACTTCCCCGGCACCGGCATCCGTGGCGAGGTCGCCGATGGCGATGCCGGCGATACCGCCGTCTTCACGGATGGACCGCGCCACCGCGGCGGTCCGTGTCCGGTCCCGTCCATGCACCACGACAGCGGCGCCTTCGGCAGCCAGGCGCCGCGCGATCGCCTCGCCGAGGCCGCTGCTCGATCCGGTGACCAGTGCCCGCCTGCCAACGAGCTGAAGATCCATTGTTCTGATTCCTTTCACGGGGACGGGACGCCCGGGCGGGGGGTGCCGGCGGCGTCGGCGACTGCGGGTCCGTGCCGTCAGGGCAGGAGCAGCAGTTTTCCGGTGGTGCGGCGGGATTCGATGTCCCGGTGCGCCTTCTCGGCGTCTTCGAGGGCGTAACGCTGCCCGACGCGCGGCCTGAGCTGTCCCGCCGAGACGAGACCGAAGATCTCCGCGCTCCGGGTGAGGAGCGCGTCGCGGGTGGGCACATGGTCGGCGACGGCCGGGTAGGACAGCAGGATGCTGTTGGGCAGCTCCATCGGGTTGAGCGAGAGGTTGCCCATCAGTACGCCGTAGTAGGCGAGCACGCCGTGGCGGCGCAGGGACAGCCGCGACGAACGGAAGGTGGCCGGACCGGCGCCGTCGTACACGACGTGCGCCCCCTCACCGCCCGTGAGCTCTTTCACCCGGTCCTCGAAACCGCCCCCGCTGGAGACCAGAACGTGGTCGGCCCCGGCCTCCTGCGCTACCGGAACTTTCTCCGCGCGGGAGACCAGGCCGATCACCGTGCCCCCGCGCGCCTTGACCATCTGCGTCACCATCAGGCCGACGCCGCCCGCCGCCGCGTGCACGACAGCGACATCGCCCGGCTTGACCGCGTACGTCTCCGTGGTGACGTGGTTGGCGGTCAGCCCCTGCATCATCACCGCCGCCGCGCTCTCGTCGTCCACGCCTTCGGGGACCTTCACCAGACGGTCGGCGGGAATGGCGAGCTGTTCCGCGTAGCTGCCCCGGTGGTAATACCAGGCGACACGGTCGCCGACCGCGAGCCCTCGCACGCCCTCGCCGAGTGAGGCGACACGGCCCATTCCTTCCACCCCCAGGACGGTGGGGACCGACCACCCGGGCAGGGGCCTGGTACGGACGCCGACGTCCATGAAGTTCACGCCCGCGACACCGAGCCGCACCAGCACTTCTCCCGGTCCCGGAACAGGGTCCGGGAGCTCGGTCCAGGTCATGACCTCCGGGCCGCCGCGCTGCTCCACGAAGATCGCGCGCATGGGACACCTCCTCGTCTCGCTTCGGAGTACGGCGGACTGGGTCTCCCGCCGGACACTGGCGACCGTAGGGCGACAAAAGTGGACTAGCAAGTCCAGAAATATGCGGTGTCGGCCCCCGGGCGAACCACTGTGGATCGGTGTGCCGACCGGTCGCGTCCGATACCTGACGGTCCCGGTGAGGTAGTCGCGCACGGCAGAGAAGGAACTTGGTCAACTTGGAGGCCGCCCCACCTATCCGCGCGGCCTCTTATGCGGTCCCGGCCCGACGGTCCGTACGCCGCTGCGAACGCGACCGGCCCGGCGCACTCGTCCACGTGGACATCAAGAAACCCGGCGACATCCCCGACGGCGGAGGCCACAAGACGAAGGAAGCCCACCTACGCCGCCGGGCACTCCGTCAAGTCGCCCGAATCCAGGAGAGCTTGCGGCGCAGCGCCGACAAGAGACAGCAGGCTGGAGCTGGAACGCCTGCGAGCCCAAGCTGACGGAGGCGAGCACGGTGTTACCGCGCTGAGCCAGGCGATCACGCTTCGGCGATGATCTGGGCCTTCAACCGGTCGTACTGGTCCAGGGCATCGGGGAGGTGGTCGAAGTAGTCCTCCCAGAAGCCGGGTCGTTGCCATTCCTTGGGTGCCAGCGTCAGCCCACCGTCATTGAGCCCGGCCACCCAGCAGGCCGGCATCCGATCGGACACGACCTCGAACATGGCCGCATCCCACAGCCCAGGGGTGTCGACGGAATCCCAGCTGTCGGCCCGAGGAGGGATACGGAACATCACCCGGGTCCGGTTGGCGAGGACTTCGAGAACCTGGTACTCCTCACCGATGTGGATACCGGGGTGTTCGCTCACCACCGCCATGGTCGCGGGGCTGATGATCTTTACGCATCGGACGATCACACACGCAGACTAGGTCCTGTCACCGCCTTTCCGGACAGTGATGCGACCGCTTGACACAACCAGCGCGTGAACGTCCCTGAGCTGTTGGAGGCCGCTTTCCCACTGAGGGTGGGCCAGTTGTGGGAACCGCGACGATTCTGGAAGTCCAACCTCCCGTGTGGAGAAGTGTGTTCGCCTCTTGTGGCCGGGAAGCCTTCTTCGAAGGCCACGTCCACGCGCTGCGGACACGGGGCGGGTTCCCGCGGACCACGGTCGGCTGCGCCAACCTGAAGGCCGCTGTTGCCCGGGTGCCGGGGTGGAGTCGAGATCGAGGAGATCCTGAACGCGATGGAGCCCTCCAACGGCTATGATCGACGCTCCCAGCGAGGTTCGGGCAGCGCACTGCCTGTCCGGGGGAGGGAGCGCGAGCATGCAGGTCGCCATCGTCATCGACGGAGAGGCCGACGCGGAAAGCGACGACCAGCCGTTGACGTCCCTGTACCGCTGGTTGACCCAGGACCCCGATGTGTCACGGCATGCCGTGATTTCGCTGGTGCCCGAAGAGTCACGGGCGGGGGACATGGGGGGCGCGTTCGAGGTGATCAACGCGGTCGTCGCCCAAGGGATCGCCCTCGGCAGCCTGGCTGTGGCGTGTGCGACATGGCGGGCTTCTCGTTCCGCAGCCCCGGTGGTGCGCCTTGAACGCGACGGAGTAACAGTGACTGTGGAGGACGGCTCTCCGGAGACGGTGACCCGCATCGTGGATGCCTTGAACCGGCCACAGCCAGAGGCTCGTGGAGACAGGACGGACGAGCCGTAGCCATGGGGACCGTCCTGCCCGATCCCGCCGCCTCACAGGCGCTGCTCATCGGCGTCCATACGTACGACAGGCTTGAGGACTTACCCGCGGTCAGGGAGAACCTGGCCGGACTCGCGAAGGCGTTCACCGATCCGGACTTGTGGGGGCTGTCTCCCTCGCACTGCACCCCGTTGCTCCAGCCGCGCAGCGCACAAGAAATCCTCGACACCCTCACCGACGTCGCGATGCGCGCCACCGACACTCTGGTGGTCTACTACGCCGGTCACGGCCTCTCCGACCCCCACAGTGACGAACTGCACCTCACGCTGACCGGCTCGGACAAGGAGCGCCTGTACACCACGCTGCCGTACGAGTGGCTGCGCCGGGCGGTGCTGGATCCGCGGGTCAAAGCCCGGCGGAAGGTGGTGATTCTGGACTGCTGCTACAGCGGACGCGCTCTGCTGGGCGGGATGGGCGGCACCGACCAGGTCGCCGACCAGGCTCTCATCGAAGGCACGTGCCTGCTGGCGGCCTCAGCGGGAACGCGCAGGGCCCTGTCGCCACCAGGCGAGAAGTTCACCGCGTTCACCGGGGAACTGATCACCGCCCTGGACGAAGGCATCGCCGACGGTCCACCCCTGCTCGACATGGACACCCTGTACCGGCACCTGTACACCACGCTCGCGGCGAAGGCCAGACCGCTGCCTCAGCAGCGCAACCGCAACACCGGGGGGCGGATCGCACTTGCCCATAACCGCGGCCACGTCCCCTGCCCCGTCCCTGTCCCCGCTCCCGCCTCCGCTCCTGTCCCCGTTTCCGTGCCCCGCCCCTCGGAGCCGGGGACGCCGAATCCTCCGGATGATTCCCCCTCGGGGGTTCTCCCAGGGGATGCTGCCGTCGAGGGCACGCTGCCCGTACCTCCTCCGAGGCCCGTCGCCCCCGCGGCCGGTGAGCCTCGTACCCAGCCCGGCCGGACGATCCCGGCCCAGCAGAGCCCGACGCCCGCAGGCCGCCCCGGCCTTCCCCCGGCCCCGGTCGTACGTCCTGGAAGATTCGGCTCTGCCCGGGTCGTCTTCGGCGCCGCCACCGCCGTATGTGTCCTGGCCGTGGCAATCCCCATGGCTCTCAGCTGGCGCGAGGATTCGCCCGGCTCCAGTGATGACGGCTCTCGAACCGGGTACAACGCCGCCATCACGGGTGTCGTCAACGCGTCGGACGCCAAGGGCGGCACGCTGAAGTTCGTCAGTGCCCAGGACGCCGACTCATGGGACCCGCAGCGCGGATACTACGGATTCATGTGGAACTTCTCCCGTTACTACACCCGCCAATTGGTCACCCACGCGCCTCAGCCGAGCGGCACAGGCGCCGAGACCCCCGAACTCGTACCGGACCTGGCCACCTCGCTGGCCAAGGTGTCCGACGGCGGCAGGACGTACACCTACACGCTGCGCGCCGGGATCACCTGGGAGGACGGCTCGCCGGTCACCTCCAAGGACATCAAGTACGGCATCGAGCGTATCTGGGCCAAGGAGACCATCACCGGCGGCCCGGTCCACCTGCGCTCGGTCCTCGACCCCGCGGGGACCTACGAGGGTCCGTACAAGGACACCGCCAAGGACAAGCTCGGCCTGAAGTCCATCGAGACCCCCAACGCCCGGACCATCGTCTTCAAGCTGCCGCTCCCTCATTCGGACTTCGAGCAGATGCTGGCGATGCCCTCCGCGTCCCCGGTGAAGGCGGAGAAGGACACCGGGGCCCGGTACGGGCTGGATCCGTTCTCCAGCGGCCCGTACAGATTCCAGTCGTACGCGCCGAACAAATCGCTCGTGCTGGTGCGCAACACCCATTGGAAGAAGTCGTCCGATACGGTCCGCGCGGCACTGCCGGACAAGATCACCGTCACCTTCACCAGCACCAGCCCGGGCGTTTCGCTCCTCTCGGACGTCTACGACCTCGATCTCACCACGGTGGGCCTGGACGGGGTGAACCGAGCCCGGGCGCTGGCAACCAAGGACCTGAAGAAGTACCTGGACAACCCCCGCACCGGCTTCGTCCGCTACGCGGCCCTCCCGCAGACGGTCAAACCCCTGGACAACATCCACTGCCGCAAGGCCGTCATCTACGCGGCAGACAAGCAGCAGTTGCAGACCGCGAGAGGGGGTCCGTCGGTTGGCGACATCGCCCCGAACCTGCTCCCGCCGGGCCTGAGTGGTGCCGACCCCACGTACGATCCGTACGGCACACTCCAGAACGGCGGCAAGCCGGACGTGGCCAAGGCCGAGCGGGAACTGAGGGCGTGCGGCAAGCCGGAGGGATTCTCCACCACCATCGTGGTGGGCAACGGCGGAGCCGCCGACGTCGGCTCCGCCGAGTCCCTGCGGGATTCCCTGGCCAAGGTCGGCATCGACGCGGAGATCAGTCAGTTGGGCAAGGAGATCTACGAGAGCATCGGTACGCCGAACGTCGTGAAGGACAAGGGCTACGGCGTCATCCTGGCGAGCTGGGCCGCCGACTTCTCAAGCGGGCAGAACTTCCTCCAGCCGCTGACCGACGGCCGCTGGATCACACCGAGCGGCAACCTCAACTACGCCGGGATCGACGACCCCGCGATCAACAAGCTTTTCGACGACGCCGTCGCGCAGACCGACCGGGACAAGGCCGGTGAGATCTACCGGCAGATCAACCGCAAGGTCTCGGAAGGGGCTTACCTTCTGCCGCTTCTCTACCAGAAGAGCACTCTGTGGCACAGCCCTCGCCTGACCAATGTCTATGTCTCCGGCGCCTACGGCGGCTACGACTACGCGTCGTTGGGGGTAGGGAACACCTGATAGGCGGATCCGTCACTGTTCGGGGAGGGGAGAGCCATCTCGGTGCGCGGATATCCCACATCGCGCCCGGCCGCGTACACATCATGCTTCCCAGTCGGCCCGAAGTCACCCAGCAGTACGGGTACTTCCACGCGGGCGCGACCAGCGCCATCGCGGACAGCGCCGGCGGCTACGCGGCCTACACGCTGTTCCCCGAGAACACCGAAGTGCTCACGGTCGAGTACAAGATCAACCTGCTGGCGCCCGCCGTCGGCGACCACATCGAGGCGGTCGGAACCGTCCTGAAGTCCGGACGCACCCTGACCGTCTGCCAGTTGGAGGTGTTCGGCGTGCAGGATGGCAGGCAGAAGCTCGTCGCCAACGGTCAGCAGACGCTGATCCGGGTCAATAGACCGGGCGGTGAGTAGCCCGCAGCCGCTGCCGACGGCGACGGGGAGGTGCGCCGCAAACCTTCCCCCAAGGAGACCCCCGGCTTCCATCCAGCCGATGACGTATCTGGCGTCACACCGCCTCGGCGTTTGTCCGGACCGGCGAACCGCCGGCCGCTCCGTCGGCCGCGCCGGCCAGGACTTCGACCAGTTCCGCACCGAGAGGTCGGGGGTGGCCGCTACCACCCCCGACCAGCGCCGGGTCAGATCGGTGTCGAAAACGACGGGGCGGCCCCTGACGTCCAGCACCACGCCCTGCGGCTCGGCCGTGATGGCTGAGTCACTTTCCGGCTTTGACGCCCGCCTTGTGGAGCGCCAGGTAAAGCGCCTTCGTCGTTTCGGCGACAGCGTTCTTGTTCGAATCGGTTCCGGACAGCGCGTTGAGCATCATGAAGTCATGCGTGACGGCCGGGTAGTGCGTGAGTGTGACGGGTACGCCTGCCTTCTTGAGGTTGTCGGCGTACGCCGTGGCCGCGTCGAGCAGCACGTCGGAGTCCGTGATCACCAGCGCGGGCGGCAGCCCGCGCAACTGGTCGAGGCTCGCGCGCAGAGGGGAGGCGATGGGGTTGTCGCGGTCCTTGACGTTGGGGGCGTAGGCGTCCCAGAACCACTTCATGGCCGGCCGGGTGAGCCAGCAATTCTCTTTGAAGCGGTGGTAGGAGGACGTGTCGAAGTCCGCGTCCGTCACGGGGTACAGCAGCACCTGCTGCTGGAAGTGCGGGCCACCGCGCTGCTTGGCCAGCAGGGTGACGGCGGCGGTCATGTCGCCTCCGACCGAGTCGCCCGCGACGGCGAGGCGTGTGGGGTCGACGCCGATCCGGCGGCCATGTGCCGCGACCCACTTGGCGACGGTGTACGCCTGCTCGACGGGGACGGGAAACCGCGCCTCGGGTGACGGGGTGTAGTCGACGAACACGACGGTGGCACGCGCCCCGTTGGCGATCTGCCGCACCAGCCGCTCATGCGTCTTGAAGTTGCCGAGCACCCATCCGCCACCGTGGATGTAGACGATGCCGGGCAGGTCCCCGCCGGCGTCCTTGGGGCGGACGAGGTGTACGGACACCGGGCCGGTGGGACCGCCGGGGACGGACCGTACGGTGATCTCGGCCGGCAGCATGTTCACCGGTCCGGCCTGCAGCTTGTTCAGTACCTCCCGGGCCGCGGGGTATGACAGCTTGTAGAGCGGCGGGCCATCGGCGGCAGCCAGCCCGTTGAGGAAGTCCTGGTCCTGTTCCTCAAGCTTCACCGGCGGATTTCCGCACGGGACGTTGGCGGCGGAGGCCGCCGCGAGGGCGGGATGATCCAGAGCGCCGGGGCTCTTCTTCTGTGTGCCACACGAGGAGAGAACAGTGGCCAGAGCGAGCGTGAGGGCTATGGCGCCGGTGCGGCGAGCCTTGCGCCGCGATCCGGAGAGCACTCTCGGACGGGGACGGTTCATAGTCGGGGCTCCTAGCTCACGTGTGAACCTGGGGCCCAGCCTGTTTGCAGAGGGACGTTCCGGACCAGTGGAGATGAGCTGGTGGAGTGATCGGCGGAGGGACCCGGGGCGGGCGGAGGGACTGCGGTCAAACACGCCGCTCGGTCATGACACACCCCTCACGCAGCTCGGGGGCAGCACACGTTCATGCCACACGTCGATGTGGTTCCTGGTCACGCAGTGCTCAAGGCGCATGGCCGCACCGTGGCCGGCCCCTTGATGCCCTGACGGGCCCGCCGGTCGCGCGGACTCTCTTGCGGCACGTGGCTAACGATGTTAGCTTATTGGCTACTGAGCTAAATCAAGGAGGTTCTCATCATGGTTGGGACCACACACTCCACCCAGTTCCTCGCCGTCGACGGCGGCCGGATCGCCTACGACGACACCCGGGGCGACGGGCCGCTGGTGGTCTGCCTGCCCGGGATGGGCGACAACCGCACCACCTATCGCTTCCTCGCCCCGGTCCTCGCCGAGCGCGGCTACCGGGTCGTCACCGCCGACCTGCGCGGCGCCGGAGAGTCCGACGCCGCGTTCGCCGACTACTCCACCACCGCGGTCGCCGCCGACCTGCGCGCCCTGGTCCGGCACCTGGACGCCGGACCGGCCGTCGTGGTGGCCAACTCCTATTCCGCCGGCGCCGCCGTGATCGCGGCGGCCGACGAGTCATCGGCCTTCGGGGGCCTCGTCCTCACCGGCCCGTTCGTGCGCAGCCCGAAGCAGCCGGGCGTCGCGACCCGGCTGGCCATCGCCGTCGTCGGGCGCTTCCCGCGCGCGTGGACGGCCTTCTGGGGAACGCTGTTCGCCGGTGCGAAGCCGGACGACTTCGCCGCGGCCCGCGCCCGGCTGCTCGGGCAGCTGCGCGAACCGGGGCGGATGGCCGCGCTGCGCGCCATGGCCGCGGGCGGGCATGACGCGAGCGAGCGACGGCTGGGCGAGCTCGCCGCCGCCGGGCAGCCGGTACGGATCGTGATGGGCAGCAAGGACCCGGACTTCAAACCGGACCCGCGTGCCGAGGCCGACTGGATCGCCGAACGGTCCGGCGGGGACGTGGTGATGGTCGACGGCTCCGGCCACTACCCGGCCGCCGAGGACCCGCGGGCCACCGCCGACGCGGTGCTGCCCTTCCTGGCAGGGGTCGCCGGTGCCGCGCAGTAGGACGGGCACCGGGAAGGCCGGGAGCAGGGCGGGGCTGAGCCCGGCCGCGGTGGTGGACGCGGCACTGGCCACGGTCGACGAACAGGGCCCGGCGGCGCTCACCCTCGCCGCCGTCGCCGCCCGTACCGGGGTGGCCGTGCCCTCCCTCTACAAGCACGTCAAGGGATTGCCGGAGCTGCGGTTGATGCTGGTGAAGCGGGTGTTCGGCGAGCTGGCGGAGCAACTGCGGGACGCGGCGCTGGGGCGCAGCGGCGACGACGCGGTCGCCACCGTGCTGCACGCGTACCGCGACTACGCCCGCGCGCACCCCGAGCGCTACGCGCTGCTGCCGCAGGGCGCGGGCCCGCAGGCGACCGAACTCGGCGCCGAGGTCGTGAAGGTGATCTTCGCCGCGCTGCGCGGCTACGGCCTGGCCGACGCCGACCTGGTGCACGCCACCCGCTGCCTGCGGGCAGCGGCGCACGGCTTCGCCGCCCTGGAGACGGCCGGTGCCTTCGGCCTCCCGGACAGCGTCGATACCTCCCACGACCACCTCGTCACCACGATCACCTCCGGCCTCGCCACCGCGTTCCGTATCGGCGCCTGACGACGAGCTTCACTCAGGCTTGTCGTAACGATTCCCGTCTACCTCGCCGAGATAGGTGCCCAGCGGCTGGAGAGCCGCCCAAAGCTGATCAAAATAGGCGGTGAAGTAACTCATGAAAGTGGGATCCTCGATGCTGAGGCCGTTCAGCTTCTGACGTGGGCCCCCGGAGAACGCCAAGAACACCACCCTGTCGTCGATCAGCGCCATGTTCAGGCCGTCAGCCGACGCGGTCCACCGCAGCACGTTCGCCTCGTAGTTGAGGATGTGCTTGCTGTCCTTATAGTGCTGGCGGGCCCAGGACAGCATGTCCTTGTCCGGGCTTCCGCCGTGTTCGGGCACGCCGATGACGCGTCGCACACACCGCTCGTCATCACTGTCTTCGCCGGCCCACCCCAAGATGGACGCGAAGTACTCGGCGGATGCTCGGGTGGTGTACTGAGTCGGTGGATAGCGACGCGTGTAAGTGACTCGAATCTCTGACCGGGCCTGGCGGACGCGTTCCGAAGCCGCCTCGTAGAACTCACGATTGTTCCGGTACCAGCGCGCGGCCAGCATCGCCTCCCCAGTGGCATGAAGCCCCTCCACGATCGGCATCCGCGCGACCGCTGTGGCGGAACCCTTCGAGCTTTGGCGCAGTTCGTCGTTCTGCCGCTTGGCCTGTAGCCATCGCTCCTGCCAGTCCTTCGTGATCCCACCACACGTCTCCACGAATGCCGCGGTGTGTGGCCAGCTCGGAAACCGGCGACCGTTCAGGATGGCGGAGACCGTGCTGCGCGCGCAGCCCATCTTCCGGGCGAGGGTCTCCTCGGTGGGTTCGTTGAAGGTGCGTCGCCGAAGCTCGCGCAGCTGAGCCGCGAAAGCGAGCTGGGGCTCCGGCAGAGGCGATGGTGTGCGCTGGCCAGACACGATTCTCCCCCATTGATGGACACAGAACGCTACTGAGTGTCCGTCATTGTCCTTCATTGCCACGGGCGTTCGCCGGCTTTCGTGGATGAGTCCCCTCTGCCCGTGAAGTTCTACGCGCGTCTCCAAGGCGTTGTCCCTGTACGGCCCCGGCTCCACACTCTGGGGAGCGGCCGCCACTGGCCGCTCCGGCAAGAGGAGGGAGCGTCCCATGTGATCTGTCCAACCCCTGCGAAATAGGCCTCGGACCCCGAAGCAGGCCACGGGCCGGCGCCGTACCAAAAGCCAAGGCCGCCCCCTGATGCTTCTGGGTGGAAGCAGGGAGCGGCCTTCTGCTCAAACACAAGGAGACCTCGTGTTCGTCAAGTTCAGGATAGACCTGCCATGTATGAGCGTGGCCTTCGTGGCCACGCTCGTGATGGGTATCGTGCTGGTGATGTCCCCCTCGGCCCAGGTGGCCGTCCTCCAGGAGGAATGGCTGCTGCCGGCAGTCGCCTGCCTCCTGATCGCTGTACGGCCCGACGAGAGGGGTCGGCGATGACATCTCGCGATCCCGTAACAGCATGCCCGCAGTGTGGGGAGAACACCTCGCGCTTGACCTACACCGAGCTCGTCCGCACATGCAACGACGACTTGAAGGTCGCTGAGTGGTCGGAGTGCGGACGGTGTCACAGGTGGCTCACCTACCGCATCGGGGGGCATGGGGAAACGCGCCCCAGGACGTCGGCGCCGTAACCGGAGCCTCATCCGCTTGGCTGCCCATCGGGGAGGGATCCGTCCAGTACCTCGCCCGCCGGCCGCGCGATGCCCACCGCGACGGGCAGCCCTTCCAGCCGTCCCGCCTGGCCGACCTGACACCGGCTCTGCCCGGTACGAGCCGGCCGCCGACCATCGCATCCGAACCGGACGCCGTGGCTGGGGGCCGGCAGGGGCTCAAGGGCTGTCCCGTGATGCCCGGCCGGCGTGCGACACCACGTGCGTAACGTACTCGTTCGGGTGCCGAGGCCAGGAGCGCGAGGTCGTCATACTCCTTGAGTGTCAGAGCCACCACGGCCTGACCGTCGACGACAACGTGCCGGGGATCGGGCTTCGCCCTATGGTGCCTTCCGCCACTCGACTCTCAACGTGTCCGGTCTGCGGGGCTGCTGCCCGCTCGTGGCCGGGCCGGGGCGGACACCCATGGGTCTCCGCCCCGGCGCGATGGGAATCAGGGGTTCTCGGAGGCCAGTTCCGCGCGGATCTCACGGGCGGCGGTGACCAGGTTCTCCAGTGAGGCCCGGGTCTCGGGCCAGCCGCGGGTCTTCAGACCGCAGTCGGGGTTCACCCACAGTCGTTCGGCCGGGATGGCCTCAAGTCCCTTACGGAGGAGAGCCGCCACCTCCTCGGCGCTGGGGACCCGCGGGGAGTGGATGTCGTAGACACCGGGGCCGGCCTCGCGCGGGTAGCCGTGCTCGGCCAGTTCACGTGCGACCTGCATGTGGGAGCGTGCGGCCTCCAGGCTGATGACGTCGGCGTCGAGGTCGTCGATGGCCTGGACGATGTCCCCGAACTCCGCGTAGCACATATGGGTGTGGATCTGGGTGTCCGGCCGTACGCCGCTGGTGGTGAGCCGGAACGACTCGGTCGCCCAGGCCAGGTAGGCGGCATGGTCGGCGGAGCGCGGCGGCAACGTTTCACGCAGGGCCGGTTCGTCGACCTGGATGACCGATGTACCCGCCGCCTCAAGGTCATTGACCTCGTCGCGCAGGGCGAGCGCGACCTGGCGCGCGGTGTCGCCGAGCGGCTGGTCGTCGCGGACGAAGGACCAGGCGAGCATGGTGACCGGTCCGGTGAGCATGCCCTTGACGGGGCGGTCGGTCAGCGACTGCGCGTACGTCGTCCAGCGCACCGTCATCGGCTCGGGACGGGAGATGTCCCCGGCCAGTACCGGGGGCCGGACGTAGCGGGTGCCGTAGGACTGTACCCAGCCGTGCTGGGTGGCGAGGTAGCCGGTGAGCTGTTCGGCGAAGTACTGCACCATGGCGTTGCGTTCGGGCTCACCGTGGACCAGCACGTCGATCCCGGCCTTCTCCTGGAAGGAGAGGACTTCCCGGATCTCGTCCTTGATCCGCTCCTCGTATCCGGCGGTGTCGATCCGCCCGGTCCGCAGGTCGGCCCGCGCGGTGCGCAGTTCGGTGGTCTGCGGGAACGAACCGATGGTCGTCGTCGGCAGCGGCGGAAGGCCGAGGTGTGCGCGCTGGGCGGCGGTCCGTTCGGCGTACGGCTGCGTGCGCCGTCCGTCCGCGTCGGTGATGGCCGTGGTGCGGGCACGCACGGCGGGATCATGGGTCAGCGCGGACCCGGCCCGGGATGCCAGGTCGGCACGGTTCGCCGCGAGTTCGGCCGCGATGGTGTCGGTGCCCCGGTCAAGACCGCGCGCCAGGACGGTGATCTCCTGTGTCTTCTGCCGGGCGAAGGCGAGCCAGCGGGCGATCTGCGGATCGATATCGCGTTCGGCCGCGGCGTCCAGCGGTACGTGCAGGAGCGAGCAGGACGCGGAGACGTCCACGCGGTCGGCGAGACCGAGGAGCGTGCCGAGGGTCGCGAGAGACTTCTCGTAGTCGTTGATCCAGACGTTGCGGCCGTTGACGACACCCGCGACCAGGCGCTTGCCGGGCAGTCCGCCGACCGCCGCGAGGTCTTCGAGGTTGGCGCCGCCCGATTCGGTGAAGTCGAGGGCCAGCCCCTCGACCGGTGCCTTGGCCAGAACGCCCAGCGCGTCGCCGAGCCGCCCGAAGTACGAGGCGACCAGCAGCTTCGGCCGGTCGGTGGCGGCGCCCAGCTCACGGTAGGTCCGGGTGACGGCGTTCAGCTCGGCCGGAGTGCGGTCCTGGACCAGGGCGGGCTCGTCGAGCTGGACCCACTCGGCGCCGGCCGCGCGCAGATCGGCGAGCACTTCGGCGTACACCGGCAGCAGCCGGTCCAGCAGGGTCAGCGGCTCGAAGTCCGCGGCCACGCCCGGCGCGGGCTTGGCCAGCAGCAGATAGGTGACGGGGCCGACGAGGACCGGTCGGACGGTGTGTCCGAGCGTGAGGGCTTCCGTCAGCTCGGCGACCTGCTTGGTGGAGTCGGCGGAGAAGACGGTGTCCGGGCCGAGTTCGGGAACCAGATAGTGGTAGTTCGTGTCGAACCACTTCGTCATCTCCAGCGGGGCGACATCCTGGGTGCCCCGGGCCATGGCGAAGTACCCGTCCAACGCGTCGGCCTCGACCGCCGCGCGGTGCCGCTCGGGGACAGCGCCGACCATGACGCTGGTGTCCAGGACATGGTCGTAGTACGAGAAATCACCGGACGGCACTTCGTGGATGCCGGCGTCGGCCAGCCGCCGCCAGTTCGAACGGCGGAGATCCGCCGCGGTCTCCCGGAGGGCGTCGGCGCTGACGCGGCCCTTCCAGTAGCCCTCGACGGCCTTCTTCAGTTCACGGTTCTGTCCCTGGCGGGGGTAGCCGTACACGGTGGCTCGTGCTGCCGCGGCTGCGGGCTTCGCTGTCACGGAACTCTCCTTCGCGAAGATGTGTCCTGGTATCCCGGAGACGGGACCGAGGACGCGAAGGGACGACCGACCGGGCGGCCCACGACGCTGTGCCGTCCGTGTCTGCCGCTCGATATGTACGCCGACCCGCCCACGAGGTCACCGGGATGTCCGCACGCGATCGGTCGCGTGCGGGCAACGGGCAGGTCTTCGGACTCACGGGCCCGCCTCGTACGTACTGTCACGAGACACCTACTGGCCGTCGCTTCCCAGACCCGTCCGGGTCCAGTGCGTATGACGGCGGTCGTTCCCACTCACCGCTGCGGGGCAGTCCCGGATTTCCACCGGGTTCCCTCTTGCGACGCCCCGCCTGGCGGACAGGGCGAACCAGTTGCAGGGCCACCCTAGAGGGAGGAGGGGGGAGCGCGCATCCCTGCCCGGCCCCGGAGCGCGATACGGGCCTCCGCGCGCGGAGGCGTCGCGGCACGGCGGGGCGCGCCCGGCGGGCACGAGGAAGACGTCACGTCTCCCGGTGGAAGCTCACGCGCCCCTCAGAATTGAATGGGCCCGCTCCGTGGTGGTGCGGAGTGGTTCAGCGGCCGACCGTGTCGGCGTGGGCTCCGTCGCCGGGGACGAGGAGGGCGAGGTGGCCCCCGTCGTCGAGCGGTGTCGGGACGGTGAGTGTGACCAGTTGGACCGCTCGCTCCGCGTCGAAGAGGTGGATCTCGCCGTGCCCGCCCCGGGAGACGGCGACCAGTGTGCCTCCCGGCGAGCCCGCGATCGCCCGGCGCTGGACGCCGTCCCACGGTGTACCGCCGCGACGAGGGGCCCCGGTCATCGCCGGCAGAGGGAGCCGTGCCGTGACGTACGGACGCCCGCCGGGGCCGGTCGGCGCGGCGAGGAGGACGAGTTCGTCGCCGTCGGGGTGGACGCGGGCGTACGCGATATGGCGGGCGGTCACCGCCAATCGGAAGACGAGGCCGGGGCCCAGGTCCAGCCGGCCGGTGCCGCCGGTGTCGAGGTGGTGCCACCAGGCGTCGTTGGTCCAGTCCGGCCACTGCTCGGGATCGGCGGGCCCGCCTCGTACACAGGACCACAGGATCCGCCGGACAGGATCGAGCCGCAGGTAGAAACCTCGTCCGCCGGTCCTGCCGTCGGCCTGCCAGGGCAGTGGCGGCTCGGCGACGAGCCTGTCGCCGTTCCGTCGGGCGCGGTGCACACCTGAGCCCGCCGCGGCGAACAGCCGTCCGGTGAGCGGGTCCAGGGCGTCCCCGTGCCCGTCGTCGTCCGGGAGAGGGAGGCGCTGAACGGCTTCGGCGGGCGGGCAGGCGGGAGCGGCGGCCATCAGGTCGCTGTGCCGGTGGACCGTCAGCTCACCCGGTTCGCGGTGGCGCAGGACGACCAGCGGCTCCCGGCCGCCCACGACGGTGACTCCCGGCTCGCCCACCCGCGTGCGTACGCGCACGGCGCCGGCGCGGCCGGGCGCGCCGAGGTCGACGGCCGTCAGCAGGTCGGTCCACGCCTCGCCGTTGCGCCCGAGGCCAGTGGTGACGGCGAGGTGTCGCCCGGTCGGGTCGGCCGACAGGTGTTCGGCCGGCGTGGCGACCGGCACCGCGGTCTCCACCAGGGGTCGTCCCGCGTCGGGACCGTAGGGATCGAGGACAAGCAACTCGCCGGCCCGGTCGTCGACGAACGCGGTCCGGTCGCCGCTCAGTGCGAGGAACCCGGCGTGCTCGGCGAGGTGCCGGCCGCTCATCACCGTTCGTTCCGTGCCGTCGGGAAGGTCCAACAGGGTTATTCGGCCCGCTACTTGGTCGGCGACCAGCAGGCGAGGGGACAGGGTCACGGCGAACTCCGATGTCGGGGCGGCTGGTGTGGGGCGCCTCGTGTGGGGGCGGCGACCCGGGGGAGTGATGGATGCGGTTATTGGTAATGATTATCATGACGGAGTCTTGGTTCGTAACGGGCAACACCGGGCCCCGCCGAGACGTCTGCCATGCCCCGGGACGACGGAACTGAGGAACCAACCCCATGCCACGCACAGTGCTGAGAGCCCGCCGATGGATCGCGACCGCCGTACTGGGAGGTCTGCTGGCCGGCTGCGGTCCCGGAGTCACAGGCGGCGACGACTCAGCGGGCAACGCCGAGAAAGATGACAACTCGCGCACGAGCGTCGAAGTGCGGCCCATCGAGGCAGCGACGAAGATCACTGACGCCAAGGGCATCACCGTCTCCCTGGCGAAGCCCCCGAAGAAGGTCGTCTGCCTGGTGGCCCTCTGCGACGACATCCTCGTGGAGCTGGGCATGACGCCGGCCGCCACCAACTCCCGGTTGCCGGCGCATCCGAAGTTCCTGGGCAAGGAGAAGGCGGCGAAGATACCGGTCGTGCCGGGCGGCTTCCTGAGCCCCGAGGCCGAGGCGATCCTCTCGTACAAGCCGGACCTGGTGATCGGTCTGGAGGACACCCACGGCAAGCTCGCGCCCGCGCTGAAGGGCGCCACCGCCTTCTGGCCGGTCCAGCCCGGCTCCTGGCAGGACAGCGTCGGCTATCTGCGGAACCTGGCCGCGCTGACCGGGCGCACCGAGCAGGGAGAGCAGGCGGAGCGGACGTTCCGTACCCGCCTGGCCGAGGCGGAGAAACACAAGAGCGACAAGACCGCTCTGATCATCTTCGGCAGCGACGAGAACTTCGGCGTCGCGACCCCTCAGACCGATGTCGCGGCCGGGCTTTTCCCGAAGCTCGCCCACTATCCGTGGAAGAGCCGCGGAGTGGACGGTACGTACAGCCTGGAGGAGATCCTTGCCCGGGACGTCGACGTGCTGTTCGTCGAGACTCTCTCGTTCGGCGCTCCCGACGGCAAGCTGTCCGACAAGCTCGCCAAGAACCCCCTCTGGTCACGGATTCCCGCTGTCAGGAACGGCAAGGTCATCGAGGTCGACTCGGAGGCGTGGGCCAAGGGGCGCGGAACCCGCTCCCTGGGCCTGGTCCTTGACGAGGCGACGGCCGCCCTCCGGTGACACGCCGGCCGGTCGCGCTCGTCTGTCTGCTGACGGCGGCCCTGGCGAGCGCTGTGTGTGCCCTGTGCCTGGGAACGCCGTACGTGGCACCGACCCGGATCGCGCGAGCGCTGGGAGGAGACGGCCTGGAGAGCGTCATCGTCGGCCAACTGCGGCTGCCACGACTGGTGCTGGCGGTGGTCGCCGGGGCCTGTCTGGGCGCCGCGGGGCTTGTGCTCCAGGAGGCGTTGCGCAACCCGCTCGCCGTACCGGAGATGCTTGGCGTCTCCTCGGGCGCCGCGCTCGGTGTGGCGGCTCCGCTGGTGCTCGCCCTGTCCGTGCCGCTCGCCGCGCAGCCGTTCCTGGCTCTGGGCGGGGCGGCGCTCGGCGGGGTGCTGACCCTGCTCGCCGCGGGATTCGGACGCGGTCCCTCGGCGGTGCTGCTGACCGGAGCCGCCGTCGCGGCGGCGCTCCAGGCCGGGCTGTTGGTACTCATGGTGCTGGCCGACCAGCTCGATCTCCAGCTCATCTACCGCTATCTGCTGGGCGGTCTGTCCGCCCGGACCTGGGACGACGTCACGGGGCTCTGGCCGTGGCTCGTCGTGGCGGTACCGGCGCTCGTGCTGTGTGTGCCGGTGCTCGGGGTGCTGCGGCTGGGGGATGACGACGCCCGCGCACTGGGCGTACGGGTCGGACGTGCCAGGGTGGCCGCGCTGGCCATCGCCGTCGTCCTGATCGCTCCGGTCGTGGCGGTCTGCGGACCGGTGGCCTGGGTCGGCTTCCTCGCGCCCCATCTGGCCAGACGGCTTCGGCCGGACGGTGGCGCGGCGCTCTGGCTCGTCTGGTCCGCGGCGTGCGGTGCCGTCGTGGTGCTCTGCGCCGACCAGCCGGCGCGACTGGCCCTGGCTCCCGTAGAGACGCCGGTGGGCGCGTGGACCGCGCTGGTCGGGGTGCCCGTCGGGGTGGCCCTGCTGAAGCTGGGGCGGCGACGTCCCCGGACCGGGGTCCGCGCCCAACCGGTCGTGCGGTACGAGGCGGAGGACGATCCGGTACGGGACGCCCCGCCCGCCCTCCTGCGGAAGGCGGAACGATGAGTGTGCCACGGGCCGTCGCGGAGCCGGTCCACCGCGCGGTACGGAGCGGGCCCGCCAGGATCGCGGCCCTCGCGCTGCTCGTCGCCGTGGTCGGCTGCGCCGATCTGGTCGCCGGGCGTGCCGTCTCCGTCGCCGATGTCCGGGACGTCCTGCTCGGCGGCGGTGACCCCATGGCCCGGCACATCGTGCTCCAGCTCAGAATGCCCCGGCTGCTGGTGGCACTGGTCGCGGGCGCGAGTCTCGGACTGGCCGGGCTCGTGATCCAGTCGGCGCTGCGCAATCCGCTGGCCGGGCCCGAGGTCACCGGCGTCACCCCGGGCGCGGTGCTCGGCGCCGTGACCGCCACGGGGCTCGGCCTCGCCGGCTGGGAGTCCCCGGCGGCGGTGGTCGTGGCGGCGTGTCTCGGCGGCTTCGCCGGAGCGGGACTGCTCTGGCTGCTCACCGGGCGGGAGAAGGGCGATCCGGAGCAGACCGCGGTGTACGGCGTACTCGTGTCGGCGGTGCTCGCCGGATGCACCGCCATGGTGCTGCTGGTGGCGCCCGGGGAGCTGGGCAGTGTCGTCCAGTGGCTGATCGGTTCCACGGAGGGGCGGGTCTGGCAGCACTGGCACCCGCTGTGGCCCTGGGCCCTGGTGTGGGCCGGGGTGGCCTGGCTGCTCGCCGGGCCGCTGACGCTGCTGCGCTGCGGCGACGAACAGGCCGCGGCGGTCGGGCTCGACACCGGCCGGGGCCGGGCAGCGGCCCTGGTGTGCGCGGTGGCGCTGACGGCCGGTGCCGTCTCCGCGGTGGGCGCGCTCGGTTTCGTCGGGCTGCTGGTGCCGCATCTGGCGCTGGCGCTCTTCGGCGCCGATCTGCGCGTCGCGCTCCCCGGCGCGGGGCTGCTCGGGGCGGTCGTGGTGTGCGGAGCCGACGCCGCCGCGCAGGCGCTGTCCCGGGTCCTGGCCCAGGCGCTCGACACGGACCGGCTCACGGTCCCGGTGGGCGCGCTGACCACATGTGCCGGGGCGGGGCTGCTGCTGATCGTGGCCCGCCGACGTACGGATGAGCGATGAACAGCCGGCGCGATTCCCCACAAGGGGCGCGCCGCGCGGGTGGGAGAGAGGGTGGGAGAGAAGGCGACATGATCACTGGAGATCGCGGTGCCGTCCGGGCGGAGGGCCTTTACTTCGGGTATCCGGGGCGCGAAGTCCTGCGCGGCGTCGACCTGCGTATCGGGGCCGGGGAACTGGTGGCCCTGATCGGGCTGAACGGCTGCGGCAAGAGCACCTTCCTGAGGCTCGCCGCCGGGCTGCTCGCCCCGAGCGGGGGCCGCGTACTGCTGGAGGGGGACGAGGCGGCCGGGCTGACCAGAAGGGCCGCCGCGCGCCGCGTCGCGCTGCTGCATCAATCCGCCCCGGCCGTACCGGGATTGACCGTACGCCAGCTGGTGCGGCAGGGGCGGTACGCCGCCCGGGGGCCGCTCGGGATGCTCCGGGAGGGGGACGACGAGGTGAGTGCCCGGGCGCTCGCGGATGTCGGTGTCACCGCTTGGGCGGACCGTCCGGTGGACGCGCTGTCCGGGGGCGAGCGCCAACGCGTGCGGCTGGCCATGGCGTTGGCCCAGGACACCCGGGTGCTCTTCCTCGACGAGCCGACCACCTATCTGGACCTGCGGCACCAGCTGGAAGTGCTCCAAACGGTGGTGCGGCTGCGCGAGGAGCGCGGGCTGACGGTGGTGATGGTGCTTCATGACCTCAACCACGCGGCCCGCTTCGCGGAGCGGATCGTGGCGTTGCGCGATGGCCGGGTGGCCGCCGACGGAAGCCCGCACGAGGTGGTCACGCCCGGACTGCTGGCCGAAGTGCTGGGTGTCCAGGGCCGGGTGGACCTGGATGCGGAGGGCGGCTGGCCGGTCTGTTACCCAGATCACCCTTTCGACTCTCGCAAGCCATTGCGGAATGAAAATCATATTCATTAGTGTCTGTGGTGCGGCGAGCACAACAGCCGTAACTGTCAACCGAAGCACAAGGAGGCATCAACTCATGGAGCACAACAAGGTGTTCAGCCCGATCGCCGACCAGGGGCAGCTCGCCCACCTCTCCGCGACCCACTCGAACGCCCTCGTCGAGAACCCTTTCGACGACGCCGTCGAGGCCGACACCGCGGCGGAGAAGTAGAGCGACCGCTGCTGACAGCAGCAGGTTCGTAGACCGCGTGACGGGCCCGCCCGGCTGTGATCCGGGCGGGCCCGTCCCGTTCGTGGCCCTGACAGTGACCATTACTCCGGAGGTTTCCGTGCCCCCCAGCCGACTCGCTCCCGGCACCGGGATCGTCAACGTCCCCGGTGCCGGACTGGCGCTCCGCACCGCGGACGGCGCATTCCTGCGCATCGACACCGGCCACGCCGACGGCGAGGCGCTGACGAAGCGGCTGGTCACGGGAGAGGGAGGGAAAGGTACGGAGGCGAACGACGAACTCGCCCCGCTCGTCACGGCGTTCGAGGAGGCCGGCTACGCCGTGCCGGAAGCCGCGGGCCCCCGGCCACGTCCACTGCGCGGACACACGGTGCTCCTCCTGGGCGACACCTGCCTCACCGCGCCGCTCGCACGCTTCGCCGCCGCCGAGGGCGCCGATGTCCGCGCGACGGAACCGAAGAAGGTGACCGAACTCGTCCAGGGCCCGGCGCCCGACGTCCCGACCGCGGTGGTCTGGTGCCTCGACTCGCCCGTTCCGGAAGGGCTGTGGGACGAGGCCGACCGGCTGCCCGGACTACGTGTCGGCTGGCTGCGCTGCCACCGCGAGGGCGCTCACACATGGATCGAACCGGTCGCCTCGTCCCCCGGGGACGTCACCTCCGCCCACGTACGCCTGCGCAGGCTCGCCGCGACCCCCGCCCACCGCGAACTCGCCGCCTACTGGGCCGGCCGTCGCACCCCCGACACCGGCCCGCACCCCACCGAGGCGTCCGCCGCGCTCATCGCCTCACTGCTCACCGCCGACCTCGTCGCCTGGGCGGCCGGAGAGCGGCACCGGGCCTCCGCACCGCCCGCACGCCGCAGACTGCGGCGCGTGGACCTGAGGGACCTGACGGTCACCGAGCACCCTGTCCTGCCCGTTCCTCGGGTCGCTCCGATGCCCGCCCCCGCCGGGCCGGCGGGCAGTCGGCCATGACCATCCGGACCCTGTACGTCACCGCGCCGGACGGCGTCCGGCTGGCCACCGATGTGTGCCTGCCGCGATCATCCGGGCCTCACCCCACCGTAGTGATCAGGACCCCCTACGGCCGTACCGCCCACCGCGCCGAGCTGCGCGGCTGGGCGGCACACGGCTTCGCCGCCGTCGCCCAGGACGTACGGGGCCGGCACGGCTCGGAAGGGAAGTGGCATCCGTACCGCAGCCACGAGGAGGAGGACGGCGCGGCGACCATGTCCTGGGTGCGCGGCCACGTCTGGAGCAACGGCCGGGTGGTCGCGGCCGGAGCCTCGTATGCCGCCTACTGCGCGCTCGTCACCGCCGTGACCGGTGACGGCGGTGATGGCGGCGACGGTACGCCGGATGCCGTGATCGCCGCCGTGCCCGCCCTCAGCCTCGCCGAGACGGCCCGCGAGGCCACCGGTCCCGAGCGGCTCCGGGCCCGGGCCGGATGGTGGACGGCGCACGGCGACCGGCCCGACTCCGACCCGGACGCGCTGGAAACAGCCTTGGCCAGGGACCCCCGGCTGCTGGAACACCTCCCGGTGAGCGGACTGGGGAACCGGCTGGACCGTGAACTCCCCTCATGGACCCGGGTATGGGACGACTGCCGGCGCGGAAGGCTGGTCCTGCACGGGGCGGCCGCCCGGATGCCCCTCCTCGCGGTCGGCGGCACCCGCGACCCGTTCGCCGAGGACACGGTGGCGCTGTGGCGAGGCTGGGGCGGCCCGTCCCGACTGCTGCTCGGACCGTGGGGCCACCGTCTCACCGCGGGGGAGGAACCGGCCGCACACGGCCGGATCAACCTCGGCACGCTGTACGTACGGTGGTCGAAGGCGGCCCTCGCGGGCCGGCTTGAGCACACCCGGCGCGGCGTCATCGCGCTCGGCGGCAGCGGCCGGTGGTACCGCGCACCAGGACCGGACGACGGGCCATGCCCCGAAACGGCGGACGCGGTCCGGCGGCAGGTGCTCACGGGCACCGGCCGGCCGGGGACGGACCGCACCACGCCTCCATCCCCGCCTCCGTCCCGGACAGCACAGTGCGCGCGGGGCGAGGGGACGGCGCCGAGCGGCATCAGGGGTGCGGCATCCACCCGGCCCACCGTCTGGGCCTTCGGTACCCCCACGGGCCTGCGGCTGCTGCACGGCGCGGATTTCACGGCCGACCCGGCCCAACCCGTGCGCTCCGACGATCTCGTGGTCCCGGCGGGCGGCGATGGCGCCGACCGCTGTGTGCTGCTCTCGCGGCCGCTGGCCCGCCCGCTCGATCTGGCCGGGCATGCCGAGGCCAGAATCAGAGGCGTCACCGACGGGCCGTGCGCCGACTGGGCGGTCCGGGTCACCGCTCTCGACCCGTCCGGCCGCGCGGAACCGCTGGCCTTCGGCATCGTCCGGCGCACCGATCCGCCGGGCGACGCCGTGGGCATCACCGTGCCGCTCGGCACCCTGGGCCGCCGGCTCGACGCCGGAACCAGACTCCGGGTCGAGATCGCCGGACACCACTTCCCCGCCCACGCGCGCAACCCGCACACCGGCGAGAACCCGGTGACGGCCACCCGGCTCACACCGTCCCGCAGGACCGTACTGACCGGGGGCAGCGCCCTCGTCCTGCCCGTCACCGCCCGACGTCGCTACGTCGAGCCCGTACCGGAGATATGCCGTTGAGCAGCGTCCAGCCGTTGAACACCGTCCAGCCATTGAGCACCGTTCCGCCGATGAAGAGCGTTCTGCCGATCGAAGCCCTTGTCGACCCCGTCTGCGGGCTGATCCGTGATGTGGAACCCGTCGAGCACCCGGACGGCGCACCGCCCCGCTACATCGCCATGACCGCCAATGTCGCGGACGCCCGCCGGCTCGGCGCCTGGCCGGCCGACCGGGTCTCGCTCGGCACCACGTTCGGCGACCCCGACGGTGCCTGGATCGCCGCCGTCGCCGAGGCCGTGGAGCGCTACTGCGGCAACCGCCTCCCGCCGCCGGGCCACCCGAACGCGCCCCGCCGGGCCACCGCCGCCCAACTGGCCGCCGAGGGGCTGCGGCTGTACGGGCCGGGGGAGCTGCCCTCGTACGCCTCCTGGCAGTACGGACGCCAGAGGTTCCCGTACGCCGTGCTCGGGCCCGGAACACCGGCGCTGTGGACGCCGGGTACCGAGAACGGGCGGGAGTGCTGGGCGCCCGTAGCGCTGACCCACCTCAACTGGCGCCAGGGCGAGCTGCGTTCGCTCCCGCGTACCCATCACCTCAACTACGCGGGGATAGCCACCGGGCAGGGATACGACGACGCCGTCGAGCGTGGCCTCCTCGAAGTCGTGGAGCGCGACGCCCTGGAGCTGTGGTGGCATCTCGACGGCCCCACCCGTGGCATCGACCCGGCGACCGTGCCCGGTCTCACCGCGGACCTGGCGGGCGCGGACCTGGACGTCCACATCGTGGAGATGCCCTCCGAGTTCGCGCCTTGCATGGCGGCCCTGGTCCATGATCCCCGGAGAGGCATCCACGCGGCCGGATTCGCCTGCCGCTACGACCCGGCCGCAGCGGCCCGCAAGGCGGTCCTGGAGGCCGTGCACACCTGGGTGTTCACCCAGGGCGTGGTGGACGCCGACGGCTGGGTGTTCCAGGCCGTGGAGGCCGGAATGCTCGCCCGCGGCCTCTACCTCGACCACCGGGCCGACCGGCGCTATCTCGACGACTGCGGAACGCGCTTCGCCGCCGTACGCGACCTCGGCGCCCATGTGCAGGTCTGGCTGGACGACCGGATGGCCCCCCTGGCCCGCCGCTTCACCGAACCCGCCCTCGGTACCGTCCCCGTCACCGAGGCCGCCCACGGCAGCCGGGAGGCGCTGGACGCCGCCCTCGCCGCCGGGGGACACCGCGTGATCACCTTCGACCTGACCACCGAGGACATCGCCGAGACCTCGCTGCGCGTGGCCCGCGTCCTGGTCTCCGGCCTGATCCCCAACGCCCCCGCCGCCTTCGGCTACTTCGGCTGCCCCCGCTTCGCCGAGGCCGCGCTCGGCCGAGGCTGGCGGGCCCAGCCACCGACCGGGCCCGCGGACTTCACGCTCGCTCCGCCACCACACATGTGAAGGCACCCCGTCCATGACTCACGCTCCCGTATCCGCCGCCGGACAGGCACTGAGGCATGCCCTCGCCCACGCCAGGTCCGCCCGCGTTCCCGCCCGTGCCGCCCTCGCACCGCGTCGGCCCTTCCCCTGGGCCGGTGAATCGTTCCCCGTCGGGCAGCCGGGTGGGCCGCGAAGCCCCGGGCAGTACGGCGGCCCCCGACAGGCGTCCCCGGGCGGCGAACCGGTGGACCTGGACCGCCTGCTGCGGCTGTCGCTCGCGGTGCCGGGCGGCACGACGGGCCGACGGCGCCCCGTACCCTCGGCGGGCGCTCTGCACCCTGTCCGGGTCCACCTGCTGCTCGGCGCGGGCTGTTCGCTGCCGCCCGGACGGTACGTCTACGCTCCGCACACCCACCGGGTACACCGCCGCGGCCCGGCCCCGGCCCACGTGCCGCGGGGAGCGATCGCCGTACTCACGGTCACCGCCGGGAACACGGTCACCCACTACGGCCACCGGGCCTGGCCCCTGCTCCTTCTGGACGCCGGCCACGCCGCGGCCGCACTGGTACTGGCAGCGGACGGAACCGATCCGGAGGTCTGCCTGGACGCGGACGGTGCCACCCTCTCCGCCGCGGCCGGACTTCCGAGCGCGGGCGACTGGACGACCCACTGGCCCGGGACCGAACCGGAACAGCCACTCGCCGCCGTCCGTTTCACAACCCCGGAGACCGGCCGCTCGGACGACCCCCTGTCCGTCTGGACCTCGCTCCCGCTCGCCGGCGCCCCCGCCCCCAGCTCCGGCGCGGACGTCGTACCGCCCGGCGCGCTCGCCGAAACACGGCACCTGCTGGAGATCCTTGCCGCCGGCGAACAGACCGAGGCCACCTGGCAGACCGCGCGACGCCCCGCGCCCGTCACGGACAGCGTGCTGCCGGAGCGCCGGAGCGCCGACCCGGCGGATCTCACGCGGCCGCCCCCCGAAGACCTGCTGGCCCGGATCCTCACCACGGCCGTCGCCGCGTGGCCGGGCGGACCGCCATGGAGCGCGGCCACCGGCGGCCCCACGCCCGCGCTGCTCACCCTCGCCGCCCCGCACCCCTCCCGTACGTTGCCCGGCACCCGTAGCGGACCGGACGCCACCCCGACGGCCGGAACGCATACCGGGCTCCGGACGCCGCCTGCTGCCGGATCCGCGCCGCCCCTGCGCGTCCTGGCCACCGGGGAGGCACGGCCCACCCTCGCCCACTGGGCGGCCGGACAGCACTGGATCGCCGAAGCGGGCGCCGTACTGCTGGCCCACGGCTGCCCCTTCGACGCCCCCGCCGCCCGGGTCAGACTCGACCATCTCGCCGCCGGATACGCCGCCGGAATGGCTCACGCCCACGCCGCGGCGGAGGGGCTTCCGGCACGGCCCATCGGCTCCTGGCAGCAGGCCGACCTCGGCGCCGCACTCGGCGAGGCACCCGACCGCGACTGGATCGTGCACGGTCTCGCCCTCGGCGGCCCGCCCGCCCCGACCTCTCCGTCCCGCGAGGAAGAACGCCCATGATGCTCCACCCGGAACTCCTGCGCGCCGCGCGCGGCGCGGCCCGGCCGCTGGCGGGCGCGACCGCCCTGCTCGCCGCGGTCACGGTCACCCACCTCGCGCAGGCCGTACTGCTCGCGGTCGTGCTCTCCCGGATCGCCCGGGGCGACCTGAGCGGACTCCCCGCACTGCTCGGGGCGGTGTTCGCCGTCGTTCTGGCGCGCGCCGCGCTGGGCAGGACACAACGACTGACAGCGGTGAAGGCGGGAGCCACTGTCCGGGTCCGGCTCCGCGACGACCTGCTGAGACGCCTCGGACAGCTGGGGCCGACCGCGCTCACCGGCGCCCGGGCGGGAGCGGTCCGGGCGACCGTCGTCGACGGCGTGGAGGGCGTGGACGCCTATGTGTCGCGCTACCTTCCGCAGTTGCTCATCACCTGCACCGTGCCGCTTCCGCTGCTCGCCGCCGTCGCCCGGGTTGAGCCGCACGCCGTTCTGGCCCTCGGGCCCGCCCTGCTGCTCGCGCTGTTCGGGCCGCGCGGGTGGGACCGGCTCCTGGCGCGCCGCGGCAAGGAACACTGGGACAGCTACGAAGCCCTCGCGGCCGACTACCTGGAAGCGTTGCAGGGCATGGCGACGCTGCGTGCCACCGGAGCCGTCGGCCGCACCCGGGAACGGCTGGAGCGGCGTTCGGCCGCGCTGCACCGCGCCACCGTGGCCAAGCTGCGCGTCTCGCTGGTCGACACCGGTCTCACCGATCTGGCGGTCCAGGGCGGAACCGCGGCGGCGGTCCTGGTCGCGTGCGCCTCCGCCACCACCGGGCGTACCACCGACGTCGGAACGTATCTCCTGCTGATGCTGGCATCGGAGTGTTTCCGCCCGGTCCGTGACCTCTCCCGGGAATGGCACGCCGGCTATCTCGGGGTCTCCGCGGCCGACGGCATCGCCGCGCTGCGCACCGCGGAGGGCGGGGTGGCCGACCGTGGCACGGCCGCCACGAGCCGGCACAAGGCCCCGGAAGTCACCTTCCACGATGTGTGCTTCACCCACCCCGGGGCGGATCTGCCCGCCCTGAGCGCGGTCACCTTCACCGCCGCCGCCGGACGCACCACGGCCATCGTGGGGCCTTCCGGAGCCGGTAAGTCGACTCTCCTGAGCCTGCTGCTGCGTCACCGCGACCCCGACAGCGGCCGGATCACCGTCGGCGGGACGGACACCACCGCGTACGCGCTCGACTCACTCCGCCGGGGCATCGCGGTGGTGTCACAGGACACCTACCTGTTCCACAGCACGGTCGCGGACAACCTGCGCCTGGCCCGGCCCACCGCGACGGACGCCGAACTGCGCGAAGCGGCACGCACGGCGGGCATCCACGACGAGATCGCCCGCCTGCCGGACGGGTACGCGACTCTCGTCGGCGAACGCGGTGCCACGCTCTCCGGCGGGCAGCGGCAACGGCTGGCGCTCGCCCGGGCGTTGCTCGCCGACGCACCGGTCCTGGTCCTGGACGAGGCGACCAGCGCGGTGGACGAACGCGGCGAGGCCCGGATCGTGAGGGAACTGCTGGCCGCGAGCCACGGGCGCACCTGCCTCGTTGTCGCACACCGGCTCGACGCCGTACGCCACGCCGACCACATCGTGGTCCTCGACGCCGGCCGTGTCGAGGCGGTCGGCGATCACCCGAGCCTGCTGGCGGGCGGTGGCGTGTACGCCTCGCTCGTCGCCGCGGGCAACAGCGCCACCCCGGAGGAACAGGCCGCATGAAGCCGACCCAGCAGCGACCGGACGAACCCCGCGAACTCCCGGCCGGGCACGAGGACCAGCGGTCGGGTGCCCTGCGCTCCCTGCTGCCCGTCCTCGGCGCGCACCGCGCCATGGTGGTGCGCACCTGCCTGGCCTCCCTGACCGACCAGACGGCGCTGGTCGCTCTGGTCACCCTCGGTGCGTACACCGTGGGCACAGCGGTGATCGACCACCGCCCCCCGTCCGCCGCCACGGTCACCGCACTCATCGTGCTCGTCCTGGTCAGAGGAGTGTCCACCTGGCGGGAGATGGACCTCTCGCACGACCTCGCCTACCGGATCCTCGCCGAACTGCGGGTACGGGTCTTCGACGGGCTCGCCCGCAGCGCGCCCGCCCGGATCGCGGGGCGCCGCAGCGGCGACCTCGCCGCGACCGCACTCGGGGACGTGGAGGCGCTGGAGTTCTTCTACGCCCACGCCATCGCCCAACTCCTCGCCTCCGGAGTGGTCTTCGGCTCGGCGGCGGTGGTGCTCGGCACCCTCGAACCCTGGCTGCTCGCCGTCGTACTGCCGGTCGCCCTGCTGCTCGTTTGGGCGCCCGTCCTGGACGGACGCGGACGTGCCGTACGAGGGGCCCGCACCCGGGCCGCGCTGGCGGAACTCTCCGCGGAGACGGTCGAGACCGTCGACGGCCTGCGCGAACTGCTGATGGCCGGGGCGCTGAACCGCAGGCGGGCCCGCCTGCGGTCCTACGGTCGCCGGCTGGCCCGGGAACAGCGGGCCGAGCAGTCCTGGGAAGCCGGCGCGACGGCCATCCGCGATCTGCTGGTCGTCGGCGCGCTGATCGGGGTGGTCGCCGCGACGGCGCACGTGGTCGCCGAAGGCCGGCTCGGCGGAGCCTGGGCCCCGGCCGCGATGGCCCTGGCCCTGGGCGCCCTGGCACCGGTCGCCGATTCCACGGCCTCGCTGGGCCAGGCGGGCAGCCTGCGCGCCGCGGCCGTTCGGGTCCGTGCGGCACTCCAGGCACCGGCCGGCGCCCCGGAACCGGCGACCGCCCGCCCGGTGCCGGCCGGCCCGCTCGGGATACGGCTGCGCGGCGTACGGTTCGGGTACGGCGCCGAGGCCGTACTGGACGGCCTGGACCTGACGGTCCCGCCCGGGGCGACCGTGGCCCTCGTCGGAGCGTCAGGTGCGGGCAAGACGACCTGCGCTCACCTTCTGGCGCGCTACTGGGACCCGCAGGAGGGGTGTGTCGAATTGGTGCCGGAGGCTATGCCGGAGGCTGATGCCGAACCCGCCGACCTGAGGGATCTGCCCGAGCGGGACATGCGTGCAGCGATCGCCGTCGTCGGACAGGAGGCTCCGCTCTTCCACGGCACGCTCGCCGAGAATCTGCTGCTCGGAGCCCCCGACGCCACCCCGGAGCAGCTGCGTACCGTGATCCGCGTCTGCGGTATCGATTCCATCGTCGACGCCCTCCCCGAAGGGCTCGGCACGGCGGTCGGCGAACGGGGCGCCACCCTTTCGGGCGGACAGCGGGCCCGGGTGGCCCTGGCCAGAGCGCTGCTGAGCGACCCCCGGGTTCTGGTCCTCGACGAGACCACGGCACATCTCGACCACCGGGGCGACGCGGAACTCGCCGGGGCCCTGGCCCGGGTCTCCGCCGACCGTACGACCCTGGTGATAGCGCACCGCCCCGCCACCGTCCGCAGGGCCGATCGCATCGCGGTGCTTGAGGAAGGGCGGATCGTCGAGGAGGGAACATGGGACGAACTGACGCTGGCCGACGGTGCGTTCGCGCGCTTGTTCTCTCGCCGAGTGGTACCTGCGACGTAGGTCTCCGGTCGCGGAGGCGTGCCGGGGGAGCAGTCTCCGGTGACGGGTGACAGCTGGCGTGGACAGTTCCGGCACCGGTCCTTCGACGGTCATCCCGGGTACGACGTCGTTGATCGGCAGGGCCCACACCGGAGGTGCCGGTACGCCCAAGCCGGCAAGCCAGGAAACCAGTTGCTCCGAGGAGACCACGTAGACGATCCGCCCCAGTCCCACCCAGCCATGCGCCGCGGCGCACATGGGGCCATGCTCACCGGACGTGTAGACGGCCGCGGCCGCCCGTTCCCGCGGCGTCAGATGAGACGCCGACCAGCGTGCCAGTTCGAATTCCGGATGACGGGTGCGGTCACCGGAAGCCACCCGGTTGCGGTCTTCGGCCAGTACCGTGCCGTCCGCCGCCACAAGGACCGAGCCGAAGGGTTCATCGCCGGCCTCCAGCGCCTCGGCGGCCAGCTCCACACAACGCGCACGTGCCGTAGCCCGCTGTCGTACCCGTCCTGTCTACGGAGATGCCCACGCCGTCAGCGTGGGCGCACTGCCCACGTGGGGCTGTCGCGCCACCTGTGCGCTCCGTCCTGGTCGTACCCGTTTCCGTTGACGGCCGGCACGCGGCGACCGGCAATCACGTGGACCACATCGCCGACACCGGCTTTACCACGACCGGGGTCATTCGTGACGGCGTGACTCACCGCGCCGTTCGGGTACGGAGTACAGTTCCCCGCCGTTCGAACTCCAGCACCGCTTCGACAGAGGTCGCGGCGCTGCTTCCGATGAACCGCTCCAGGAGCCACAAGGCGCCGTCGAGCCCGGAAGAGACTCCGCCCGCCGTCACCAGATCGCCGTCGTCGACGACCCGCTGGTCGACGACAGTGGCGCCCTGTTCCGCCAGATAGCTCTTCGCCCGGTGATGGGTGGTGCATGTCCTGCCGTCGGTCAGCCCGGCGGCGGAGAGCAGGATGACGCCGGTGCAGACACCGAGGGTGGTCAGTCCTCGGCGCTGTGCGTCGCGCAGCGCGGTGGGGAGCGTGCCCTTGTCGATCTCGGACCAGATACCGGCCTCGTTCCGGCGGGCGAAGCCGCCTCCTGGGACCACCATGAGATCCGCGTCCTGTGGAGACCAGGCGCCCGCTGCCACACGGGTGCCGTAGCGATAGGTGACCTCGGCCGGCCCTCCGCAGGTCACCAGGCTCACCGTCACGGGATGGCTCTGTGACGCGACGGAGAAGACCTCAAGCGGCCCGAAGACATCCAGTTCCTCCACTCCGTCGAAGGTGACGATGTGGACCCGCAGCGGATCGGTGTCGTTCGGAGCTGTTGACGGATTCGCCGCGTGGGCGGGACCGGAAACGAGGGACGAGCCGGCCACCGTGCCGAGCGCGGTCACGGAGGACCGCAGTAAACGCCTGCGATTCATGAATGCCCAACCACCTTCACCGGAGTGTGTGTTGTCCTGTCGAGGAGGTAGTCGGCCCCGGGTCTCGCCGAGTTCCCGTGGTGCCCGCTTCCGATACGTCGCGGAGGGCGGGTGGTGGCCTGAAGTGCCGCTACGGAACGAGGTGGACTGATAGGCGGCGTGTGCCTGTCACCTTCGCGAATGATCAAGGCGCTGACACCAGCAGGCCGAGGTGTACGGGACGTTCTCCGAGGTGCTTGTCCGCTTCCCGTACGACCCTTGATGCGTCACCCACCGAGGTAGCCGATCTGCACCGCCGCTCCATCCCACTGGAGAGCATGGAGTTGGTGCGGGTACGCGAGAGACGGTCCTCGGACCCCCTGCGGTGCAGGCTTGGTGGCCCTGACCGGCTACGGCAGTGCGGCGCCGCGCGCGTTGATCCAGAGCGCGTACCACTCCTCGTGGGTGAGATCGGGGTCGAGCCGCGCCGCGTCGCCGCACGCGCGGATGCGCTCGGGGCGGGCACTGCCGACGACCGGTGCGATACGGGCCGGGTGCCTCTGCAGCCACCACAGCAGAATCGTCTCCGGCGTAGTGCCCTTCGACTCGGCGAGCGCGGCGACGTGCCGCGCCGCCGCCTGCTCCGTGGGGGTCTCCTGAAGGCCGGTGAAGCGGCCCCGGGCGAGAGCGCCCCACGCCTGGAGACGGATCCCGTTGGCCCGGCAGTGCTCCAACGTCCCTGAGGGAAAGCCGACGGACACCGCTTCCGGCGTGTTCACCAGCACACCGCCCTCCAGCCAGTCCCTGCGGTGCAGGCTCATTTCCAACTGGTTCGCCACCAAAGGAAAATCCAGGTGCGCCTGAAGGAGCGAGATCTGCGCGGCGTTCATGTTGGACACTCCGAACCTGCGCACCAGCTTCTGCCGGTGCAGCGAGGTCAGGGCGCGGGCTGTGTCCTCGGGATCCGCCAGCGGGTCCGGCCGGTGCAGCAACAGCACATCGATGACGTCCGTGCGCAGGCGGCCAAGGCTCTCCTCGACCCGGCTGACGATGGACTCACCCCGCAGGTCGTACATGCCCGGCCGGTCGCCGTCGGCCAGCCGGATTCCGCACTTGGTCTGCAGCACGATGCGCTCGCGCAGCCCGGGTGCCCGTGCGAGAACCTCACCGAACACCGCCTCCGACTTCCCGTACCGATAGATGTCGGCGAGGTCGAACACCGTGATCCCACTGTCGAGTGCCGCCTCGACCGCCGCCTCGGCCTCCGCGATGTCCGCCGCGCCGTACGGTGTGGTGTCCCAGCCCCCGCCGAGCCCCATGCACCCGTACAGCAGCCGCTCGTCGCCCGGATCCCGGGCTATTTCCGCATTCGTCGTCACGGGCGGCCAGCCTTCCACAGGCGGGCACGCCGGCCAAATGACGTCGCGGCGGCCTGGGAAGTACAGCTCGCGGTCACGGCAACGTGTCCCCGGCCGCTGGTGCGGACCAGGTGGAGGGCGACCTGACCTTCTCGACCCGCACGGACCGTTTCGCGATCCGGCCCCTCAGCGCCACCAGGGTGTGAGGTCGAGCCCCGGATACCGCAGCGCCATCCCGGCAAGCGTCTCCGGTGTCCAGTAAGGATGTCCAGGCGGGGGGAACCCGAAAGCCTGGAGCTGACGTGGCGTGGCCCGTTCGACGAACCTGAACCAGTCCTCCTGCACGGCGGAGTGGGCCCAGCCCCGGCGCTGACCCCATTGGACGCCGGAGGGACGGAAGTTCACGTGCATGGTGTACCGGGCAGATATCTGTCGGGCACGGCAGGCAGGTCGCGCGTGTGTTTCCGGGAGACGAGGTGAGCCGGTCCGAATTCCTCGGGCACGTCCGCCAGGTACACGAACATCTCCAGCTGGCGGAAGCCGGGCGCGGTGCTGGGCACCAGGAGGGTGTGTCCCAGGTAGTCGCGGTGCGGATCCTGGTCGTAGTCGCCGGCACCGGCATACTTCGCCCAGGCCTCGGCCCCGTGCGGGTGACCGGGCGGATCGTCGAGGTGCGGCCCCCTCCGTATGAGCGTTTCAAGGTCACCCACCACCTCCAGGACGGCCGACACGGGTTATCCGCACGGGGGAGCCGGGGCACCGTGATCCTGCGGGCTGCGGGCTGCGGGCTGCGGGCTGCGGGCTGCGGCGCGGGCAACGGGCCACCGGGGGCGCACACCGGCGTGGGTCACATGAAGTTGCGGGTGTGCAGGGCGGAGAGGTCCGCGGCCTCGCGGTACGGGAAGCCCAGGTGTACCAGTCGCCGCTGGCGTCCCTCGTCCATCTGCGCCTGGAGCCGCAGGACGTCGCGGTGGCCGCGCGCGATCGCCCGGGGCGTCCACTCCCCGGCCGCCATGACGATCAGCGCGTCCGTCACGTCCTGGTTGAGACCCGCGGTGTCGGCCAAGGCGTCGTGTCGCCGCTCGACGGCCGCCCGCAGCCGGTGGCGCAGTCCCGGATCGACCGTGGCCTGGTGTTCCAGGTGGGCGATGCCGAACGCCACGTGGCGGGCCTCGTCCTGGCGGGCGAGTTGGACGACGCGCCGGGTGACGGGGTCGGGCGCGTGGCGGTCCAGGAAGGCCAGCAGGTTCAGGAAGCTGCCCTCGCCGAGTACGGAGAGCAGGAAGGAGGCCAGGGAGTAGTCGGGCTCGGCCAGCAGCGTGGTCAGCGAGGCCCGCCCGCCGACCGACGAGGTGCCCATGCGGCCGCCCTTGAGGAGCGCCCTGCGAGTGAACACCTCGATGTGTCGCGCCTCGTCGGCCGCCTGCACGGCAAGCAGTTGCAGCACCTCGCGGAAGTGCGGATGCACCCGGGCGAGCAGCCGCGCCGGGATGATCAGCGCGGCCTGCTCGTTCTCCACCAGGTAGGTCATGATCTGTACGACGACGGCCTGCTCCACGGCGTCGGGGAGCGTGAAGGGGCTGTCCCAGGGGACCGCGGTGGCAGGGTCCCACTGGGCGGCCGCGGCGTGGGCGTAGAGGGCGGGTGCCATGTCGCTCCACACGATGTCGCGGTCGGCGAAGTCGAAGGCCATCTCGGGCCCGCCGGCCTCGACGAGCGCGCCGCGCGCGGCCAGCCCCCAGTGTGCCGGCGGCCGGGCCATGACACCGTCGGGGGACGCGCCTCCGGCGCGCTCGGCCCCCGACCAGCGGTCCACCGCGCGGCGCCCGGGCCGCACCCACGCCCGCGGCCCGCCGCCCGGCCGACCGTCCCGCGCGTCGGACGGGCCGGGGAGCCGGACCTCGCAGCCCTCGCGTCGGCACCAGGCCGCGAGGTCGGTCGTCAGGTCAGGGCGGCAGCCCAGTACGGCGATCTCCTCGCCCGGCGGCACCCGCGCCAGCGCGCGGCCCACCAGGAGGTGGGCTCCCTCGTCGAAGCCGAGGTCCTGGAGATCGACGACAGGAGACCCGTCGGTGGCCCCACCACTGTCGAGAGACGCGTCGGCGGTGGGGCACTCTCCGGTCACGGCCGGTATTCCCGCGCGGTGACCCGGCCCTCGGCATCGTAGAAGCCGCTCTCCCGCACCGCGAGGTCCAGCGCGGCGTGCCCTTCGGTGCGTGCCGGACACCAAGCTGTCATGCCTTCGAGGTCCAGGAGGCGGCGGGCGTCCGGATCCGCGTACGACATGGAGAGCAGCAGCGCGGCGAGCCGGTCGACGGTGTCGGGCGGTGCTGTCTCGCCGGCCACCAGAAGGCAGTGGTCGTAGCGGGCGGTTTGGGTGAGGATGCATGTAGCGCCGACCGGCACCGTTCCCTCACGGCCGAACAGCAGGTGGTCGGCGTCCAGGAGGCAGGCCGCGTCGGCCCGTCCGGCGAGCAGGGCGCGGACGGCGTCGCGCTCACCGCCGATGTGGTCGCCGTGCAGGCCCACGCCCACGTCGTGCCGTGCCACCCGGAAGTCTGTGTGGGGGCGTAGGCCGAGGCTGTTCAGATGGGACAGCGGGATCAGCGTCGCCTGGGGCGAATCGAGGGCTCCGACCGCCACGGTGGTGTCCTTGAGGTCGGTGACGTTGCGGTGCGGGGAGTCGTGCCGCACCACGACCACCGAGGTCAGGTCGCGGTCGGTGTCGCGCATGAGCAGCGGGCGCAGGGCGACGCCGCGGGCCGCGGCCAGCCGCCGGGCGCGCAGCCAGGCGAGCGGGGAGTTCCAGGCCACCTGGATGCGGCCGGCCACAAGGTCCTCGACCTGCCGTTCGTAGTGGGAGTAGAGCACGAAGTCCGTTGCCGACCCCCGCTCGGCGAGCCAGGAGCGGAAACCCGCCCAGATGGTGACGGTCTTGGGGTCGTAGGCGACCGCGCCCACCAGCAGCGTCATCTGCCGGCCTCGCCGAAGACCGGGAGGCCCAGGCTCGCCCGCGCGACGAAGTCGTACAGAGCGTCGGTGGTGGGGGCCATGACCCGGGAGGCCAACGCGTCGCGGAAGCGGCGTTCGAGGCCCGACTCCCGGCGCAGGGCGGAGCCGCCGCACAGCCGCATGGCCTCGCTCGTCACGTCGTGCGCGGCCTCCGCCGCGACGGCCTTGACCTGGAGCACGCGTAGTGTCGCGTCCGCGCGACCGCACTCCAGGGCGGCCACGGTGTCGTGCAGGAAGGCGGCCACTTCGTCGGTCCGGATGCGCAGGGGAGCGAAGCGGGCGCGGACGGTCGGCTGGTCCGCGAGGGTCTGGTCGAGGTGGGAGAGACGGGCCCGGGTCAGATGGGTCCGGGTCAGCTCCATGACCGTGTCCATGGTGCCGAGCGAGCAGGCGGCGCTGAGGACCAGGAAGCGGGGCAGCGCGGTCTCCAGTGCCAGGTCCAGGCCCGCGCCGTCCGCGCCGAGCAGCGCGGTGGCCGGCACGGTGAGCCCTTCGGCGGCCATGGGGCAGGAGGCGTTGCCGCGCAGCCCCAGCCCGTCGAAGGTACCCGCGACGGTCAGCTCGGGGGCGTCGCCGGGCACCAGCCACAGGCTCATCGGCCCGTCGGCCCGCAGCGGGCGACTGGACCACACGTAGCTGTCCGCCTGGCCGGCCGAGGTCACCCAGCTCTTGCGCGCGTCGAGGCGGACGGAGTCATTGTCGGGCGTCGCGGTCCCCTCAGGGGTCCAGAAGTGGCTGCGCGAGCCGACCTCGGAGAACGCGAGGCTGGTCAGGTGGGTGCCCTCGGCGATCGCGCGCCGGGTCTTGTCGGGGCCGTGCTTCTCGATCACCGCGGTGGCGGCGTAATGCATGAGCACCACCATCGCGGTGGAGCCGCAGGAGCGGGCGATCCGTCGTACGACGTCGGCGGCTTGGCCGAGCGGGACGCCGCCGCCCCCGACAGTGGTCGCGCTGGTGGCGCCGAGGATGCCGGCGCGGCCCAGCGCCTCCACGCCGGACCGGGGAAAGCGACCGGTGGCGTCGACCTCGTCGGCCTGGGGGGCGATGGTCTGCTCGATGACCGATTCCAACGCGGCCATCAGAGCGGTGGGGTTCCCGGTCGTGTCCGGGGTGCCGCATGGGGAGGGGGGCAGTGGCATGACGGTATCCAATTCTTCGGGTAGATATGCCGCAAGAAGGTGCAAAAGCCATCAATCAACGCCCGAGCATAGAGGGGTTCGCCGAGCCCGCGGTGCACATCCGCGCCGCAAGCGTGCCCGGGCCACGTCGTGCCGGTACTCGGTCGGATCGGCGGGTGCCGTCAAAGCTCGAACTACTGGTCTCCCGTGGTCTCCTGGCGGCCTTCGCGCCTTGACAGCAGGGGGCAGGGGACTGGAAGCGGATCGTCAAGCCACCGCCGTCCGCCGGAGACGAACGCCTTGTGGCCGGGGCATCCGGCCTTGGGGCGCTGGACCCGGTCTCGGTGCCGTCGATCCGCAGCTCGACCACGGTGACCAGGAACGGTCGGTGAAGACCAGTCGGTTGTGATGGCCCGGCGCTGATGGCCCGGCCGCCGCGGAGTGCTGCTCCGCTGGTCGGAAGAGAAGACGGTAGATGAAATCGAGGACCGTCCTGAGGCCGTCGACGATTGCGGGTCCGCTTCGGCGGGCAGACCGCCGCTGCCTGTAGACGCACCGTCAAGGATGTGTCGACGCATGGTCAAAGACGTGCCGGGGATGCAGCGGAATCCTGAAGAAGTGCCTGGCCCTCGGTCTCACCACGGTCATGGTGAATCTCTTGCGAGCGATTCACGCGAGGCCGGCGGACGGTGACTCCGGGCATGCGGTGAATTGGTTCCTTTGGTCAAAGGGAACTGAATCTCTCCCATTTCTGCCCGCAAAAAACGAAGGAGGAAATATGCGCACGTTCAGTCGATCCGCTATAGGAATATCGGTGGCAGTCCTTGTCGTTCTACTCGGTCCGGGCATGGCCTCGTCCGCCACGGTCTCCACAGGCGAAGACGTTATGGTTGCCCCGACCGCGAATTCCTTCACGAGGACGTACGCCCAGTTGAACTCGGAGGAAGTAGGCGCACTCGCCACCATTTGCGGCGGAAACTACCTACTTGGCTCTTCCGACCCGATGCCCTTTGGAGTGGACCCTGCGAAGCGTAAGGGTGTGCCATGAGGGATGGCAGTGGAAAGGTGCTGGTTAACACTGGAATTCGTTACGGCGTCAGCTGCTGAACTTCCCTGTCCCGCCGCGCCCGAGATGAATATTCCAGCCCTGAGGTGAACGGCAGGGGCTCGATCATTTCGTCAATCGCCCTCTGTGGCCTGCGCGTCCTCGTGGTTCATAGGTACTCGTTGAGAATTCTCGGAGGCGCGGTGGCGCAGAGCAAGTAGCCGGCCTACCGAGCCCGCATGACCTTCCTCGGCCCGGCAGGCCGACAGTTCTACACCCGCTGGAGCCGCACGGCCCAGGCAACCGCGGGCCACCTTGCCGTCGTTCACCGGGACCCCGGCACCGTGGCCGGCTCTCCGCCGCCCGCCGCTGAATCCCCAACAACTCCAGAACCACCGTTCACCGGACAGACCCTCACGAGGGTGAACTCCTCGCCCCGGACGCATCCAGTGATCGGTTCCCCGCGGCTCGCCCCGGAGACAGCGCACGCTGCTGCTGACACCTGCCTTGGATACGTGAGAACTCCAACGAGCAGCATGATCGGGGGGACAAGTCCTCGGAGTGGCCAACTTTCAGCGACCGGTGACGATTTGTGCGCGAAACCCTGAAGAAATGAACTCTACTGGACAGGTCCATGCGTGTCGGCCTGTGGTTTGATTGCCTGGTAGGTACACAGACAAGGGGACCGCGGATGGCGTCAGTGCAGGCACGGTGGAGTGCCCTGCTGGAGATGTTGACGCGTGACGGCCGCATCGAGGTCGACGCCGCCGCAACGGAACTGGCCGTCTCCACCGCGACGATCCGCCGGGACCTCGACGAACTCGCCCGGCAGAACATGGTCACGCGCACCCATGGCGGTGCCGCGATCAACGCGATCGCATACGATCTGCCCCTGCGCTACAAGGCGGCCCGCAACGCGCCGGAGAAGGGGCGGATCGCTCAGACCGCGGCGGGCCTGGTGAAGGCCGGTGCGGTAGTCGGTCTGAACGGCGGCACCACGACCACCGAGATCGCGCGAGCCCTGTCCGCCCGCGCAGATCTGACCTCGAATGGCGCCGAAGCCTCGTTCACGATCGTCACCAACGCGCTGAACATCGCCAACGAACTGGTCGTACGACGCCATGTGAAGCTCGTTGTGACCGGTGGCGTGGCACGACCGGCGTCCTACGAGCTCGTCGGCCCGCTGGCTACCGAGTTGCTGGCGGAGATCACCCTCGACCAGGTCTTCCTGGGCGTTGACGCGATCGACGTCGCGCATGGCGCGACGGCGCGGCACGAGGGTGAGGCAAGCATCAACCGGGCTCTGGCCCAGCGGGCCCAGCAGGTCGTAGTGGTGGCGGATTCGACCAAGCTGGGCCAGCGAGCCTTCGCCAGGATCTGTCCGGCGCGAGACGTCGATGTGCTGGTGACGGACAAGGGCGCGGCGGCCGAACTCACCGAGCCGTTCAGCGCTGTTGGCGTGGACGTCATCCGCGTCTGACGTTCGGGAATCGTAGTCCCGGCCTGACGCCCGGAACTCGTCGTCCCGCGCCTGACGTCCGGGACTCGTCGCCCCACGGGGCCCTTCCTCTCCGGGCTTGTCGCTCCCGGGCTCTCAAGACCGGTGCCGTCGTATCGTCCACGGGTCCCGCTCCAGCGCCTGCCGAGCGCCGGCCCCGCCGCCTCGCGTCCGCGTCCCGGCCGGGCCGGCGCTGGAGTGTCGGAACCTGTCTGGTTCGGCTCAGAACCGCCGTCTGCCGCCGAACGTGCCGGGCTCGCCATCATCCGTGGGCGGATTCAGACCTATCGGAACGATGTGGCCTTCAACTGGGGGAACACCCTTCGCTGTTCCCCGACGTGAGCCGGAAGCGTCAGGGTGAGCTCCAGTAGCGCGGACTGCTCATTAATGCTTGTTTGGCCAGCATCCTTGACAGTATCGAGCATGAGGGTGGAATCTCGCTTCACCGTACGGTCACATAGCCCCTACACGTCATGGAGTTGCTATGCAGTCCCGTCCACCTCGGCATCGATTCAACCGACGCTCGCTCACTTCCCCGGGTTCCCTTGGAGGGCTCATCTGCGTGACGGTCCTGACCGGAGCGCTCGCCTACGCTGGTATGCCCGGGGCAGTCGGTGCGCCGAATACCCGGAGCACTGCGGCGGCCGTGCTGCCGCCGGTCGTGCCGCAGCCGGAGTCCGAACGGGCTCTCAAGGGGCCCGGGTTCACCATCGGGGCGGAAACACCCATCATCGTGAAGAGCCCTGACCCCGACTCGCGAGAGGTGGGCAGATACCTGGGTCGCCTACTCCGTCCCGCGACGGGTTACGACCTCAAAGTGGAGGCGGGCAGGCAAGATCACCGTCCCGCCATCACCCTGGACCGGGGCGGACCGAAGTCGCTGGGCGAAGAGGGCTACATACTCACCTCTCGCGCCGAGGGGGTGCGGCTCACCGCGCGCGGTGCCGAAGGTCTGTTCCGCGGGATTCAGACGCTGCGTCAACTGCTGCCCGCCGCAGTCGAGTCGCCGACGGTCCAGCGCGCCCGCTGGACTGTCGCCCCCGTCCACATCACCGACAAACCGCGCTACGGCTACCGCAGCACGATGCTGGACGTGGCCAGACGCTTCTACCCGGTTGCCGACGTCAAGCGCTACATCGACCAGGCCGCCGCGTACAAGATGAACACTCTGCACCTCCATCTGACCGATGACCAGGGCTGGCGGATCGCTATCGACGCGCTCCCCAACCTCACCAAGGCCGGCGCCAGTACGCAGAGCGGCTTCACGGGAGGTTCCTGGTTCTACACCAAGGCGCAGTACCAGGAGATCGTCGCCTACGCGAAGTCGCGGTTCATCACCGTGGTCCCCGAGATCGACGGCCCTGGCCACACCAGCGCCGCGCAAGCCTCGGTGCCTGATATCAACTGCGACGACAAGACCATTCCGCCGTACTCGGGCTTCGACGTCAAAATCAGTGTGGTGTGTCTCCGCGATCCGCAGCACATCGCCAATGTGACCAAGTTCCTGACCACAGTGATGACCGAAGTGGCCGCGCTCACCCCCGGCCCGTACATCCACGTCGGTGGTGACGAGGTCCCGGCGCGGCCTGCTGAGGAGTACAAGGCCTATGTCCAGGCGGCGACTTCCGCCGTACAGGCGCAGGGCAAGAAGGTGATCGGCTGGCACGATCTCGGCGCGGGCACCATCCCCGCCGGCAGTCTGATGCAGTACTGGGGCGACGAAGGCGCAAGGGAAACGATCGGCACGGCCGAGGAGCACAAGGATATCCTCCTGGCGAGGAAGGGTGTCGCGCAGAACGCATCGTTCATCATGTCCCCGGCCGACCGTTCCTACCTCGACATGAAGTACGACGGCTCCACGCCTTACGGGCTGAGGTGGGCCGGCTATGTGCCGGTCAAGAACGCGTACGACTGGGATCCCACTACGGTGACCGCGAAGCCGGACGGGACTTCTCCCGTTGTCCCCGCCAACCGGATCGCGGGCGTGGAAGCGGCGCTGTGGGCCGACCGCGCGTACACCGGCAGCAATGAATTGCCGACGTCGACGTCACAGTTCGTCGAGCCTTCGGTCTACACGGACTTCATGGCCTTCCCTCGGCTGCCCGCGGTCGCCGAGATCGGCTGGTCTCCGAAGTCCACACACGACTGGACTCGGTTCAGCTCCCGCCTGGCAGCCCAGGGCCCGCGTTGGAAGGCTGCGGGCATCGGCTTCTACGCCGCGCCTGATGTCCCCTGGGTGAACGGTAGCTGACGTACCGTCAGTTACGTAGAGCCAGAAAGTGACCAGGATTGGTCGGGCGCCCGTCGACACCTCCGGTGTCCCTGATGCCCGGAGTGGCCTCGCTGGTCGCTCGACGGGGCGGTCAGGTAGTGGTGGCTGTGGACTACCAATCGCGCCGTGAATCCCCGGTTTCGGTGACCGGGGATTCAGCGTGACAAGGCCCGGGATATGGCTGCCACGCGCGGTGTGACGGCTCGGAACAGAGGGAGAGGCCGGCATCACACCGGCGCGCGGACCCGGCAAGTCGTTGTGATCGCCGAAGCGTCCAACTGGCCACGCGGGCCTTCGCCCACATGTGCGCGGTGGATGACGACGACGTACCGGTGACGGACAACGCCGCACCCTGAACGGGGCTCGCCGGCACACGACTCGTTCTGCCCCATCACTGCACGCGACATGCGCGATGTAGTTCATCCGAGAGTCTGAACAAGCAGCCACATACATCGGGCACGCCCCCGCGTGCGACGAGTCAAGGCTCACTTCCGCGTCGTGGCGCCCGAGTTGGTGCCGGAACAGCCTGCTCTCGACGCATCGCATCTCTTGACATGGTGACGTTTACTGCAAGAATTGGCTTTGAAAGCAACAGAGTTGAGCATTCTTGATCGATGATCGGCGTTGAGTCACGTGCCCTCGCTCGCACCTGTGGATCAGGGGCGCATCGCTTGAAGGTGTCGCTCACTGATCGAGCACCTCCGAGCGTCACGTTTCAGGAACCAACACGCCGAGGCCCGGCCCGGGTGCGGTCAAGTCCGCCCCGGCCGCCGTCCAAGCGGCATGGTTCGAAAGCCGCTTCCGTCGCGCTCCGCGAGCGCGCACAGGAGGCTGTCTTGAAAGAGGTAACTGTTGTGAACAGGCAGGTGCTCACCCTCGTGGCGGTCTCCACGGTCGGTGCTCTCACGCTCACCGCGTGCGGCGGCGGGGGTGACAACGGCGCTTCCGGCGACGGAACCGTCACCCTCAAGGTCGTTGCCGCCGACTATGGCGACAAGGCGACGAACAGCTCCCAGATCTACTGGGGCGATGTGGCCAAGAGATTCGAGGCCGCGCACGCGAAGATCAAGGTCGATGTCCAGATCGTCAACTGGAACGACATCGACAAAAAGGTCAAGACGATGATCCAGAGTGGCAACATGCCGGATGTGCTGCAGACCGGTGGCTACGCGGAGAAGGTCGCCGACGACCTTCTCTACCCGGCTCGCGACGTGCTGTCGCCGGCCACGCACGCCAACTTCCTCGACACATTCTCGGATGCCGGGAAGGTCGACGGCGTCCAGTACGGCATCCCCTTTGTGTCCTCGACCCGCGCGTTCTTCTACAACAAGGCGATCTTCGCCAAGGCCGGCATCACCGAGGCCCCGAAGACCTGGGCAGAGGTACAGGCTGACGCCGAGCTCATCAAGGCGAAGGTCCCCGGCATCACCCCCTACGCCCTGCCGCTCGGCCCGGAGGAGGCGCAGGGCGAGAGCATGATGTGGGAACTGGGCAACGGGGGTGGCATCACGGACGCCTCAGGGAAGTACGCCATCAACAGCCGGCCCAACGTGGAGACATTCAACTGGCTCAAGACCAATCTGGTGGATCCGGGGCTCACGTACACCAACCCCGCGACGACGGACCGTAAGACCGCGTTCGCGGACTTCGCCGCCGGCAAGACAGCGATGCTCAACGGGCATCCGTCGCTGATCCAGATGTCGCGGGAGGGCAAGATCGACTATGCCGTCGCGCCGATCCCCGGTAAGGCCGGCGCCCTCAAGTCCACCCTGGGCGTGGCCGACTGGATGATGGCCTTCAAGGACAACGGCCACAAGGAGCAGATCAAGAAGCTCCTGGACTTCGTCTACTCCAAGGAGAACATCACCAAGTTCGACGAGACGTACAACCTGATGCCGGTGACCAAGGACAGCCTGCGGGAGATGAGTTCCGGCGGGAAGCACAAGGACTTGGAGCCGTTCTTCGCCCTGTTGCCCCAGGCGGCCTTCTATCCGCTGGGTGACACCAGCTGGGACGCCGTCTCGGCCGAGATCAAGAAGACGGTCGGCACCGCCCTTTCGCGCGATCCAGGCGAGGTATTGGGCGACCTTCAGAAGAAGGCGGAGGAAGCCTCCGCCGGGAACTAGGCCCTGCCCGGTCGGTCTTCATGGACCCGCGACGCCTGGCACGCACCTCGTAGCGTTGTCCGAGTCGCACCGCTCAGGAAGTGCCTGCCCAGGTGCTGTGACAGTTCCGGCACCCGGGCACGGCCCGAGGCCGCGGAGGGGCCTTCTCGTACCGCCCTCCATCAGCACGTCGCTCACCGCGCGGCATCTGCCGCACACACGGAAGGCACAAACCGTGTCTCTCAGTTCTGCCACCACCACATCCCGGGGATCGCGCCCGGAAAGGCCCGTGGGCAGGCGATCGGGCCTTGCCGCACTCGGTCCGCTGCCCTGGATAGCCCCTGCCGTCCTGCTGATCCTGGGTGTTGTGGTCTGGCCCGTCTACGAGATGGTCCACACATCCTTTCAACGGATCAGCGCCAGCGGATTCGTTCGTGGCTCAGCCGGACTGGACAAGTACCGCGAGCTGTTCGACGAGCCCGGGCTCGGCAAAGTCCTCATCTCCACCGCGGTCTGGACGGTCGGCGTTGTCGGGCTGACAATGCTCCTCTCGCTGGCGCTGGCCCAGCTCTTCAACCAGCGGTTCCCGGGGCGGCGGCTCACCCGCTGGGCGCTGATCGCGCCCTGGGCCGCATCCGTGCTGATGACGGCCATCGGCTTCAAGTGGATGCTCAACCAGACCGCAGGGATCCTGAACACCGCGATGACCGACCTCGGTCTCATCGACAGCCCCAAGGACTGGCTCGGTGACCCCGCCACCGCGTGGCCGTGGATGATGTTCGTCGCGGTCTTCGTGTCACTTCCCTTCACCACCTACACACTGCTCGCCGGTCTTCAGACCGTGCCCGCGGAGGTCTACGAGGCCGCGAAGGTCGACGGCACCAGCACCTGGCAGACCTACCGGCTGATCACCTTGCCGCTGCTGCGCCCGGCCTTCCTGGTCGGCCTGGTCATCAACCTGATCAATGTCTTCAATTCGTTCCCCGTCATCTGGGGCATGACACAGGGTGGCCCGGCCAGCGAAACCGCCACCTCCACCGTGTTCATGTACCAGCTCAAGGACACGGACATCGGTGAGTCCGCGGCCATGTCCGTGGTGAACTTCGCACTCGTCGTCGTGATGGTGCTCGTGTTCCTCAAGGTCAGCCGCTGGAACGAGGAGGAGAGCTGATGGCTCAGCAATCACAGACGATCAGCGGCCCTGCTCGCCCATCGGTGACATCGCCGTCCACGGCGGTGCGGAAACCCGCGGCATCCACTGACGGTTCGCCGAACAGCGGTCGACGTCGCCGCATCAGGCCCCGCACACTCGTCGTATCCGCGACCGCCTGGCTCCTGGCAGCCGTGTTTCTGCTGCCGTATGTGCAGATGGTGATCACGGCTCTGCGTCCGGCGACCGAACTGCGCGACGCCACGTATCTGCCGCGGCAGTTCGCCTGGTCCAACTTCATCGACGTGTGGCGCGAGTCGAGCCTGGGCGCGAACCTCCGCGTCACACTGCTGGTCGCTGTCGGCTCGACACTGCTCGTGCTGCTGGTGGCACTGCCCGCCGCCTACTACACCGCGCGTGTGAAGTTCCGTGGCCGCACGCTCTTTCTGCTCCTGGTCCTGGTCACCCAGATGTTCCAGCCGACCTCGCTGCTGGTCGGTCTGTACCGCGAGTTCTATCAGCTGCAGATGCTCAATTCGGTCTGGACGCTGATCCTCTGCAACGCCGCCTTCAACTTGGCTTTCGCCATCTGGATTCTCACCGCCTACATCAGGTCCATCCCGGTGGAGCTGGAGGAGGCCGCGATGATCGACGGTCTCGGCCGGGTTCGCGCCCTGCTCAAGGTGACGCTGCCGCTGGCCATGCCCGGCGTGGTGACCGCGGTGATCTTCACCTTCATCGCGGCCTGGAACGAGTTCGTCATGGGCCTGACCCTGTCGACCGTTCCCGAGAATCAGCCGCTCACCGTCGGCATCAACAACTTCATCGGCAACTACACCGTCCAGTGGAACTACTTGTTCGCCGGATCGGTCGTCGCCATCGTGCCGGTGGTCGTGCTCTTCGCTGTCATCGAGCGCCATGTCGTCTCAGGACTCACCGCCGGATCGGTGAAGTAGCGACCACTCCACGCTCCATCCGCATATCCCTCTTCATCCGGCCCACGGTCCCTCGAAGGAGCCGTCGCATGTCGACCACCAGGTCATCTTTCATCACAGCCGAGATCGCTTCCCAGCCCGTTTGCTGGAGCAGGGCGGTGGAGGCGCTTCCCCAGCACACCTCGGCCCTGCCCCGCCCGGGCGAACGGGTCGCGGTCGTGGGCTGCGGCACCTCCTGGTTCATGGCGCAGTCGTACGCCGCCCTGCGCGAGAGCGGAGGCCATGGCGAGACGGACGCCTTCGCGGCCTCCGAATTCCCTGAAGAGCGCGGCTACGACCGGATCCTGGCCATCACGCGCTCCGGGACCACTACCGAGGTGCTTGAGCTGCTCGACCGGGTGCGTGGCCTGGCGCCCACCACCGCGATCACCGCGGCCCCCGCGACACCGGTGACGAAGGCTGCCGACGCGGTCGTGGTGCTCGACTTCGCCGATGAGGAATCGGTCGTACAGACCCGGTTCGCGACCACCGCGCTGGTCCTGCTGCGGGCCCATGTGGAGTCCGGCGGCATGCTGCCGGCCGGTGTGAGAACCGTCGCCGAGGCCGTGGAGGACGCCCGGCGCGCACTCGCCGAGCCGCTGGCGCCCGCGTGGTTGTGCGCCGGTCAGATCACGTTCCTCGGCGCCGGTTGGACATACGGGCTCGCGCTGGAGGCGGCGCTGAAGATGCGCGAGGCCGCCGGTGCGTGGACCGAGGCGTATCCGGCGATGGAGTACCGCCACGGACCGATCAGCGTCGCCGGTCCGGGCCGACTGGTCTGGGGATTCGGCTCGCTGCCCGCCGGTCTTGTCGACGACATCGAGCAGACCGGAGGAACCGCGGTCGCCGCATCCCAGGACGCTGCCGGGGACCTCGACCCGCTGGCCGATCTGATCAGGACTCAGCGCCTCGCGGTCGCGACCGCCGACGCCCGTGGCCTCGACGCGGACCGGCCCCGCAACCTGACCCGTTCCGTCGTGCTCGGGGCCCGTGATGCGTGACGGGTTCGGTCCGGGCGAGTGTGTGGTGGGTCTCGACGTAGGGGGCACGGGAATGAAGGGCGCGCTCCTGGACCGGGAGCTGCGGCCGTTGTTCGTGGCACGTCGCCCGACCCCCCGGGGCGAAGGACCGGATGTGGTCGTCTCCGAGATCGCCGCCGCGCTGACGTCGCTGGCACAGCAAGCAGCTGACCAGGACCTCGCCGTCCGTGGAGCCGGGGTCGTCGTGCCCGGAATCGTTGATGAGGACATGGCCCGGGCGGTGTGGTCCGGGAACATCGGGTGGCGCGACCTGCCGCTCGCCGAACTGCTCGAATCACGCACGGGGCTCGCGGTGACACTCGGACACGACGTGCGCGCGGGTGGATATGCCGAGTCCGAGCTCGGAGCCGCTCGTGGCGCGAAGGACGTCTTGTTCGTGGCCATCGGGACCGGCGTCTCCGCCGCCGTGATCTGCGACGGCCGTCCCGTCGTGGCCGGCGGATTCGCGGGGGAGCTGGGCCATCTCGTCATCGAGCCGGGCGGTTCACCGTGTGTCTGCGGTGCCCAGGGATGCCTGGAAACCGTGGCTACCGCATCGGCCATCGCCTCGTCGTACACCGCCCGCACCGGCCGTACCGTCAAAGGCGCCAGTGATGTGACCACTCTGCTCGGCGAGGGCGATGCCGAGGCACAGACAATCTGGGACCGCGCGACCGATGCGCTCGCGGCGTCCCTCGTTATGGCCACGACACTGCTCGGCCCCGAGCTGATCGTGCTCGGAGGCGGCCTCGCGGAAGCGGGGGATCTGCTGCTGGAGCCGGTCCGCACTCGGCTGGAGGAACGGTTCACGTTCCAGCGGCGCCCCGGTGTCGTACGTGCCGCGCTGGGCGATGCGGCCGGGTGTCTGGGCGCCGGTCTGTACGCCTGGCGAGCGGTGTACGACGCCCCGGGAACCCAGCCGGCCGAATCGGTGGAGGCGACGGTGCGTCCGCTGTGATTCTCACCGTCACCCTCAATACCGCACTGGACGTGACGTACGTCGTCGACAGCATGGTGCCCCGGACATCGCACCGGGTCCGCGAGGTGCACGAACGAGCGGGCGGCAAGGGCGTCAATGTCGCCAGGGTGCTCAACGCCCTGGGGCATCCCTCCGTCGTCACCGGATTCTGGGGCGGAACCACCGGGTACCGTCTGCGCGAGGAACTGCTCGACGTCGGGCTCACGGACGAACTCGTACCCATCGCGGCCGATTCACGGCGTACCCTCACCGTCGTCTCGCGCGAGGACGGCGACGCGACCGTCTTCAACGAAACCGGACAGCTCGTGAGGCCGACCGAGTGGAGCGCGTTCACCCGGCACTACCGAGGGCTGATTCGCGACGCCGACGTGGTCGTGCTCTCCGGAAGTCTTCCGCCGGGGCTGCCGATCAACGCATACGGGGTGCTCATCTCGCTTGCCGCGGCCGCCGGTGTGGCGACGGTGCTCGACACGAGCGGGCCCGCGCTGCGCGCGGCACTTCCAGCGGGGCCCGATGTGATCAAGCCCAATGCTGCCGAACTCGCCGAGATAACAGGCAGGTTGGAGCTGGTGGAGGCGGTTGCCGAGCTGCGGGCGCTGGGCGCCCGTGCCGTGGTGGTGTCCTGTGGCGCCGAGGGACTGTATGCCACCACATCGCGAAGCGGCTGGCGGGCCGCGCCACCGGAGCGGTTGGCCGGCAACCCCACCGGTGCGGGCGACGCCTGTGTCGCCGCGCTCGCACGGGGACTCGCGGCGGGCACGCCATGGCCGGACATGCTGCGTGAGGCCGTGGCGCTCTCGGCGGCCGCGGTTCCCTGCCTCGCCGCCGGCGACTTCGATGCCGATGTCTACCAGCGATTCCGTACCGCAGCGCAAGTGGAGGAAACCGATGACGCTCACATTCACCCATGACATCGTGCACATCGCCAGAAAGAAGGGCGTGGGTGTGGGCGCGTTCAATGTCATACAGATCGAGCACGCCACCGCCATCGTGGCCGGTGCCGAAGCCGTCGGACTTCCGGTGATACTTCAGATCAGCGAGAACACGGCCAAATATCACGGGTCGCTCGAACCGATAGGCATGGCCGCACTCGCTGTCGCACGGGCAGCGGAGGTCCCGGTGGCCGTGCACTTGGACCACGCCGAGTCGGTACAGCTTGTACGGCACGCGGCCGAACTCGGCTTCACCTCGGTGATGTTCGACGGTGCCAAGCTCCCGTACGAGGAGAACGTCGCCACCACGAGGGACGTCACGGCCTATTGCCACGCGCGCGATGTCCTCGTCGAGGCGGAGCTCGGCGAGATCGGGGGCAAGAACGGTGCGCATGCTCCGGGTGTCCGTACCGACCCGGACGAGGCCCGTGAGTTCGTCGCGGCCACCGGTGTGGACTTCTTGGCCGTGGCGGTGGGCAGTTCCCACGCGATGCTCACGCGGGACGCCGTCCTGGACGTCGATCTCATCAGCGTGCTGCGGGAAGCCGTGAGCGTGCCTCTGGTCCTGCACGGCTCCTCCGGAGTCGATGATGTCGGACTGGTCAGGGCGACCCGTGCGGGAATGACCAAGATCAATGTCTCCACCCATCTCAACAAGGCGTTCACCCGCGCGATCCGGGACCGTCTCACCGCGAACCCGCGGGTCGCCGATCCACGCACATACGTGGGACCCGCTCGCGACGCCGTCGCGGCGGAGGCCGCCCGCCTTCTGAGGGTCTTCGGCGGTGCCGGACTGCACTAGTACTGCAACCGCATCTGGAGAATGTGGCCTGGGCGTTTGTAGTGGGAGTGGCGGGCTCGGGCCTGGCTGCGTCGTCGGAAGCGTGACCAGTGCAGATGGTGCTTGTTGCTGTGGCAGTGGCGCGTGACGACGACGTGGCCCATCAACCGGCGGATCTCCGGGACGCTGAGGGGTATGAGGTCTTGCTCGTCGTCGAGAGTGCCCCCCTTGTGGCTTCTGCGGCGCGGATGGCCGTCAGATAGGCGAGGGCGGCCATGGCCAGGGTGATGTGGCGGTACCAGGCCCGGTAGAGCCGCACCTGGTAGTGGTCCAGACCGCACTCTCCCTTCGCGGTCTGGAAGCACTCCTCCACCGCCCACCGCGCGGCAGCCACTTTGACCAGGTCTTTCAGTCGGGAGGTGGCCGGGCCGTAGCAGACGTAGTAGGCGATCTCGCTCGGGTCGCTGACGCTGCGTCGGGCCAGTACCCAGTGTCCGAAGCCGTTCTCCCAGTACGGGCGGATCGCGACACGCGCCCAGTCGTAGATCCGTTCACCGTGTGCGCCGCCCCCACCGGAGATCCGTTTCCACCGCTGGCGGGGCAGCACGGCGACCAGCTGGTCCACCCGCGCGTCCGCCCCGTGGGCGGTGATCACGGTGTCGTTGACCTTCGTGGCCAGCACGTGCGCGACCCGACGTTCCTCCAGCCACACTCGCAGGTGCTTGACCTGCCCGTATGCCTCGTCAGCGGTGACCCACGCGAACGGGACACCCGCGTCGATGGCGCGTTGCAGCATCCACGTGAAGTGCTCGTTCTTGGTCGCGAAGGGGACTTTGTCGTCGATCCCGGCCGCGCGGCAGCGGTCACGGTCATCCGTCCAGGAGACGGGGATGTAGAGCTCGCGGTCGATCAACGCCCGCCCCCTGGCGGAGGCGTAGGCCAGGAATGTTCCGATCTGGCTGTTCTCCGTGCGGCCGGCGGTGCCCGTGTACTGCCGCTGGACACCGGCGGACTTGGTGCCGATCTTCAGGAAGCCGGTGTCGTCGCCGATCAGCACCGCGTCCTTGGCGCCGATGGTCTCCACGACGAAGTCCCGCACATCGTCGCGGACCGCGTTCTCGTCCCAGTCGGAGTGGTTGAGCAGGCGCTGGACGCCGTCGGGGCGCAACTGCCCGACCTGCTCCGACAGCGTCCACCCGTTCTTCTTCTCAAGCGGCGCGAGCAACCCGTTCAGGTAGTCCGACGCCCGCTCGCGGGGCTCCGACCTGCCGAAACGGTGGGCGAACCGGGCATGGAACCCGGCTATCCCCTCGGACCACGACTCGACCCGCTCAACCGTCAACGATTCATCACACAGTCGGAACAACGAGCCAATCCACCACCCGTCACGGCAGATGCGGTTGCAGTGTTAGTTCCGTCCTCATCGGCACGGGCCTGCTCCTGGCGCTCGACGCGCCCCGCGAGGTCGTCGCCCTGGTCGCCGCCATGATCGCCGGCCTGCTGCTGACCATGGCGGTCACTGTCTGGTGGAAGGTCAGTGTCCACACCGCCGTCGCCGTCGTCATCACTGTCGCCTATGGCTAGTGGGCCGCCCTCCTCTTCCTCGGCGTCGCCGCCGTCGGCTGGTCCCGTGTCTCCCTCCGCGACCACACCACAGCCCAGGTCATCGCGGGGGCCATCCTGGGCGGCACGGCGGCGGCTGTGGTTTTCGCAGGGCTGCGCTGACCTCCAGCACTTCTTCGGAGCGCTGCCACGCTCCGACCACACGGCTGGTTTACCGTCGCACCTGAATGAGACGGTGCATGCCGCTGGCACGGGCGGTGCGCTAGATGAATGAGTCCAAGGGATGGCCTGCGGACATAGGACGAGGGCGTCCAATGTCGGTGTGTGATGACAGACCTGGACACCCTCGCGACAGCACTCTATGCCCGGATCGACGACGAGTTGAAGGCTTCACCATGGTTGGCCCCGTGGCGCCCGGCAGTCGGGATCGCGCCCACGCTCAGTGACGCCGAACTGGTCACCCTCGCGGTCATGTCAGCGCTGCTCGGTTACACCTCCGAGCGGCGCTGGCTTCGCCGCGTCGAGCGGGACTTCGGCCGCCTGTTTCCCTACGTGCCCAAGCAGTCCGGCTACAACAAGCGGCTGCGCGGCGCATCCTCGCTGGTCACCAGCATGATCCGGATCCTGGCAGCGGATACCTCTCTGTGGAACGACGACGTGTGGCTGGTCGACTCCACCCCGGTCGGCTGCGGCTGTTCCCGCGAGACAGCCAAGAGATCGGACCTGGCAGGCTGGGCCCAGTACGGCTACTGCGCGTCGCACTCCCGGTATTTCTGGGGACTGCGACTGCACCTGGTGTGCACGCTCGGCGGCTTGCCGATCCTGTTCGCGCTCACCGGCGCGAAGGCCGACGAGCGCGAGACGCTGCGCGACATGCTCGACACCGCACCCGGCGTCGCAGCCGCCCACCCCGGCCAGACGATCATCGGCGACAAGGACTACTACGGCCGCGAGTTCGAGCACGACCTCGCCGAGCGTCACCTGCAGTTGCTGCGGCCGGCCCGCAAGGGGGAGGCCGAGCGGGCCGGCGCGCACCTGTTCAAGCCTCTGCGACAGGTCATCGAGTCGATCAACCAGACCTTCAAAGGGCAGCTGGACCTGGAACGACACGGCGGCAAGAGCCCAGCGGGGGTGGCAACCCGCGTCCTCTGCAGGATCCTTGCGCTCACAGCGGCGATCTGGCACAACGACAAAACCGGGCAGCCCGTCAAACGGTCACTGACCGCCTACGATTACTGACCGCAACGACACCCCTTGGACTCATTCATCTAGTGTGACGCGGCCGCAGGTCAGGACCATGCTGTAGGACCGCTGGTCAGCAAACTCCCAGCATGAGTCAGGAGCGGTGCACGTGGCGACCAAACTCATCCGTGGGATGGGCAGTTTCTTCAAGACCTGCAGCTGCAAACGGCAGGGCGGATGCGCACACCCCTACGCTATCTGGTTCCGCAACGGAGCGGGGCTCCATGACCGCCTCGCCCGCCGCCAATACCGCTCCTTGAGGAGGCGAGGCACGAAGCGGTCTCAGTCCGGCAAGGTTGCCAGTGCTTCGCGCAGCTCATCGGTTGAGTACCCAGTGCGTAGGGAAATCTCCCGGGGACTGTGAGCATGGAGGACCCAGCGCGCTGCGGGGGCCCACCACTGCGCGACGCTGGCGGGAACGGTGACGGTGGTGTGGGCGGGCGCCGCCCGAGTGTGGTTGTCTCCGTCGCGGGCAAGAGCTGGTGCGGCGTCCGATTCAGGGAGCGTCGTCGAGAAGACAAGTGTCAAACGGTGAGCTTCCCCATGCTCTTTGGACTGCCGACGAGCGCTCCTGAGCCGTGACAACAGATCTTCCAGTTCTTCGGCATCGCATCCGAAACCCTGCAGTCTCTCGGCGGGGAACTCATTGAGTTCGCGTGTCAGGAAGTAAAGCCTCGTGAACTCCGAGTGGGAGAGACTGACGCTGCGGCTGGTTTGCTCGGACATACCGCTCCTCTTATTCCAGGTCCTCGAAGTAGGAGTATCCCTGCTTGGGGGTGAACACGGTGCCCCCCGTCACCGTCCACGATGACCACGGCCTCCTTGTCCGGGTCCCAGAAGGCCTCTCGACCATTTCGCAGTCCGTATTTCGGTTCGATGTTGGGTATGCGCTCGTTGATCACTCCGTCGACGTAGAACTTCAGGGCCTTGGGGTCGACTCCTCGCACGTAGTGCGTTCCGTTGCCGTCGGGGCGGAGCGCTTCACCGTTGGCGTGGTCCGCGATCTTCTCCGACTCGGGTTCGAGGTCGTAGGGAGCCAGTCCGAGCGGGTCGGTCAGCCGGATCGGGTTTCGAGGGTACGCATGGTGGTTGTCCGAAGGGGTGAGACCGAGCGGGTCTGGGGTGAGGAATCGAGCCGTTTCCGGGTCGTAGTACCTGAAGTAGTTGTAGTGAAGGCCGCTCTCGGGGTCGGCGTACTGGCCTGGGAAGCGGAGGGGGCAGGTCTCCACGTCGGAGGGAGCAGGGACAGGGGTTCCCCAGAGGGTAGTCCGGTGCTGCCACGTCATTTCGCCGTCTGGGGTGAGCAGTTCGGTGGGCGTCCCCGTGGCATCCGTGACCACGACACGGAAGCGTGAGGTTCCCACTTCGCCGACCGTCTGGGTCAGGGGGCGGTGAGTCTCCGGGGCGTGGTCCCAGGTACAGGTCGCACCGCCCCGGGCGGTCTGTTCCGCGAGGCGGGTCGTATCCCAGGCGAGGGTGAGAGTCGCGCCCTTCGGGTCGGTCTTGCCGATGCGGCGGCCCAGGGGGTCATAGGAGTACGTCCACGTCTCGCCGTCCGGCGTCACGACCCGCGTGAGCTTGTCCTCGGCACTCCACGCGTAGGCCCACGTCCGGGTCTGACCGTTGAGCAGCTTGCGGGTCTTACGGATCAGGCGGCCCGCGGCGTCGTGTTCGTACACGGTGCGGCCCGCCTTGCGGACCAGGGTTCCGGTGAACTCCCTCTCGCCAGAGGCTTCCTGTCCTGGCGCCGAGGCGTGGGTTTGGTTCCCGGCCGCGTCGTAGGCGTAGCGCTCGGTCCAGCCGTGCGCTTGTACACCCGTGACCCGGCCGACCGGGTCCAGGGTGAAGTGGCGAGTACCGGACGTCAGTTCGCGAATCTGAATGACGTATCCGTCGGGCCGGTAGGCGTAGGTGCGGTGTTGGATGAGGTCATCGGCGGCGGAAGTAACCGTCTGTGCGGTGATTCGGCCGGTATCGTCCCAGCGTTGACTGAGGGTGACACCGCCGACGGCACGCTGTGTCTCGTGACCGGTGGCGTCGTGGGTGAAGGTAAGGGTGTTGCCCGCCGTCGTGAGGGTCAGGGGTCGGTCGGCGGCGTCGTACGTCCAGGTCGATGCCAGCCCGGACGGAGTCGTGCGAGTCAAACGGTTGCCCACCGCGTCGTAGGCGGAGGTGATCGTGCGGCCATTGACCGTCTCCGCCAGGACTCGGCCCAGGGGGTCCCGCTCCAGGGTCAGGACCGCGTCGCTGTTGGAGGCGCGGGCGAGGGCCCCTCGCGTACCGTAGGCGAAGGTCGTCAGTTCGTCCGTCGTCTCGTCCTGCTGGGTGAGCACCCGCCCCATCGCGTCATGTGTGTACCGCAGCGTCTGGCCAAGCGCATTCGTCCGGGCGGTGAGGCGGCCCGCCGCGTCGCGCTCGTAGGAGCGGGTCACCCCGTTGAAGTCCGTCTCGGCGACCAGGCGGCCGACGGTGTCGTACTCATAGCGCCATTCATGCCCCTGGGGGTTGGTGACGGTCACCAGGCGCAGTTCGGTGTCGTAGGTGAAGGCGTAGTGGGCGCCGTCGGGGTCGGTGCGGGTGGCGGGCAGGTCGAAGTGGGTGTAGGTGTACTCGGTGGTATGACCGGCCTGGTTGGTGTGTTTGGCGAGGTTGCCCTCGCAGTCCCACTTCCATTCCTCGCGAGTGCCGTCAGGGTGCTCGCGCCAGGCGGGCTTGCCCTCGATGGTCCAGCCGAAATGGGTGGTGCGGTCGAGCGGGTCGGTGAGGGCGGTGACGCGGCCGTGGGGGCCGCGGCGGACGTGGGTGGTGTGTCCCAGGGGGTCAGTGACCGTCACCGGGAGCCCCGCCGCGCCCGTCGTCACTGTCGTCGTGCGCCCGAGCACGTCCGTGACTGAGGTGAGGTGGCCTGCCTCGTCGTACGTCCAGTGCGTAGTAGCGCCCGTCGGGTCCGTGGTGGAGGTGCGTGCGCCGCGGCCATCGTAGGTGTGGCGCCATTCCACACCATCGGGCTCGCGGATCTCCGTCGGGAGGCCGTTCTCGTCGTAGACCGCCTCGGCGCTGCTTCCGTCCGGACGCTCGATGTGGGTGAGGTTGCCGTCCTCGTCGTACGTGTACCGCGTCGTGTGGCCGAGTGCATCGGTGACGGTGAGAGGGAGGCGGTTGGTCTCGTCCCATTCGGTGCGGGTGGTGTGACCAAGCGGGTCGGTCACCTCGACGACCTTGTGCGCCTCGTTGAGGACGTACGTGGTGACGTTGCCCTGGGAGTCGGTGTAGCGGGTGGTGCGGTGGGCGTCGTCGTAGTGGAAGCGGCCCGAGAGGATGCCGGTCGGCCCCACAGTACGCAGGACGCGACCGCGGTGGTCGTAGACGTAGGCGAACGCGGTGCCGTTGCGGTCCTTCCAGGATGTGATGCGGTGCTCGTCGTAACGGTAGAGTTGCGGCTTGCCGGTGGAGTTGGCGACCTCGATCAGGTCGCCGCTGTCGTCGTAGGTGAAGGCGACGAGCCGGGCGCTGTGTTCATGTTGCTCGCCGTGCAGGAGACGCAGGGCCGTGACGCGATGCAGGGCTGTGTCGGTGTCGACGACGATGCGGTAGCCGCCGGAGTGGGTGATCCGGGTGGGTACGCCGTGCTCGTCGTACACGAAGTCGATGCGGTCGCCCTCACCGCTGCGGTCGGTGATCGCGTGGAGCGCCAGTTCTGGGCCTCCCACCGGGAGCCGGGCAAAGTGCAGGCGGCGGTTCTCCTCCGGGATAGTGAGGGTGAAGGCGCCGTCCGGTTTGCCGTCCCAGCGCAGCGGCCAGCGCGGGCCGGAGACGGGCAGGGTGAGGGTCTCCGGCTCTGGTACCGGGTATCGCAGCACCATGCCGTCGGCCGCGATGTAGACGAGTCCGGCATCGTCCAGTTCCAGGCGCTGATCGAGGGTGGCCGCCCAGGTGGGACCGAACCAACCGCCGCACGGGTGACCGGAGACGTAGTGCCGCTCCAGTACGAGCGGCAGGGCGCCGGGCAGACTGACGTCCGTGGCGGACATGAACATCTCGCCGGTTGCGACGTCGACCGGCTCGCCCTCTCCGCACTTCTCCTTGGTGCACTTGTCGTGCTTGTTCGGCACGCTCGGCGGCGCTGCCGTCGCGACGCAGCGCCCGCTCGCGTCCCGCCAGCCGCTGAGCGGCAGTCTTAGCGGTCGAGGCGCCCTTCCGCAGGGCGCCCCCGCCGCCGGTGGCCAGGGCGAGCAGCAGATCCGGGGTGAGCTGGCCGGCGGCACGGCTGGGGTTCCGCTGCCACTCCTCCCAGTTGGTGACGGCCTTGGCGAACTCCTTGGGGTGGTTCGCGGCGTAGGCGGCCCCGTCGATCGCGCCCGCCAGTTGCAGGCTGGCGCCACCGGGGCCGTCCTCAGCCATGTACTCGAACTGCTTCCACATGTCCTTGGCGCTGTCGCCCATGCCGCCGAAGAAGTCCCCGACGCCCTTCTTGAAGCGGTTCCAGCCCTCGGGCGCGTTGGGGGCCTTCTCGGCCGCCTTGGCGAGCTTGGCCTTGGAGTCGTCGACGACGCCCTGCAGCTCGCTCTCCAGTTTGTCGAGCCGGCGATAGCAAGAGTCCAGCCCGGTGATGGGATCGTCGTCCGGCGGCCGCTCGGGCAGCGTGTCATCCCCGCGGTCGACAGCGGCGTTGTAGGCCGTGACGTTCTCCCAGTATTTCTTCGACGCAGCCCTTACCTCGTCCGCGTCCTCGATGATCGGCTTGGCCCGGTTCTGCACGGAACGCAGCTTGTCGGCGTAGGCGTCCAGAGCGCCCGCCGCGGAGGTGAAGTACTTGCGTGCCGACTCCAGCTCCCTGGGCAGACGTTTGCTCGCGTCCTGGAAGCTATCTGCTGCGGCACCGGTCCACGGGAGCAGGGACAAGTCGGTCAGCTTGTCGTAGCCGTCCTTGAACGCGCCCGCATAAACACGGAGCTTGATGACCAGGTCGTCAATCTTCTGGGGTTTGCCCGGTATGACCTCGTCGGGCTTGGCGTGCGGGGGTATGCGCTCAGAAGCGCCGCCCTCCATGGCGTCCTTGTGCGTCATGCGACAGGGCCCTTTCCACCGCCGTCGACCACCCAGCCCTCACCGCCTTCACCGGCCACGCGGTAACGAGGATTGCTGGTTGGATCGCCCGTGACGACCGTACCGTCACCACTGCCGCTACCGCCGTCGAGCCACGGCTCCTGGTAGATCTCGGGAGGCGGATCGAAATGAGGCCGGTCTCCGTTCCTCCACGCACGCAGGCCGTGTTCGCCCATGGGGAGTTTGGCGATGTTGTCCTCAGTCGGCGCAAAGTTCTCGAGCTGCAGCAGGTCCGCCATCATGTAGGCCGCGATGGCCTGCCGCAGGCCTTCAACGATGGAGTCGGCGTGCTCGGCGAGCCGCCCCATGCCGAAACCCCACTCGGACAGCACGTCCTTGGCCGGCTTCTCGATGTCGACGGTGGCCGCGTTCTGGATCCCCTGAGCCATGGACTTCCAGTCACGCTTGATTTGGTGCGCCGCGACGACGGACTCCTCCATCGGCGTCATGATCTTGCGCACCTCAGCGATCTCGATCCTGTAGCCATCCCCCGGCGCAGGCCCATCCGCTCCGCCCCCTGCCATGTCTACTCCCCCTCCACCTCTGCCGGCTCCTCCAGCATCGCGGCCTCCAACAAGAACGGGTTCGGCCCCAACAGGTCCACCAGCGCCCGCACCCCTTCAGGCAACAGCCCTACCAAGTCCTCGGCCGTGGTCGACGCCCAGTCACATGCTCCTGCGAACAGAGCCAGCTCCTCCCAGGAGGTGAAGACCGGCACTATCGGACCATCCACGGTCTCGGACACAAAAAAACCGGGGCTCTCCGGCCGCTGGAAGTACAGCCGTGCGGCGCGCAGTTGAGCCAACCGTTCCGCCGGAGACATCCGCGCCATCGCCTCGTCGCGGACCAAGTCACGCAACGACATCCCTATTCCCCCTCTTCCATCCGAGCCCTGAGCTGGATGAAACACGGGAAGTATCATCGCATATCCATCGGCGCTGGTCGGGAGAGCAATGAAACCGACTGGAACGATCCTGTGGCACACGCCGACACCACAGCCGGCTCCCTCGTGTCACAACGCCCCGGACTCCGCCCCCCTGCCAGTCGCAGATAGCCGTCGTACGCTAACGTCCCCACTCACCGATACCGCTGTCCGCTGAACCTTGCAGGCGCGAAGTTCCCCAGGGCCGTCACGAAGATCACCGGTGATCAGGAGCAGTTGCTGGCGTTCTTCGACTTCCCCGCGGAGCACTGGATCCACCTTCGGACGACCAACCCGATCGAGTCCACATTCGCCACCGCCCGGCTGCGGACCAAAGTCACCCGCGGTGCCGACTCCCGCGCCGCCGCCCTAGGCCCTGTCTTCAAAGTCCCGCCTGCTCGGCGGCGGTCGGCACGCACGCTCGCCGCGTTGTCGGGATCACCCCAGTACATCCAGTACTGGGGCGACCCTCCGCCTTGCGATCGCACGCACCGACCGCCGCCGAGCCCGCCCTCCGGGCGGACGGCGCTACTTTGAAGACAGGACCTAGTACTGCAACCGCGTTTGGCGTGACGATGTGTCGTTGTTCCTGTCATGGGAGGGGATCTCGAAGTCGGTGACGTGTGGCGGTGGGCGGCGGAGCTGAGGGAAGTGCATGAGCGGTTCATGCACCGGTTTCAGCGCTCGGAACCCCGGGAATCGGCGTTGGCCTATATGCGTGGGCTGGTGTCGTCGCTGGAGTGGAAGAACGCGTGGACGGTCGCCGAGCGGGTGGGGCATGACCGGCCGGACCGTTTGCAGCGACTGCTCAACACGTGTGACTGGGATGCTGACGAAGTCCATGACGACATACGGGAGTTCGTTACTGAACGGCTCGGTGACCGGCAGGCGGTACTCGTCGTGGATGACACCGGGTTCCTGAAGAAGGGTGTGCGCTCGGCCGGGGTCCAGCGTCAGTACACCGGCACGGCGGGCCGGGTCGAGAACAGCCAGGTCGGCACGTTTCTGGCCTATGCCACTGATGTCGGTCACACGCTGATCGACCGGGAGCTGTACCTGCCTGCGTCCTGGACCGAGGACCATGAGCGGTGCCGTACTGCCGGGGTCCCGGACGAGGTCGCCTTCGCCACGAAGATCGAACACGCCAAGGCTGTGGTCGAACGGGCCCTCGCCGCGCGGGTACCGTTCGCGTGGCTGACCGCCGACGAAGCGTACGGGCAGGTCAAGGGCCTGCGGTACTTGCTGGAACAGCGCGGGGTGTTCCACGTGCTGGCAACCCGTCGCACCGACACCGTCGTCACCGCCTCACGCATGGACCACCCCGTGGACGAACTGGTCGCCGGTCTGCCACGGCAGGCGTGGAAGCGCCGGTCGTGCGGGCGAGGCGCCCACGGTGAGCGCGTCTACGACTGGGCCCGGGCGCCTATCCGCCCCCTGGCGCGAGGAAGGTGTCGGGCACTGGGTCCTCGCCCGCCGCAGCATCACCGATCCCACCAAGATCGCCTACTACGTGTGCTTCGCACCCGAAGGCACCACCCTGAACACCCTCCTGACCGTATCCGGCCGCCGGTGGACGGTCGAAGAATGCTTCCAGACCGTGAAGAACGAATGCGGACTCGACCACTACCAGGTACGCAGATACCACGCCTGGTACTGGCACATCACTCTCGCCATGGCGGCCCACGCCTACCTGGCAACGGTCCGCGCGGAGGAACTCAAAAAAGGGGATCAGAAGCCGGTGAACAGCACCTCGTCCCGCTGAGCCTGCCCGAGATCCGCCGCCTGACCGCCCACCTCACGGCACGACTCCTTCCCGGGTCGCCCAGGCCCTGCACCTGGTCCCACTGGCGACGACGAGCACAACACCGAGCACGCATCAGCCACTACAAACGACGAGGCCACAACTCATAAACCGAATCATCGTCACGCCAAACGCGGTTGCAGTACTAGGCCCTGTCTTCAAAGTCCCGCCTGCTCGGCGACGCCCGGCACGCACGCTCGCCGCGTTGTCGGGATCACCCCAGTACATCCAGTACTGGGGCGACCCTCCGCCTTGCGATCGCACGCACCGACCGCCGCCGAGCCCGCCCTCCGGGCGGACGGCGCTACTTTGAAGACAGGACCTAGGGGTTCTGTCCGACGGGTCAGGCCCTGGTGCCTGTCCAACAGGGGCTTGCGCTTTCCGTTGCGGCAACTTCTACGGTCATGTGTGTGGCCGGAGAGACCGGCCCGGCGAGGGAGGCACCGGCAATGGCCTGGTCGATCGCGGAGGTGGCGCGGATGTCCAAGGTGACATCGCGGACGCTGCGGGATTACGACGAGCCTGCTGCCGCCCGCATGGATCGGGAGCGACGGACACCGCTACTACGAGGTCCGCCGCCCAGCAGCGGTTGCGCGGATCGGAGCGGGAGAGAGCGGCCGTGCCGGAGGGGTCCGGTACGGCCGCCGACTCGTGAGGGGACTACTCGCTGACACTGAACCCTTGGTCGGTGCCGTACTTGATGCTCGCCTGCTGCCAGTCCTCCAGCCCCTTGCTCAGGGGGGTCGAGGAGATGTACGCCTTGCCCACGGTGTCGTTGAAGATGGAGTTCGCGTACACCTGGTACGGCAGGTACGACCAGCCGGTGCCGACGTTCTTGGCCGAGTCCGCGAAAATCCTGTTCGCCCGCTGGCCGCCGAAGTAGGGGAACGCGGCGTCCAGGAACGTCTTCGCCTCCAGGTCCGCCTTGGTGGCGGGGAAGGAGCCCTCGGCGACGCGGGCCGAGGCCCCGGCGCCTGTGGTCGCGTACTCGATGAAGGCGTAGGCCAGTTCCTTGTTCTCGGCGGCCTTCGGTACGGCGAGGGAACTGCCGCCGTTCTCGGCGCTGGCCTTGTCGCCCTTGGTCCACTGCGGGAGCGGGGCCACTCGCCAGTCACCGGAGGCGGACGCGACGCCCGAGGTGAAGCTGGCGGGCATCCAGGCGCCTATGGCGAGCGTGGCGATGCTGCCGTCGGCCAGGCCCTTGTACCACTCGTCGCTCCATGAGCTGATCGGAGCGATCAGGTCCTCACTGAGCAGCTTCTGCCAGGTGTCCGTGTAGGTCTTGGTGCCGGCGTCCTTGAAGCCGATCGAGACGTCGGTGCCCTCGGTCTTGTAAGGGCGGCCCCCGGCCTGCCAGATGAGGCTGGTGGTGGCGCCCGCGTCGCCCGTGTCGTTGGTGATGAAGATCTTGGGGTCGGCCTTGTGCAGGGTGCGCGCGGCCTCGACGTACCCGTCCCAGGTGGTCGGGACCTTGGCGCCGTGCTTGTCGAAGACCTTCTTGTTGTAGAACAGCGCCATGGGACCCGAGTCCATGGGCAGGGCGTAGACGGACTTGTCGTACTTCACGGCGTTCCATGGACCGGTGGTGAAGGTCTTGTCGTACGCGTCCGCGCCGTAGCCGGCGAGGTCCTCCAGTGACTTGCCGATGGCGAACTGGCCGAGGGCGTAGTACTCGACCTGCGCCACGTCGGGGGCGCCGGAACCAGCGGCGATGGCGTTCTGCAGCGCGGTGTACTGCTTGTCGCCGGTGCCGGCGTTGACAAGTTCGACATCGACCTTGGGGTACTTCTTCTCGAAGTCGGCTGCCGCCTTCTTCAGTGTGGGTTCCCAAGCCCACACCGTCACCTTCCCGCCCTTCTCCAGTGCGGACTTGACGTCCTTCGTGCCGCCGCCGTCGGTGGCCGGGTCGGACGAGCCGCAGGCCGTCGCGCCGAGGGCCATCACGCAGGCCGTGGCGACGGCAGCGAGAAGCCGGCGGGTGCTGTTCGTTCTCATGGGTGGTGCTCCTGGTTCGGTGTGCGGGTGGGAGAGGGGACAGAAGCGGGGAGAGGGACGGGAAGAACGGGGCGGGGCCGGGATCACTCCTTGACGCTGCCCGCGGCCAGGCCGGACTGCCAGTAACGCTGGAGCAGGAGGAAGATCGCGACGATCGGCACGATCGTGAGCAGGGAGCCGGTGATGATGAGATCGAAGACGGCCTCGCCGCCCGCGGTCTGTCCCTGGGCGTTCCAGGCGTTGAGTCCGAGCGTGAGCGGGTACCAGTCCGGGTCCTTGATCATGATCAGCGGCAGAAAATAGTTGTTCCAGGTCGCGACCATGGAGAACAGCAGCACGGTGACCGTGCCCGGCATCAGCAACGGCAGAGCGATGCGGAAGAACGTACGCAGTTCGCCGGAGCCGTCGATGCGGGCCGCTTCGAGGAGTTCGGCGGGTACGGCCTCGGCGGCGAACACCCACATCAGATAGAGCCCGAACGGGGAGATGAGCGAGGGGATGATGACGGCCCAGGGGGTGTTGGTCAGTCCCATACCGCTGAACATCAGGAACGTCGGCACCGCCAGGGCCGTGCCCGGTACGGCCACGGCTCCGATGACGACCGCGAACACGGCGCGGCGGCCGGGGAATTCGTACTTGGCGAGCGCGTAGCCGCCGAGGACGGCGAGGACCGTGGCGCCGCCCGCTCCCACGGCGACGTACAGCAGGGTGTTCAACAGCCAGCGGACGAAGACGCCGTCGTCGTAGGACAGCGTGCGGGAGATGTTGTGCCAGAGGTTGAAGTCCTTGCCGAACCACAGTCCGAAGGAGTCGAGCAGGCCCTTCTGGTCCTTGGTCGCGTTGATGACCAGCCAGGCGAGCGGGAGCAGTGTGTAGAGGAGGACCAGCCCGACCATGAGCGTGAGAGGGACGCTGGGGCGGGGGTTGAGCGGGGTGTGGGGGCGACGGCGGCGGCGCGGGACCGGGGCGTCGGCGGCGCGGGCCGTCCCGGGGGAGCCGGTCTTGTCCGTGGGGTCGGTGGAGTTCGTGGGGATGCTGGAGACATGCACGCTCATGGCTCAGCCCTTCCGCATACCGCGCAGCTGGACGGCGTAGGCGATGATCGCGGTGATGACGCCCATCACGATCGCCACGGTCGCTGCGTAGTTGTGCTGCTGGCCGGAGAAGGACAGCGAGTAGGTGTACAGATTGGGAGTGAAGTCGCTCGTGATCGCGTTCGGGGCGAGCTTCTGCAGAATGCTCGGCTCGTTGAAGAGCTGGAAGCTCCCGATGATCGAGAAGATCGTCGCGATGACCAGGGAGCCGCGGATGGCCGGCAGCTTGACCGAGGTCACGAGCCGCCACTCGCCGGCTCCGTCGATCGCCGCCGCCTCGTACAGCGATCGTGGGACGATCCTGAGCGCGGAGTAGAAGATCAGCATGTTGTATCCCACGAATTCCCAGGTCACGATGTTGCCTATGGAGGCGAGCACGAGCGAGGGGGAGAGCGGGTCGGGCAGAGAGATGCCGAAGGTGTCGTTGATGTTGCCCACCAGGCCGAATCTGGTGCCGTAGATGAAGCCCCACATGAGGCTGGCGACGACGGCAGGCACGGCGTACGGCAGGAAGATCGAGATACGGAAGAAGCCCTTGCCGTACAGCCGGCCGCTGTCGATCGCGAGCGCCACCAGCAGCGCGATGCCCAGCATGATCGGCACCTGTACGGCCAGGAAGAGTCCGACCCTGGTCAGCCCTTCCCAGAACCGCGCGTCGGTCAACGCCTGGGTGTAGTTGTCCAGGCCCACGAAGGACGTGCCACCGATCAACCGGTCCCGGAACAGGCTCAGATACAGGGCGTATCCGATCGGCGCGAGGAAGACGAGCGCGAAGACGGCGACGAACGGACCGGCGAATCCCCAGCCGACGAGGGCCTGCTTGCGGAAGAGGGACAGCGCTCGTGGGCGGGGTGGTGGTACTGCCTTCGCGGGCGTCGACAGGAGCGTCATGGCTGGTTCCTCGAATCGGTGGCCGACCGGTCTGGAGAGAGGGAGGGAGAGGGCCTTCGGGCCGGAAACGGCCGGGCGTAGGCTGGCCCGATGGGAAATGTTTACGTAATCATCGGTAGCGTGATGGTGACACTCCCGCTGGGGGGCGTCAAGCACGAAGCGGTAGTGAACGGAAGGGATTTCGATGGCGGACAAGGACACAGCCGTTCCCGCGAAGACGGTTGACAGTGGGGGCCGGCGTGCCGCGAAAGGGCGGCAGCGCCGCGTCTCGATGGCGGACGTCGCGCGGGTCGCCGGCGTCTCGTCGCAGACGGTCTCCCGGGTCTCCAACGGAGACCCGGCCGTCATCGAGAACACCCGGCGGAGGGTGCTGGACGCCATGAAGGAGCTCGGCTACCGGCCCAACAGCGCCGCCCGCGCCCTCAAGCGCGGAGACTTCCGGACCATCGGCGTCATCACGATGAGCCTCTCCAGCACCGGCAATGTGCGGACCTTGGAGGCCATCGCGAACTGCGCGTCCCGCGCGGGGTACGCGGTCACGCTGATCCCGCTCGACGCGCCGACACAGGACAACGTCAGGGGAGCCTTCACACGGCTCGACGAGCTCGCGGTGGACGCGGTCGTCCTGATCATGGAGGTACACCTGCTCGACACGACGTCGCTTGCGCTGCCGCCTCATGTGAAGGTCGTCGTCGTGGACTCCGACGCCGGTGACCGGTTCCATGTGGTGGACACCGATCAGCAGCAGGGCGCGCGTACGGCCGTGCGGCACCTGCTGGAGCTCGGCCACCGCACGGTCTGGCATCTGGCGGGACCCCAGGAGTCGTTCGCGGCGGGCCGTCGCGAGGTCGCCTGGGAGGCGGCGTTGCGTGAGGAGGGGCGCGAGGTGCCGCCCCCGCTGCGCGGCGACTGGACTCCCGAATCCGGCTACGAGGCGGGCCTCCGGCTGGCGGAGGAGCCCGACTGCACGGCGGTGTTCGTCGCGAACGACCAGATGGCCCTGGGCGTGCTGCGGGCGCTGCACGAGCGCGGCAGGCGCGTGCCGGAGGAGATCAGCGTCGTGGGTTTCGACGACATAGCGGAGACCGCCTCCTTCATCCCGCCGCTGACGACGGTCCATCAGGACTTCGCCAAGGTCGGGGAACTGTGTGTCGACGCCGTTCTGCGGGAACTGCGCGGTGAGACGGTGGAGGGCGGTACGACGCTCGTACCGACCCGTCTGGTCGTCCGCCGGAGCACGGCCGCGTGCCCGCCGGACACCGTGGGGGAGGGGTGAGGAAAGCCGGGGCCGCGCGGGTGTGGCGGTGGACCGGACAGGGCCTACGCGGTACGGCGGTGGGTCCGGCCGGCTGAGTGGGCGCCAACTCCCTCCGGGTGGGCGGCCCGTGCCGTCCGCCCCACGGTTCACCACACGGCCGGGGGACCGCGCCGCCCGCACGGCCCCTCACCGGACGGTCATCGGCCCATGTGCCGGCCGGCTGTCGGTTCACCACTCGGCCAGTGAGCCGTCGTCGCGGCGCCAGACAGGGCTTCGCCAGCGGTGGCCCCTCCGCGCGGCGTGCTCGACGGCCTTCTCGTCGACCTCGATACCGAGCCCGGGCGCCGTGAGCAGGGCCACGTGCCCGTCCTCGTACTGGAACACCGACGGGTCGACGAGGTAGTCGAGCAGGTCGGAGCCGGCGTTGTAATGGATCCCCAGGCTCTGCTCCTGGATCAGCAGGTTCGGGGTCGCGAAATCCACCTGGAGGCAGGCGGCGAGCGCGATGGGGCCCAGCGGGCAGTGCGGGGCGAGCGACACGTCGTACGCCTCGGCCATCGCCGCGATCCTCCGGACCTCGGAGATGCCGCCGGCGTGCGACGGATCCGGCTGCGCCACGGCGATCCCCTGCCGCAGGACCCGCTTGAAGTCCCAGCGGGAGTAGAGCCGTTCGCCGGTCGCGATGGGAATGGAGGTCGACCGTACGACATCTCCGATGTGCTCGCTCAGTTCCGGAACGACCGGCTCCTCGACGAAGAGCGGCAGATACGGTTCGAGCAGGGGAAGCACCCGGCGCGCCATGGGGAGCGTGAGCCTGCCGTGGAAGTCCACGGCGATGTCGAACGTGTCGCCGACCGCCTCCCGTACGCTCGCCACGCGGTCGGCGATCTCGTGCACGGCCGCCGGGGTGTCGAGGGGGCGCAGCTGTGCGGAGGCGTTCATCTTGATCGCCGTGAAGCCCTCGGCCTTGCGTGCCGCCGCCGCTTCGGCGACATCGGTCGGATGGTCTCCGCCGATCCAGCTGTAGACACGGGCCCGGTTCCGTACGCTGCCGCCGAGCAACTGCCAGACCGGTACGCCCAGCGCCTTGCCGGCGATGTCCCACAACGCCTGGTCGATGCCGGCCACCGCACTGGAGAGTACGGGGCCGCCCCGGTAGAAGCCGCCCTTGGTGAGGACCTGCCAGTGGTCCTGACCGCATCGGATCCTGGTCGACGAGATAGTCCGAGAGCTCCGCGACAGCGGCGGCCACCGTATGGGCGCGGCCCTCGACGACGGGCTCGCCCCAGCCCGTGATGCCCTCGTCGGTGTCGATGCGGAGGAAGCACCAGCGGGGTGCGACCAGATAGGTGCGCAGAGACGCGATCTTCACTTGGACTCCTTCTTCACGGTCCAGCCGCCGTCCACGGTCAGGGTCGTTCCGGTGATGTAAGAGGCCTCGTCCGAGGCCAGGAAGGCGACCGCGGCCGCCACCTCCTCGGGCCGGCCGAGCCGGCCCAGGGCGGTCGCGCGAGCCGACAGGAGGCGGCCCTCCTCGTCCACGTCGTCCCAGGCCGCGGTGAGGATGGGTCCTGGCAGCACGGCGTTGAATCGCACCAGCGGTCCGTACTCGACGGCGAGCTGACGGACGAGCGCGCAGAGGCCGCCCTTGGCCGCGGCGTAGGCCGGGTGGCCGGGCACTCCGAACAACGCGTGCACGCTGGAGGTGGCCACGAACGAGCCGCGCGTCTCCTGGAGATCGCCGAGGAACGCGCGGACCGCGAGGTGGGTGGCCGTGAGATTGACGGCGATCTCACGGTCCCAGCTGTCGGCGGCCAGTTCGTGGGCGGAGCCGTGGACATGCGTGAACGCGTTGCTGTGGACGACGGAGACGGAACCGAACAGCTCGTGGGTTCGGTCGCGCAGCGCGGCCCACTCCCGCTCGGCGGAGACGTCGCAATGGACGAAGGCCGCGCGGCCGCCGTAGGCGCGGATCCTCTCCTCGACGGCCTCGCCCGCCCGGTTCGCCGGGCCCTGCGGATACCGTCCAGGAGCGTGTGGGCCCGCTCCCGGAGGGCGTCCAGGTCGCCGCCCTCGCACGCGTCGCCGACCAGCGGGCTGCCCATGCCGAGGGCGGTGGCCCCGGCCGTCAGGTAGTCGGGCGCCTGAGCTTGTCGTTTAAGGTCCAGTGTCGAACGCGGCTCGAACTTGGTCGGCGTTTTCGCAGTTCAGTGGACGTGAGGACGGCCTCCGTCTGATCCTTTGCTCCGTCCCAGAGGCAGAGGAACAGTACGAAGGCCGTGGTCGTGAGTCTGGAATACCCAGGTGTCCTGCGGGACGCGTTCGCGGAAGTGTCACGCTTCCGGACGGAGTTGTACGCGTGTCTGACCGCCCGGGGCGACGCGCTGTTCGAGTTATGCGATGCCCTGTTGTGCACGGACGGGCCGGTGCGGACGCTCGTCGACCTGGCGCTCGCCCCGGAACACCGCCGCGGGCACGGGGCGCTCTACGGCGGCCTCAACCAGGGGCAGATCGATGTCACCCGGCTCCGTCGCGCTCTGATCTCGACGCCGCTGCCGAGGGCTGCGGACGGTCGGATCGTGCTGGCCGCGGATGTCTCTCCGTGGTTGCGGCCGGACGCGAATACCTGCCCTGACCGGGCCTTTTGCCACACGTTCGGCCGGGGTGAGGGCAAACACCTGATGGTGCCTGGCTGGCCGTATTCGATCGTGGCCGCGCTGGAAACGGGCCGCACGTCGTGGACGGCAGTGCTGGACGCGGTCCGCCTGGAGCCCGGAGCCGACGTCGCCGTGGTGACCGCCGTCCAGCTCCGCGAGGTTGTTGAGCAACTCGTCGAGTCCGGCCAGTGGAAGCCGGGCGACCCGCACGTCCTGGTCGTGCTGGACGCCGGCTACGACGCGCCCCGCATCGCCCACCTGCTGACCGGCCTGCCCGTCGAAATCCTCGGCCGACTCCGCTCAGATCGGGTGATGCGGCGTCCGGCCCCCTCCCGCAACGAGTTCGCCCTGGCCAACCCCCTGGGCGGCCGACCGCCCAAGCACGGTGGCGAGTTCGTCTTCGGCGATCCCTCCACCTGGGGCATCGAGCAGGCCGTGACGGTCACCGACACCCGCCTCTACGGCAAGGCGACCGCGCGGGCATGGGACCGGCTGCACCCAAGGCTCACCCGGCGGGCGGCCTGGATCGAGTACGACGGACCGCTGCCCCTCATCGAGGGCACCATCATCCGCCTCGCCGTGGAACAGCTGCCGTCCGGCGGGGTGAACAAGCCGGTCTGGCTGTGGTGGTCGGGCACCGGGGCCAGCGCGGCGGACGTCGACCGCTGCTGGCAGTCCTTCCTCCGGCGCTTCGACCTGGAGCACACGTTCCGCCTGCTCAAGCAGACGCTTGGCTGGACCAAGCCCCGGCTTCGCAGTTCGGAAGCGGCCGACCGGTGGACCTGGCTGGTGATCGCCGCTTATGCCCAGCTCCGGCTCGCCCGACCGCTGGCCGCCGACCTCCGCAGGCCCTGGGAGAAGCCGGCCGAGCCGCACAGACTCACCCCCGCTCGCGTCCGACGGGGGTTCAGAAACCTGCACGCGAAGACCGGCTCACCAGCCGGTGCACCGAAACCGTCCCGCCCCGGACCAGGTCGGCCCCCAGGTTCGAGAAACCGCAGCCCAGCCATCCGTCACGGCGTGGGCAGAGTCCTCGCCACCGGCGAGGCGTACAGCCGCCCAGCCCACCACAAGAAGGGAACAAAACCGCGGCGCATCGCATAGATCACCTGGCCAGACGACGGCGTCACCTATTCAATGACGCCCGCTCCAACCGCCGATCCAGCCGATGAAACGCCAGGCAGGCCTCTCACTCTGAAGTTCCCCCGTGATCTTGGACACTCGTCTGTTATGCCGCGAGGGCGTGTGGATGCCGCTGCCTGGTCTCGGCCGGGGTGAGGTAGCCGAAGATCTTGTGCTTGCGCAGGCGGCGGCGGTTGTAGAAGGTCTCGATGAAGGTGAAGACCTCGGCGCGGGCGGTGGCCCGGTCGGGCCAGATGCGGGTGCCGATCTCTTCCTTGAGCAGGGCCCAGAAACTCTCCGCGGCCGCGTTGTCGAAGCATGATCCGGTACGCCCGCAGCTGTTCCGCAGTCCCAACGCCCTTATTCGGTCGCAGAATTGGGTCGATGTGTATTCGCTGCCGCGGTCACTGTGGATCACGCAGTCGGGCTCCAGGTTCCCTCGGCCGTAGGCCATGTCGAGGGCGTCCACGACGAGTTCTGCGCGGTGGTGATCAGCCATGGCATAACCGACGACCTCGCGGGTGGCCAGGTCGAGCCAGCAGGCGAGGTAGAGCCAGCCCTCGGCAGTGGGCAGGTAGGTGATGTCGCCGACCAGCTTGATCCCGGGCCGCTCGGCGTGGAAGTCGCGGCCGATCAGGTCAGGGGCCGGCTTCGCCTTCTTGTCGGGCCGGGTCAACGAGCGGCGCTTGCGCCGGGTGACGCCTCGGATGTCGCGCTCGCGCATCACGCGGGCGATGCGCTTGCGGTTCACCCGCCGCCCCAGACGCCGCAGTTCGGCGTGGATGCGCGGGACACCGTAGGTGCGGCGGGAGGCGACGTGCAGCACCGCGATCTCGTGCGCGAGCGCGTCGTCGGCAGCCTGCCGCGCATGGCGGGCGGCCTCGCCCTCGCGCCACGCGTAGTAGGAGGAGCGGGCGACGTGCAGCACCCGGCACAACAGAACGATCGGGTAGTTCGCCTTCTCCGCCTGGATGAACCGGCACAACTCGCTCACCGGTCGTTGTCCTTCACGAAGAAGGCGGTCGCTTTTTTCAGGATCTCGATGGTCTGCTGCTGCTCGCGGTTCTCCCGCCGCAGCCGCTTGAGCTCCTCGCGCTCGGCACTGCCCAATTCGCCGGCAGTGCCCTCGCCCTGCTCCGCCTTCGCCTTGCGGTACCAGCCGCGCAGGGACTCGGAGCTGATGCCGAGTTCCCGGGCCACCGCCGTGACCGTCTTGCCCGAGGAGTCGACGAGCGCGATCGCGTCCCGCTTGAACTCCTCGGTGTACCGCTTCGTGTACTTGCTTCCCACCTGGTGCTACTTCCTCTGGAACCTCAGATCCCAGTCTCCAGGTGTCCACGATCAAGGGGAAGGTCCACTCTGTCGGCTCGTATGCCGATTCGTTTCCCATGACAGCGGGCTGCCGCCGTACGCGCGAGTTGACAGGCGGTTCACCTCTTCCTCAACCCTGCGGAGGTGCCTGCCGATGCGCTGTATGCCTTGATTGCAGTCCCGTAGCCAAAGTAAGCCCAGGATGACACTGAGGGCAGCGAGATACAGGTTGGGCTTGTGTGGGGACAACCCCCCTGTCGTGATGAGGGCAGCGATCACGCCTGCGAACCCCAGTATCTGCATCCTTGCCGCTACCCGTTGTGAGACCTCGGCCCGAAGCGACTCATACTCGCGCATAAGCAGAGAAATGATCTCAGCATCGTGACTGCTCTGTTGTGTCACCGATTCCCCCAGGATCGCCGCGCACGTCTGATCCTGGTTTTCCCTGCGAAACCCGCGGCCGAACCTCAAGGCAAGCGGTGCGTACAGGCCACTCCGGCTGGTCGTTAAACGACAAGCTGAGTGCCTGTTTCTGAACCCCGTAACAGCAGGTCGAGGGCCGTCAGTCCGGAATGAGAGCTTTAGGGGTGCTGCGAAGGACTCAACTACACCCCGGACGACTGACACGTCCTTCCGCGCTGATACTGGTGTGCATACGGTCTCGGTATGACAATTTCCGAGGACCCGCGCCCCGTTCCGCCGCTCGGATGGTGCTCCGAATGCCTGTTTGAGGGTGTCTGGATCCGCGCTGCGACCCTCTACCGAGGGAGCGCGTTGTGCGCCCAGCACGTGGTGAGCCGGTACGGACCCACGGCACCGACGGTCGAGGGATCGGCCAGGAGGCGGCAGGCGGTCCTGGACCAGCTGCGCCAGGGGATACACGATCGCCCCCACGAGGTGCCGCGTTTCTGATCTGACTATGCGACACGTTCTACGGCCCAACCCTGTCGGCAGGCCTGAGCCAGCGCACGTAGCCCGTCGGAACGCCGCCATGCGGGCCGCGTACGCCCGCAGGGTGGACCAGGACACGGTCAGCCGGAAGGTAGGGCTGGGAGGCGAGCAGGTCCGTAAAGGCCCTGCGGGGTGAGATGACGACGGAATAGCGCCAGCACAGCGACACCCCGGCCCCCTTCGTAGGGTTCGGGGGTGTTCTGCTGCCCGCCGCCCGTCTACTCGAACGGGACCACGGTCACCTTGAGATCGATCAAGCTCGCGGCCGCCTGGGTGCCTCCCGGTGGCACTGATGACCGTCAGCTCCACGGCGTTCGTAGCGTCTTTCGCTCGCCCACACCAGCTGCAACGGTTCTCGTTCGGGGAACGGTCACGGTGACCGTTCCCCGAACGCTTACACAAAGCTCTCACTCCGGACTGACGGCCCTCGACCTGCTGTTACGGGGTTCAGAAACAGGCACTGATCGAGGGCGATGCCACCGGTCGGGACCAGGGGGATGTCGGGCAGCGGTGCGCGCACGGACCGCAGGTACGAGGGTCCGCCCACCGAGGCGGGGAAGAGCTTGACCATCGCCGCCCCCGCCCGCCATGCCACCAGTATCTCGCTCGGTGTGAACGCGCCCGGGAGCACGGGGACTCCGAGCCGGCCGGCCTCGGCGATGACGTCGGGGCAGACGGCCGGGGTGATGAGGTAGCGGGCGCCGGCCTCCACCGCGCATCGCGCGTCGGCGGGAGTGGTGACCGTACCCGCGCCCAGCGCGAGCCCGGCCGGTTTCGTGCCCGCGTACTCGCGCAGCGCCCCCAGCACTCCTGGAGTGGTGAGTGTGAACTCCACAGCGAGGATGCCGGATCGATGGAGGGTGTCCGCCACTTCGGCGAAACGTACGGCCGTGTCGGAGCGCAGGATGGCGATCACGGGGGCGCCCGTGAGGGCTTGGTTCAGGTCCGTCATGACAGGGATTCCTGCTCGTCGGGGCGGGACTTTGAAGACACGGCCTAGGTGGGCAGTCCGACGGCTCGTTCGCCGTTGCGGCGCTGCTGGATGACGACGACGGCGACGACGAGGAGTGTGCCCTGGGCGACGTTCTGCCAGAAGGAGTTGATGCCTTCGACGGTGAGTCCGTTCTCCAGGCAGCCGAGCAGGGCGACGGCCAGCAGTGTGCCGCCGATGCCGCCCTTGCCGCCCTTGAGGGCGCAGCCGCCGAGGGCCGCGGCGGTGATGGCTTTCAGTTCGAGTCCTTCGCTGCCGGAGGTGGGCTGGCCGGAGCCGGTACGGGCGGTCAGCAGGATGCCGGCCACGGCGGCGACGATGCCGATCAGGGCGTATACGAAGACGAGGTACTTGTTGATGTTGATGCCGGCGAGGCGGGCGGCGGTGTCGTTGCCGCCGATGGCGTAGATGTTCCGGCCGATGTCGGTGTACTTGAGCAGGAGGTGCACCGCGCCGGCGACGACGGCCAGGATCCAGACCATCACGGGCAGCCCGGCGATCTTGCCGCGGCCGAGGAAGATGAAGACGTCGTTGTTCAGGACGTAGCCCTGCGCACGGCCGTTGGAGATCAGTTGGGCCAGGCCCTTGTACGCGGCGAGGCCGGCGAGGGTGGCGATCGTGGGGTTGACCCGTCCGTAGACGATGATCAGTCCGTTGAGGATGCCGACGAGGAGTCCGACGCCGACGGCCGCGGCCATGCCGAGGAAGGCATTGGAACCCGTACTGGTGAAGACCATGGCACTGATGACCGAGGCCACACCGACCTGGGAGCCGACGGAGATATCGAGCCCGCCGCAGATGATGACGACCGTCTGCACGATGGCGAGCAGGCCGGTAATGGTGGCGGCCTCGGCGATGACCTGCATGTTCGTCAGGCTGAGGTAGTTGTCGTTGAGGGCACCGAAGAGGGCGAGGACGACAACGAGGGCACCGATCAGGCTGAGATTCTGCCCGCCGATGGAGGCCAGAAGCCTGGCCCGGCCCTGGCTCCGGCTGTCGTGTGCCGGGCCTTTCACGGCCGGGTCCGGGGTGGTGGTGACGGTCATGAGGAGGCTCCAGGTGCGGGGGAGATGTCGTCGGCCATGGCCAGGGCGAGGAGGGCTTCTTCGGTGGCTTCGCCGCGGTCGAGCTCGCCGGTGATCCGGCCTCCCTGCATCACGATGACGCGGTCCGACAGCCCGAGGAGCTCAGGCAGTTCGGAGGAGATCACGAGCACGGCCACACCGTCCGCGGCCAGGTCGGCGATGATCTGGTAGATCTCGGCCTTGGCACCGACGTCGATACCGCGGGTCGGCTCGTCGAGGATCAGCACCTTGGGCTTGCGCGCCAGCCAGCGGGCGAGCACGACCTTCTGCTGATTACCGCCGGAGAGTTTGCGGACCTCGTGTTCGATGGAGGGGGCGCGGACCCTGAGCCGGTCGGCGTAGTGCTGTGCCAGTTCGCGTTCGGCCTTGCGCCGTACGAAGCGGAAGCGGCGGAGCCGGTCGAGGACCACGAGCGAGGTGTTGTCCCGGATCGAGCGGTGCAGGAACAGCGCCTGGGCCTTGCGCTCCTCGGGTGCGAGGCCCAGTCCCGCCCCGATCGCCTCGCGCGGGCTGCCGAGGCGCAGTGGTCTGCCGTCGAGCGTGATGGATCCGCTGCGCACGGGGAGATCGCCGGCCAGGGCGAGAGCGAGCTCCGAGCGGCCCGCTCCGATGAGTCCGGCCAGACCGACCACCTCGCCGGAGCGCACGTGCAGGGTGATGTCGTGTACGTCGTCGGTGGTGACGTTCTTGACGTCGAGGACGAGCCGTTCGGTGGCGACGCGTTGTCGTACGAACATGGTGGAGAGGTCGCGGCCGACCATGAGCCGGACGAGGCCGGCCTCGTCGGTGCGGCCGACCTCCTCGACCCCCACCAGCGTGCCGTCCCGCAGAACGGCGATGCGGTCGGCGAGCTGGAATATCTCCTGCATGCGGTGGGAGACGTAGACGACGGCGATACCCTCGGCGCGCAATCGCCGTATGAGGCCGAAGAGAGCGTCGACCTCGTGCTCGGAGAGCGAGGAGGTGGGCTCGTCGAAGGCGATGACCTTCGCCGCACTCTCACCGGTCAACGCCCGCATGATCTCGACGAGTTGCCGCTGAGCCGGGGTCAGCCGGGAGCCGAGGAGGCGCGGGTCGAGGACATCGGCGAAACCGAGCCGGTCGAGGTCGGCCTCGACACGCCGGAACAGTTCACCGCGGTCGAAGAGCCTGCCTCGTCTGCGGGGCAGCGCCCCGGCGTAGACGTTCTCGGCGACGGAGACGTGCGGGATGATCTCCGGTTCCTGCGGGATGATGCGGATTCCGGCGGCGCGTGCCCGGGCGGGCGAGTCGAGATCGACCCGCAGACCGTCGATGAGGACATGGCCCTCGGTCGGGCGGTGATCGCCGGTGAGGATCTTCAACAGGGTGGACTTGCCGGCGCCGTTCTCTCCCATCAGCGCGGTGACCTGGCCACGGGGAAAGTCCAAGGTGATACCGCCGAGCGCCTGGACCGCGCCGAAGCGCTTGACGATCCCCTGAACGCCGACGGAAGGGGGTAGATCCTCACGCCCCTCGGGCGAGGAAGAAGGATCGGGGGCCGGACTGCGCGTGGAGCTCATGGGTCACCTCGAAGGCGTTGTACGGGGGCGGGCGGGCCGGAGAGCGCCGGAGCCCGACGGGTTGCCCCGGCCCGCCAGGGGTGTAGGGCGGGCCAGGGCCGGAACCGGTCTCGGTCGCGAACTGGCGGGGGGTCAGCCGCAGGTGAGACCGGAGGACTTCCAGTTGGACGGGTCGACCATGGTGGTGGGTGCGAAACCCTCGGCGGGGAACTCCTTGCCGTTCTTGAGCTTGTCGTACATGGTCTGTACGGCGAGCGCGCCGACGTCCTTGCCGTTGATGAACAGCGCGGCCTTCATGCCGCTGGGCTTGCCGGAGCCCCATTCCTTGCACGCCAGGTACGCACCGAGGCCGACACCGATGACACGGTCGGGGCTGATGCCGGCGTTCTGCAGGGCGGTGACGCCACCCGCGACGTTCTCGTCGTTGCAGCCCCACACCACCCAGTTCTTGACACCGGAGTTGGCCGTGATGGTCGCGGCGATCTTGTCCTGGGCTCCTGTGGGGGTGTTGTCCGTGGGCACGTCGATCGTCTTCACCCCGGGGACGGCCGCACCGAATGCCCGCTTCGCGGCCTTGACCCGGTCGCCGCAGACGGTGACGTCCTGCTTCCAGGCGGAGATGACCCGGGTGTCGGCGGCCTTCCAGTTCGCCTTCTTGTACTCGGCGGCGGCTCGCTTGCCGACCTCGCCTCCCATCTGGGTACCGCTGAAGCCGATACGGGGGACGAGGTCGGCCTTGCCGCAGGCCGCCGGGTCGGCGCCGGTGGCGCAGATCTGGTCGTCGGAGGTGAGCAGGGCGACCTTGCCGTCCTTCGAGGTCTGGACGACCTGGGGGCCCACCGCCGGGTCGGGCACGACGATGATCACGCCGTTGACCTTCTGGGCGATGGCGGCCTGTACTTCGCTGACGGTCTTGTTGGCGTCGTTGCCGAGGTTGACGACCTTGAGGTCGATGCCGAGTTCATCGGCCTTCGCCTTGGCTCCGGCGGCCTCGCCGATGAAGTACTCCTGGTCTCCCTGCTTCTGCAGATAGGTGACGGAGATCTTGCCTGTCACCGGGCCGGCCTCGCCCTTGCCTGTGGACTCCTTGCCGGAGGAACAGGCGGTCGTCAGGGCCAGACCGCACAGCAGGCCGACGGCCGCGGCGGCGCGAGTGCGGTGGGAACGGGGCATGGACGGACTCTCCTTGGTACGGACACCGGTCGGCGGTGCCGGGGCGTGCCGGGCGCGTGCGGGTACAGGCCGGCGTATGCGTGGAGGTGCGGAGGTGCGGAGGAGCGCTGAGTAATGGACCGGTCATCCGACTGCTACGAGGGCGGTGATGTTGGAAAACGTGACATTGCAGCCAGGGGGTCGCGTGAAGTCGACCGGGATAGGCGCCGAGCGAGCAGTAAAACGTCAAAAGGCAACATGTTCGAACGCGATGCGACATATGACACCGCCGTTACGGCTGGACGTCAAGGGGGTGGCCCCGTCGAAACGTCCTCGTGATGTTTCGGGGCCGGGGGTGGGCTCGGCTGGATGTCTCGGGTCCGCCGCATGGCGGCTATGGATCAGGGACTTGCCATCACCAGCGTGTTTACGTAAACATACTCATGAGGTACGGCTCCCCGCCGGTTCGCCACGCCTCCACCGTGCATCCCCCTCCAGCACAGGAGCAGCAGCACATGCCCGTTCTCCAGATCGACGGCGGCGGATTCCGCCTGGACAGCGAACCCTTCCGGCTCCTGTCCGGCGGACTGCACTACTTCCGGGTCCATCCCGCGCAGTGGGCCGACCGGCTCCACAAGGCCCGCCTCATGGGCCTCAACACCGTCGAGACGTACGTCCCGTGGAACCTCCACCAGCCGCGGCCGGACCTGTTCCGCATGAACGACGCACTCGATCTGCCTGCCTTCCTCGACCTCGCGGCTGCCGAGGGCCTCCATGTTCTGCTCCGTCCCGGGCCCTACATCTGCGCCGAATGGGAGGGCGGCGGCCTGCCCTCCTGGCTGCTGGCTCAACGCGGAATCCGCCTGCGCACCCGCGACCCCCTCTTCCTCGCCGCGGTCGATGACTACTTCACCCGGCTTCTCCCCCCGCTCCTGCCCTACCTCGCCACGCGCGGTGGGCCGGTACTCGCCATGCAGGTGGAGAACGAGTACGGGGCCTGCGGAGACGACACCGCCTATCTGGAACACCTCGCCGACTCACTCCACCGGTGCGGTGTCGACGTACCCCTGTTCACCTGCGACCAGCCCGCCGACCTGGAGCGCGGCGCGCTGCCGGGGGTCCTCGCGACGGCCAACTTCGGCACCCGCTCCACCCAGAACCTCGCCGCCCTGCGCGCACACCAGCCGAACGGCCCCCTGCTGTCGGCCGAGTTCTGGATCGGCTGGTTCGACCGCTGGGGCGGCCACCACGTGCTCCGCGACCCCGACCAGGCGGCGCGGGAGCTGGACGAACTGCTGGCGACCGGGGCCTCGGTCAACTTCTATATGTTCCACGGCGGCACGAACTTCGGTTTCACCAACGGTGCCAACGACAAGCGCACCTACCGGCCCACCGTCACCTCCTACGACTACGACGCGCCCCTCGACGAAGCCGGCGACCCCACCGAGAAGTTCACCGCCTTCCGCGAGGTCATCGCCAAGTACGCGCCGGTCCCTGCCAGTCCTGTGCCGGCGCGCGCGGCCAAACTCGCCCTCCCCTCGGTCCCGTTGACCACCAGCGCCGCCCTGCTGGACTGCGCTCCGGCCCTCACGGACGCCGTCGAGTCCTCCCACCCGCTGACGATGGAACAGCTCGGGCAGGACTTCGGATTCGTCCTGTACGAGACCGTCCTGGGGGCCCCGGGGCCCGTGCTCCTCGAACTGGAGCAGGTCTGCGACCGCGCTCAGGTCTTCCTCGACGGGCAGCCCGTCGGGGTCCTGGAGCGGGAGAACCACGAGCACGCCCTCGCCTTCACCGTGCCGCGCTCCGGCAGCGTCCTGAGTCTGCTCGTGGAGAACCAGGGCCGCGTCAACTACGGGCCCGGCATCCACGACAGGAAGGGGCTGCCCGGCAAGGTGCTGCTGGACGGCACGGAGCTCGCCGGCTGGACCAGCCGGCCACTGCCGCTGACCTCCCTGGAAGCGATTCCGTTCGCGCCCACCGCAACCACACCGACCGGTCCGGCCTTCCACCGCGGTACCTTCGAACTGGCCGAGGTGGCGGACACCTTCCTCCACCTCGACGGCTGGACGAAGGGCAACGCGTGGATCAACGGTTTCTCGCTGGGCCGCTACTGGTCACGTGGACCCCAGCGGTCCCTGTACGTTCCCGGCCCCGTACTGCGCGCGGGAACTAATGAGATCGTCGTGCTCGAACTGCACTCCGCCCACCGCGCACGTACGGTCGACTTCCGGACGACGCACGACCTCGGCCCGACCGAAGAGTAGGACCGGAGTCCTGGCACGGCACACCGCAACGGGCGGGCACCGACTTCGGGGTCGGTGCCCGGCCGTTCAGATCAGCCCAGCCCGATCTGCCGGTCGGTGCCGCCGTCGCCGGTGAAGGTCCAGGACTGATTGCCGCCCGTCGTGGGCTGGTAGACGCCGACGGGGGCTCCGTCGCCCGTGGCGGCCCACGTGACGTCGAGGAGCTTGCCGGTGGCGCTGTTGATCAGTGTGGCGTGACCGTCGCCGGTGGTCGAGCGCATCCATTTCTGCCGGGCCGTGGAGGATGATCCGGGTTTGGCGAACGTGAGCACTTCTTCCGACGTCGCGAGGGCCTCGCCCGTCTTGACGTTGGTGACGCGGTAGGCGGCGGTGCTGCTCCAGTCGGACGGGGACAGCTTGGTGAAGGTCCACTGCTGGGCGGGGTCGGAGGGGTCGGGAGTGCGCTGCACCGGTGTGCTCTTCCCGTTCACCGTGGCGACGGCGAGCGCCAACCCGCTTTTGTCGTTGACCAGTTGGCGGGGTACGCCGGTGGGAGCCGTGCCGGCCTCGGTGTTCACGCCGGCGACTATCGGCAGTACGAAGGTCGTGACGGAACCGGCGCCGACGGTGACCTTCAGGATCTTGCCGTCCGTCGTGACGTCGCTCTCGCGCTGGAGGTTCTTGGTGGCGTCGGTGGTGTAGCGCTCGACGGGGGCGCCGCCGACGCTCCGGAACCCGTCGAGGTTCAGGGTGAGTTCCTGATCCACGCCGGTGGGGTTGGTGTGGACGACGACGGCGCCTTGTCCGCCCGGGCGCAGCGCGGCCAAGGTGTCGGTGCCGTCGGTGTTGATGACGCGCGCGCCCGGACGCACGAAGCGGCTGTAGTTGGCCATCGCCCAGTACTTCTTGTTCTTGCGCAGCGGCTCGGTGGCGGCGTCCGCCGGGGTGAAGTCCGCTTGGATCAGGCCCCAGTTGGAGTTCTCGTGGGCCGGGGTCATGTTCTCGTAGTCCTCGATGGCCTGCCACAGCACCCAGGCCCGGGGTTCCAGCTCCCTGATGTCGTCGTTGATGCGATCGACCAGGTCGAGTGCGGGGCTCATGTCGGTGAAGCTCTGAGGGACGCTGCCACCGACGTCCACCTCGGACATCCACAGCGGGGCGGCCGCGGCCTTGGCGATGTCACGCACGCCGGTCCGGCCGTTCGTTCCGTAGGTGTGCGTGTTGAGCCGGCCGACGGCGTCGCGGACGGCCGGCGCGTACGACTCCCAGTTGGTCCGGAACAGGGCGGGGTTCGTCTCGTCCATGGCCGCGATCGGGGTGGTCATGCCCTTCGCGTCCAGGGCGGCGCGCAGTGTGGAGATCATGCGTGCCTGCGAGGCGGGGTCCCAGTGCGAACCCTCCTGGCGGCCGCCGGCGCGCCAGTAGTCGGTGTTGGGCTCGTTGACCGGGGAGATGGAGCCGAACGTGACGCCGGTGGCGTCCTGCGCGCGCTGGAGGGCGCCGGAGAGATAGGCGGCGAACATCTCGTACTGGTCGGAGCGGAGATTGTCCTGCCAGCCGTTCACCGCACCGGAGACGCGCCCGCTGTTGGTCATGAAGTACGGGGCGGAGTTGGAGAACGCCTCGAAGGTCTTGGCGCCGCGCGCCTTGGCCGCGGTGAGCCACCAGCGCTGGTTGGCGTCGGCGTTCGGGTTCCAGTGGTCCGGGTCAGCGGGGTCCCACCAGCCGGGTGCCTCGGGACCCGGCCGGTTCCAGTAGCCGGGGACCGCCGCTCCGGCACGCAGATAGGGGGCGGTCTCGGGGCTGTCGCCGCCGCCGATGTTGTAGCGGGCGATGGTGAACCCGAGCCCGTTCTCCCCGTAGAGGTCATCGGCCAGCCGGTTGCGCTGGGCGTCGGGCCATCCGCCGGTGACATTCGCGAACCAGGTGAGGGCGGTGCCCCATCCCTGGAACGGCGGCTGCTGGTAGCTGGGATCGAGACGGACGGTCACGGCCGCACTCGCGGCCGCCGCGGGCGGTCCGGTGAGGCCGGTGGCGGCGAGGGTGACCGCGGTGCCGGTGGCGGCGAGAGTCGCTCCGGTACGTCGGAGACCTGGGCGAGGGCGGGGACGGGACGCTGATCGCTTGCGGCTGGGGAACACGTACTACTCCCTGGTCAGTGGGGGGGGGTGTCGTGGGGCGGCCGGACCCGCTCCGAGGTGCCGCCGGGGCGCACCCCGCGCCCGGAGGCGCGGGGCACGCGGGGTGACGCGGGGCTCTGGGCAGGGGAACCCTGCGCCGGTCAGGCGGCCGACCGTCGCCACTTCTGGTTGTCGCCGGTGTTACAGGTCCACTGAACGAGCGGTGTGCCGTCGGCGGTGGACTGGTTGGTGACATCGAGACACTTGCCGCTGTGCCGGGCGGCGAGTTGTACGGTCGCGCCGGTCTTCAGCACGGTCCACTGCTGGTCGGTGCCGCCGTCACAGGTGTCCTGGACAACCGCGGCGCCGTCGTTCGTGGAGGCATCGCGGACGCCGAGGCACTTGCCGCTGTGGCGCGGCACGATCTCCACCGTGTCGGCGCCGCGGCTCTTGAGCCAGAACTGCTGGTTGACGGCGTTCGTGCCGCAGGGCCACTGGATCAGGGCGGCCCCGTCCGCCGTGGACCGGTCTGCGGTGTCGGCGCACTTGCCACTGTGCACGGCCGTCAGCGTCTCCCAGGTGCCGAGGCCTTTCACCGTGCCCGCCGCGGTGTCGATGCCGATCTGCGGGAAGTAGTCCATGTTCATCGTGGTCTCGGTGGGGAACTTCAGCGGCAGCCAGACGTACTGGGAGTCGTTGACCATGCCGCCCATGGAATTGCCCCAGCGGTCGCCCATGTACATGTACGAAGTGCCCTCGGTGCCCTGGACAGGCAGGACGTACGTGGTCTGGGAACCGTAGGTCGTGGAGTCGCCGATGTCCCGCAGACCGCTCCAGGTGCCCGTGACACTGGTCGCCGTGCCGTACTTCTGCTGGTTCGGCGACCAGCCGGTCGCACCGGAGGTCAGCAGGAAGTACACGCCGTTGCGCTTGAACATGGCCGGCGCCTCGCGCCACTGGCCCGCCCAGAGCTTCTGGACCTGCGACTCCACCGCGGTGTAGTCGGACGTCAGCCGGTAGACGTGCAGATCGGCGTTCTCGTTGGCGGCCGAGATCATGTACCCGGTGCCGTCGGTGTCGACGAAGGTGGTGATGTCACGGGACATATGGCCCTGCGGACGGAAGCTGCCCCGCCAGGTGTAGTCACCGTCCACGGTCGAGGAGACCGCGACCGCGGCGCGCGCCTCGGAGTAGTCGGTGGCGTTCTCCTTGTGCATCCACATCACGAACGTGCCGGTCGCGCTGTTGTACACGACCTTGGGCCGCTCGATGTTGGCGGACTGGAGCTCCGGGTCGGTGGCCTGGGTGAGGACGTGATTGCGGAACTCCCACGTTTTGAGGTCGGTGGAGCGATAGGCGGAGACGTACCGGAAGGAGTTGTCGGCGTTCCGGTTCTCACCGAACCAGTAGTAGTACTGGCCGACCTTGACGACCCCGCCGCCGTGGGCATGCACGGGGTCGCCGTTCGGATCGGTGAACTGCGTGGCGTTGCTGACGGGCAGCGGGGCCGCCTGGGAGGTTCCCATGGCGCTGAGGAGAGACAGAAGGAGGGCGGACAGAACGGCGATAGCCATCGCCGCTCCGGGGAGCTTGCGTCGCATGATCGCGTACCTCTTGCTGTTCGGTGGACAGGGCAGGACCGCGCGTCGGCGCGGGAAGAACCAGCCGATGACGGGGTCGGCGCACACGGCCGTGGTGGAGTGCGCGCAGCGAAGAGAAGCCCGGGGGCAGAGCCCCCCGGACTGCCGGGGGTGTGCAACCGCCGTGTTACCTCGGATGGATCGCCCTTCCATGTTCGCGTTAACACGAGCGGTTCGGGGGAGAGTTTGGGAGCGGCGCCCAGGCCTGTCAAGGACTTGGGCAGGAACGCTCGCCGGATTGACCGACCGCTATGTTTGCGCCAACATGCTGGTACAAGGGCTGTTGTTGTATCCCGCGTCAAGGAATCCGGAGTCCCCGGCGAAAGGCCCGCGTATGGCGACAGAGAAGAGGACGAGATCGCCGCGGTCGCGGCCGCCCCGCCAGTGGCCCTCCATGGCGGATGTCGCGGCGATGGCCGACGTCTCCTCGCAGACCGTCTCCCGGGTCGCGAACAACCGCGAGAACGTCGACGCGGCCACGCGCGAGAAGGTGCTGTCCGCGATGCAGACGCTGGGCTACCGCCCCAACACGGCGGCCCGCGCGCTGGTGACCGGCAGGTTCGGCGCCCTGGGTGTCGTCAGCTTCGACGTCGGCGCCCACGGCAACGCCAGGACCCTCGCCGCGATCGCCGACGCCGCGCGCGAGGCCGACTTCTCCGTGAACTTCATGGGCATACGGGCGCAGACCGAAGCCGCCGTACGGCAGGCGTTCCAGCATCTGATGCTGCAGTCCGTCGACGGCATCGTGCTGGTCGAGTCGCAGATGCTCGACACCCCGTCCCTGCATCTGCCACCCACCATGCCGGTCGTCGTCGCCGACGGCGACACCGGACACCGCTACCCCAACGTCGACTTCGACCAGGCCCACGGCGCCCATGGCGTGGTCGCCCACCTGCTCGGCCTCGGCCACCGCACGGTCTGGCATGTGGCCGGCCCCCGCGACTCGTTCGCCGCGCGCCGGCGCGCCGAGTCCTGGCAGAGCACCCTCGCCGACACCGGTGCCCCGGTTCCCGATGTGTTGTACGGGGACTGGACCGCGGAATCCGGGTACAGGGCCGGACGGGAGCTTGCCGGACGCCCTGAGGTGACCGCGGTCTTCGCGGGCAACGACCAGATGGCGCTCGGGCTGATGCGCGCGCTCCACGAGGCAGGCCGTGACGTACCGGGCGACATCAGCGTGGCCGGGTTCGACGACATGGCGGAGGCCGCCTTCTTCCAGCCGCCCCTGACCACCGTGCGCCAGGACTTCGACGTGGTGGGACGACACTGCGTCACCCTGCTGCTCGACCAGATCGAGGGAAGGACGGACGGGCCCCGCCGGATGGCGGTGGAACCCGCCCTCGTGGTGCGCGCCAGCACCGCCCCTCCGCCCCCCGGGCGTACGGCCTGAAAGGGACGGCCGGGTATCTGGCTCCGGCCGACAACCCGTCGTGGAACAGGGGAGAGCGTTCCGCCCCACACCGCCCCACACCGCGCCGCACTGGGGCGGCTTCTCATGCACCGGCCAGGGCCAGTACGCGCCGGGCTCGCCGCAGGAGCGGCAGATCGACCATCTGTCCGTCCACGCGTACCGCGGCACCGTTGCTGTCACCCCCTGCCCGCACCACACGTCGAGCCCACCGGATCTCGTCGTCACCGGGCTGCCACGCACGGTGCACCGTGGCGATCTGACGCGGATGGACACACAGCCGGCCGCCGAATCCCAGGGCCCGGCTTCGTCTCGATGAGGATTCCAGGCCTACCGGGTCATCCAGGTGGGTGAAGACCCCGTCCAGCGGGGCCGGAAGGCCGGCTGCCCGTGAAGCGTTCACAAGAGCGGAGCGGGCCCAGAGCAGTTCCGGCTCGTCCGGCCCGGACGGTGTGATGCCCGTGTCGAGCGCGTAGTCGATGCTGCCGAACAGCATCCGTCCCACCCGCGGAAGACCGGCGATCGCCGCGGCCTCGCGCAGGCCGATCGCGTTCTCGACCAGCGCCAGCACGGGTATCCCGTGAGGAAGCCGCTCGATCACGCCGGCCACTTGCGGTGCGGTGGAGCTCTTGGGGAGGACAACACCGCGCAGGGCTCCGGCCTCGGCAAGAGCGGCGAGATCGTCAGCATGCCAGGGGCTGCCGACAGCGTTGACGCGCACCAGCCCGGGGCTTCGTGCCAGCCAGCCGACTGCCGCCTCGCGGGCCTGGACCTTGTTGCCCGCGGGGACCGCGTCTTCCAGATCGAGCAGGACGGCGTCCGCACCGCTGGACGCGGCTTTGGCGAAACGTTCGGGCCGGTCGCCCGGGACAAACAGCATGGTTCGCGCTGAGAACCGCATGATGGTTTCCTTTGTCAGGCGGGGCCGGGGTCAGACGACCACGAAGATCAGCCAGGCGGCTATGGGAGCCAGTACGCACACGCCCGCTCCCCAGCGCAGCAGTCCGCGGTAGGCACCGTCCCGCTGGTGCTCGGGGGTGTTGGCGACAACGAGGGCACCGTTGGTGGAGAAGGGACTGGCATCGACCACAGTGGCCGCTGTGGCCAGGGCGATCACCATGCCGGTTGTCCCGATGGCGCCGGAGGCGAGGAAGGGAACCGCCAGTGGCATCAGAGCGCCCAGAATGCCGGTGGTAGAGGCGAAAGCAGAGACAACGCCGCCCACGTAACAGATGATCAGTGCGGCGAGCAGCGGCGCACCGATCCCCGCGATCATCCGCCCCAAGGAGTCGACAACGCCCAGGCTCTGCAGGAGCGCGATGTAGGTGACGATCCCGCAGACCAGCAGGACCACGGGCCAGGCGATCTCCTGGTACGCCTTGCGGGCCGTGCGCCGGAACAACAGAGCCAGCGCGGCGGTCAGCGACAGAGCGAGAAAGCCGGTGTCCAGGGAGAAGACGGTGGTCCCCAGTACCAGGACGAGCATCGCACCCAGGGTTGTCGCCTGCTCGGCTCCCAGCGTGACCGCGGAAGCTATCGGGTCTTCGGAGCCGGAGCCGGAGCCGGTGCCGGAGCCGGAGCCGGTGCCGGAGCGGGAGCGGGAGCGGGAGCTGGTGCCGGAGCCGGAGCCGGAGCCGGAGCTGGTGCCGGTGCCCGCCTGCTGTCGGGCACGCCGGCGCCCGAAGACCAGCTGAGTGACCACGCCGACGGCGACGTTGAAGGCGAACGTGCCGGCGAACAGCTGCCAACTGCTCGCGTGCAGACCATTGTTGTCGAGAGTGGAATTGATGATGCCGCCCAGGATGCCGGTCGGCGCGAAACTGCCCGCGGCAGCCCCATTGACCACCATCAGACCGACGAAGAGAGGGCTGACGCCCTGTCGCACGGCGAAGGTGATGCCGATGGGCGCGACGATGGCGACGGCCGCGGGAGACGCCGCCCCCGTCGCACACAGCAACGCGGCCAAGCCGAACAGGACCCAGGGCATGATGGCCAGGCGCTCACCTGCTCCCCGCATGGCAGCACGCACCATCCACTCCACGGTCCCGTTGACCCGCGCTATCCCGAACAGGAATGTCACCGCGACAAGGACGACGAACATCTCCGCGGGAAACCCGTCCAGCACCTGCTGGGGAGTGCGGCCCAGCCAGACACAGCCCAGCAAGAAGGCTGCCACCAGGGCCAGTACGCCCATGTTCAGTCCCCGCAGGCTGGACAGTGTGAAGACAACTGCGAGCACCAGCACGCCGATCAGTTCTGTGGGCATCGCGCACCTTCCTCACGCGTGCCGGACGGGGAGGCGGCCAGCCAGGTGAGAACAGCCTCGGTGTGCTCGCCCAGCCCCGGAACGGGCCTCAGGCGCGAAGGGCCGTCCGCTTCGCCGTGGAAGGTGACCGGCGGAATCAGCCCCGTCAGTGGTCCGACAGGGCTGTCGAAGGAAGCCCAGCGGCCGCGCTCGCGCAATTGGGGGTGGTCGCTGAACTCCCGCATGCCGCGCCGGCGTGCGTAGGCGATCCGCGCCTCCTCCAGGCGGTTCACCAACTCCTTGCCGGACAGGCTTCCCGTCACCTCGCGTACCAGCTCGTCCAGTTCGGCCCGGTGCGCCACACGGTCGGCGTTTCCGGTGAACCGGCTGTCACCGAGCAGATCGTTACGGCGCAGGACGGTCTCGCAGAACGAGGCCCACTCCCGCTCGTTCTGCAGCCCCAGCACGATGGTCTGCCCGTCCCGTGTGAGGAACGGACCGTAGGGGGCGATCGTGGCATGGCTGGCGCCTGTTCGTTCCGGCGCCGTCCCCCCGTAGCGGGTGTAGTACTCGGCATATCCCATCCACTCGCCCAGCGCCTCCAGCATGGAGACCTCGATCTGGGACCCGCGGCCGGTACGGGCCCGTTTCAGCAGGGCGGTGAGGATGCCGGAGTAGGCGTACATCCCGGCGCAGATGTCGGCGATCGACAGGCCGACCTTCGACGGTGTGTCGGGGGTGCCGGTGATGGACAGCAGTCCGGCCTCGCTCTGGACCAGGAGATCGTAGGCTTTGCGGTCCCGGTAACTGCCGCTGCTGCCGTAGCCGGAGATGTCGCAGGTGATCAGACGGGGATGGCTGAGAGCGAGGGCGGGGTGCCCGATACCCAGCCGGGCGGCGGCACCGGGAGCCAGGTTCTGGACCAGGACATCGGCTCGGTCGACCAGATCACGCAACCGCCGGTTGCCCTCCGGCGAGCGGACATCGATCTGCACACTCTCCTTGCCCCGGTTGAGCCAGACGAAATGGCTGGACATGCCGTGCACGGTACGGTCGTAGCCTCGCGCCAGATCACCACTGCCCGGTCGTTCGATCTTGATGACGCGCGCGCCCAGATCGGCGAGCTGCCGCGTCGCGAACGGGGCGGCAACGGCCTGCTCAAGTGATACGACGACCAGCCCGGCCAACAGGCCGGCCGTGCGGTCGGGCGGAGCGTCGTCCTCGGGGGAATACGGCTCGGACATGGGGTCCCTCCCATGGAGTCCTGATGGATGTGAGGACACCTTCCAGCCATGGCCGCCTGCTGTGAAATGACGATTCTCTCCACAGTCCATGCGTCTGGCGTATAGTCCGTGCATGGAGATCAGGGAGCTGCAGTGGTTCACGGCGCTGGCCGAGTGCGAACACGTCACCCTGGCCTCGGAGCGGATGAACATTTCCCAGCCGACACTGTCCCGGGCGATCAGGAGGCTGGAGGCTCGCGTTGGCGTGCCACTGTTCGACAGGCAGCAAAACAGGTTGCGGCTGAACAAGTACGGCGAGGTCTTCCGCGCTCACGCCTTGCGTGCCATCGCTGAGATCGAGACAGCGGAGCAGCGCGTCGCCGCACTGGTCGACTCGGACGCCGGCACCGTGGCGCTCGGGTTCCTGCACTCCTATGGGACATGGCTGGTGCCCGAACTGCTCTCCGGATACCGCTCCATCGCCCCGCGGACTACGTTCGAGCTGCGGGGCGACGCCGCTGACTCGGTGGTGGACGGTGTCCGGCAGGGGCGCCTGGACCTGGGTTTGACCGGTCCGCGGCCGGCCGGGGATGACCTCGTATGGATACCGCTGCGGGACGAGCCTTTGTGCGTCCTCGTTCAGGCCGGCCACCGCCTGGCCGTGCGGCGGCGGGTCAAGATGGCCGACCTGGCCGAGGAGTCCTTCGTCGCTCTGCAGCCGGTCTTCGGTCTGCGTCAGATCACCGACAGGCTCTGTGCGGCTGCCGGCTTCACCCCGCATGTCACTCTGGAAAGTACTGAACTGAGCACCCTGCGCTCACTGGTCGGGGCGGGCCTGGGTGTTGCCATCACACCCACCACGGGCTGTCCGGTGGACCGGCGGGGGCCCGTCGTCGCGGTCGCTCTGGACGAGGCGGAAGCCGTGCGGACAGTAGGTGTCATCACTCCCATGTCGGGTATCCGCTCGCCCGTGGTCCGACGTTTCCTCGACTACGTCCGCTCCACCTCCCATGCGTCATACGCATAGTGTCGGTGAAAATTTGCTATTTCACAGACGTGTTCAAGACTCCGAACAATGAGCGCATGACCACCCTGAGCCGCACAGAGGACACATCCGCACCGCAGCCTGTGCCGGGCTGGACCGGCCGGTACTTCGAGGACTTCACCGTCGGCGACATCTACCGGCACCCCCTGGGGCGCACTGTGCTCGAAACCGACAACTCATGGCTGTCCCTTCTCACGCAGAACACGGCCCCGTTGCACTTCGACCGGCACTACTCCGCGGGAACACACTGGGGCAAGCCGCTCGTGGACTCCACCTTCACACTGGCACTGGTCACTGGACAGAGTGTGACCGACGTATCCCAGCACGTGATGGCCAACCTCGGCTGGGACCGCGTACGCCTGCCCAATCCTGTGTTCGAAGGCGACACCATCTACTCGCAGTCCGAGGTCCTCGGGGCCCGGGAGTCGAAGAGCCATCCCGAAACAGGGATCATCACCGTTCGGACGATCGGCTATAACCAGACCGGCGTCATCGTCATCACCTTCGAGCGGACCCTGATGGTCTACCGCCGAGGCCATGGCCCCACCTTCGCCGCCGTGGAGCCCGTCTGGGACGAACGATCCCGTAAGGCCGCCGGCCTGAGTGAGTGATCTCGACGCGGGGGGACTGCCAACTTGACGGCCCTGGCTCACATTCGGCGGCGGAGGAGGGCGAAGCCTGCTCTGCCGTACATCCGCCGGGCGATCAGCTTGGTCTTCGTGTTGACGCCCTCGTCGGGTCCGTTGCTGTACGGGAGTGTGAGACCGGCGATGACGGCGTCGTGGTCTCGCTCCAGGCCCTGGACGAGTAAGTCCGAAGTGGCGTCGTTCGCCCGAAGGGCGGGCCCGGGGGCGTCTGGAGCGTGCGTGCAAGACGCCCCCGGGCTGACACTTCGGACTTACTCGTCTAGACCTGGCCGTTGAGTCCTTGGGCGGCCTGGGCGATGACAGCGGCCACGACGGCCGGGCGGGACACGTAGACGGCGTGGCTGCCGGGGGTTTCGGTGACGGTCGATGCGGCGCGCTCGGACATGGCGCGCTGGGCAGGCGGCGGAATCGTGCGATCGTCGGTGGCGACGAGGTACCACGACGGCTTGGTCTGCCAGGCCGGTTCGGAGACCGCCCCTTCGAGGGCGTCGACGCCGTGGACTCCGGCAACGGCAGGGGGCCGAGGACGAGCCTGCGGACGCCCTCCAAACCTGCCGGCAACCGCCGGGTGGTGATCAGCGCCCGGCCGGTGCCCCCTCCCGGCAGCAGCGGGCGCACCTGCTCCTCCGACGCGGCGTTGTCGAGGACGACCAGGACCCGCTTGTCGCGCAACAGCGACCGGTACAAGGATGCCCGCTCCTGGGTGTCACCTGGGATGTGCTGGTCCGCGACACCGAGCGCACGAAGCAGCGACCGCAACGCGTCATCGGCGGCCAGAGGCCGCTGGGACATGCCGAACAGATCGATGAACAGCACGCCGTCGGGAAAGCTCGGCCGTACGGAATGAGCGGCACGGACGGCGAACGAGGTCTTCCCCAGGCCTGCCGAGCCGGTGATGAGTCCCACCACACCGATGCCCGGCGCACTCTCGGTATACACCAGTTCGCTCATCCAGATCAGTTCCGCGGTACGACCGGTGAAGTCCCCGACCGTCCGGGGAAGTTCACACAGACCACTTGGACGCGTCCAGTGATCCCGCAGCCTGCCATCGCGCGCCAGCTCGACCAGTTGCCGGCGAGCACCCTCTTCCAGCGCGAGCGCGTCCGCCAGAGCGGTGACGGTCCGATGCTGAGGGCCTCTGCTGCGTCCACGCTCCATGTCCGACAGCGTCCGGGCGCTGACCCCCGACGCCTCCGCCAACTGCTCCAACGTCAGACGTGCCGTGCGCCGGTGACCGCGCAACACCTCCCCGAAACCGAGACGTTCGGCGATGGAACCACACCCCCTCTGAGCTGCGAAGGTACTCGTTGGCAGCCAAGCCCGCGAGCCTGCTCGGACCGTGCTCGACGCGCAGGTTCTACCACGTCCGCCCGCTGCCGGGGCTGTGCCGAGGGCGCTGCTCGGTTCCGCGGGCACTGATCCACTGATCCTCCACCATCAACCGGATAGATCTACGATGTACTCCTGCAGGTCGTCGCGGGGTTCCTCCGCGGCCCAGCCGGCCAGCAGGTTCAGGGCGTCGCGTGCGGGTGTGGCGGGTTCGGCGCTGTAGGCCATGATGGTCAGTCCGGTGTCGGCGGGTAGTTCCAGGGCTTCGTACTCAAGGGTGAGTTCGCCGACGAGGGGGTGGCGGAGGTGTTTGACACCACCGCGGTGCAGGTGGACGTTGTGGGTGGCCCAGCGGGTGCGGAATAGGTCGCTCTGGGTGGAGAGTTCTCCGACCAGGTCGGTCAGGGCTTTGTCGTGGGGGTCGCGTCCGGCTTCGGCGCGCAGGATCGCGACGGTGCCGGCGGCCATGCGTTCCCAGTCGAGGTAGTAGTCGGTGGCCGCGGGGTCCAGGAACATGAAGCGGGCTACGTTGGGCGGCCGGCGCGGGCCCGCGAGGATCGGGTTGAGGAGGGCTCTGCCGAGTTGGTTGGTGTCCAGGATGTCGAGGCGGCGGTTACGTACGTAGGCCGGGGTGGTGGACATGGAATCCAGGATGCGCTGGACGCTGGGGCGCACGTGAGGTTTGGGAGTACGCCTGGGTGTCCGTGTGCTGGTGCTGGCGGCGTGGGCCAAATCAAACAGGTGTGCGCGTTCGGCCTCGTTGAGGTGGAGGGCGCGGGAGAGGGCTTCCAGGACGCCGTCGGAGACGCCGCGGGCGTTGCCGCGTTCGAGTTTGATGTAGTAGTCGGCGCTGACGCCGGCCAGTAGCGCGACCTCCTCGCGGCGCAAACCGGTCACCCGGCGGTTTCCGCCGTTGGCGGGCAGGCCGGCTTGTTCGGGGGTGATCTTGGCGCGGCGGGAGGTGAGGAAGTCGCGGAACTCGGTGCGGGCGTCCATGCCCACAACGGTACGTCCGTTTCTGCGAGCGTGGGGGGCTCTGACAGTACCCGCAACAACAGGAACCCCCTGGTGGGAGGCCATAAGTTGCGGTTCGTGCCACGGTAGGGAGTGAAGGCAGCCGCCTTCTTGAGAGCAAGTACACAAGTCCACATCACCGAGCGGGAGCAGGCCATGGAGTACACGCGATTGGGAACGTCAGGGCTCAAGATCAGCCGGATCGCCTTGGGCTGTATGAGCTTCGGCGACCCCGCCAAGAGGGACACCTGGGTGCTTGACGACAATGCGGCCGAGCCGATCTTCCGCCAGGCCGTCGAGCTCGGCATCACGTTCTGGGACACCGCGAACATCTACGGCCTGGGCACCTCGGAGGAGATCGTCGGGCGGGCGCTGCGCAAGTACACCCGGCGTGAGGACATCGTTCTGGCCACCAAGTTGTGGGCGCCCATGCACCAGGGTCCGGGCGGGGCGGGTCTGTCCCGCAAGGCCATCATGGAGCAGATCGACGCCTCGCTGCGGCGCCTGGACACCGACTTCGTCGACCTCTACCAGATCCACCGCTTCGACCCCCAGACGCCGGTCGAGGAGACGATGGAGGCACTGCACGATGTGGTCAAGGCAGGCAAGGCCCGCTATATCGGTGCTTCGTCGATGTGGGCCTGGCAGTTCGCGACGATGCAGCATGCCGCGCAGGCCCACGGGTGGACCCGGTTCGTCTCCATGCAGGACCAGTACAGCCTGATCCACCGCGAGGAGGAACGCGAGATGTTCGGCCTGCTCGCCCACCAGGGCGTGGGAAGCATCCCGTGGAGCCCGCTGGCTGGGGGACTGGTCACCCGACCCTGGGGCGAACGCTCCACGCAGCGCGCGGAGATCAACCGGAAAGTCGACCAGCATGACCGGCCGATTTTCCTCGACAGCGACCGGGCCATCGTCGAGGCGGTCCAGCGCATCGCCCTGGCCCGCGGCGTGTCGATGGCGCAGGTTGCGATGGCCTGGGTGTTGAAAAACCCGGTGGTCTCCGCCCCGATCGTGGGCGCGACCAAGCCGAACCACCTCGCCGACGCCGTCGCCGCGCTCGACATCGAGCTCACCGCTGAGGAGATCGGCTCCCTCGAAGAACCCTACTCCCCGCGCCTGCCCACGTTCTTCTAGGGCGTATCGCGAAGGTCCAGCCTGGCTCGCGACGCCCGGCACGCGCGCTCTCCCCCGTAGCCTTAAGGGCACGGGGAGACCCCCTCCGTTGTCGGAGTCGTCCAGTGGAATGGCTCGGCCGAAGCCATGGGACGTCGACGGCGCGCGGTCATCGCCGTCGACCAGCCCAAGCCGACGTCTCATTGTGCTTGGCTCAGAGTGCGCCACTTCGCCATCTCGGCCACCAGCTGGTCGAGCGACAGTTCGGGGGTGGAGGGTTCCAGGTGGCGGTATTCGGTGTACAGGTTCGCGACGATGCGCTCGCGGTTGTCGAGGGAGGCGAAGGGTCCGAGTTCGACGCTGTGTGCGGCCTCGGACCATGGACGCCCGGCCGCGTGGCTCTCGGCCGCGAACTGGCCGATGAAGTGCAGGTAGTCCTGGACCTGTTGGATTCCGGGGATGTCTGTCACGGGGCCGTGCCCGGGGACGACGATCTCTGGTTCCAGGGCGATCATCCGGTCGCAGGCGGCACTCCATGAGCCGGCCGGTCCCGCCCACATGACGGGTGTTCCCTGAATGAAGAGCAGGTCTCCCGCGAAGAGGACCCGGCTGTCCGGTACCCATGCGATCACATCGCTGGAGGTATGCGCGGGGCCGAGATGGTGGAGGTCGACGCGGCGCCCCCGATGTCCGTCGGGTCGAGCTCGTCGGATGTGACGAGGCAGGGATCGAGGGTGGGGGCTCCATCCTTGCCCTTGGCCTGCCCGATTCCCTGGGCGTTGTCGAGGAGTTGCAGGTCGCGGGCCGTCCAGTCGCAGAAAATGGTGTAGTCGGCGATATGGTCCATGGCCTGGTCCGGGGACAGGTCGCGGCCGGGGCGGCCGATGACGACCCCGATCTCCGCTTCGAAGTCGAACCATTTCGCGCCGGGGAAGACCGGCACGTCGTCACGTCCGCCCAGGAGCGCGGCAGGATTGGCGAAGTAGAACGCCGGGACGTGGTGCCATACGTCGGGCAGGTCACCCGAGTTGCCGATGGCGCGCAGACAGCCGCGCACGTGGTCGAGGAAGCACGCGCCGTCGCGCACGGATCCGGGACGGGGAACGGTCGGCCGGAGTGCCACCTCGCTGATGTCGGCGACGGTTCCGCCTCGGCGGGCCTCGCGGGCGGCCGCGGCCAGGACATCCGGTCCCAGGCCGATCAGCTCCTGGATCCCGAGGTCGCTGTCGAGGGCGAACAACTCGTCGCCCACGAGTACGCCCGTCCGTGTGTGACTGTTCCATCGGTACGTTGCCCACTTCACGGGATCAGCCCCAGTCGAGCGGCGTTGCCACCGGCCACCCTGTCCTGCTGGTGCGGGGAGAGCCCTGCGGCGGTCAGGCGGTCCAGTGGATCGGTGACGCCCATGTCGAAGGGGTAGTCGGACCCGAGCAGAACCTGACCGGACCCGACGGTGTCGATGAGGCGCCGCAGCGCATGCGGGGTGTAGACGAGCGAGTCGAAGAAGATCTCGTCGAGGTACTCGCTGGGCGGGCGCTCGCATGATCGGGCGTCGGATCGTTCACGCCAGGCGTGGTCCGCCCGGCCCAGGTAGACCGGCAGATAGAGCCCGAGCGCCATGACGGCGAGCCGGCCCGTCTGCTGAAGGGCGAGTAGACATGCCCCGCGCCTCACGGCGTCGGGGCGACGCCGTCAAACGGCACGCGGAACCATGCGGTTCGTGCTGTTCGGGGCCCGACCCGCAGGGCTGATGTTCCACCAGCTGACCCGCGTGACCAGGCGCCTCGCCCGGCAGGCTGCCACGCCTGGCCGGCCGAGGGAAACGGCGCCGGCTGACAGCTGAGCTGACCACCGACTCGTCTCCCTCGCCCGCACCCGGCTGCGATCCAGCCGGGCTGTCGCACTGGACGTCCAGCAGTACCTTTCCCTGCGCGCGGCGCTGGTCGAGTGCGAGCAGAGCCTGCGATGCCTGCTCAAGCGGGAAGCGCCGCCCAATCACGGGCTGAAGCTCGCCGGTCCGCAGGATAGGCAGTAGCCCGGCCCACTGCTCCTGCAGACAGGAAGGCTGCTCCAATCTCTGACATCCCCGGTTCACGGCCCCGGGAGTGGTGGGCCCACATGTTCAGGAGTCGCGTATTCGCCGTAGCCGTCGGTCGATCGTCACCCTGTGTCGGTGCTCTGCGGCATGATGATCGGCGTGAACTCCGAGATACTGATAGACGTCTGGCAGCGGCTTCTCGCCGACCCTCGCAAGTCGTGGGTGCTGTTCGAGCATGGCACTTGTGTCGTGCTGACCGCTCCGGAAGGGGAGCTTGCTGAACAGGCCACCGACCTCCTGAAGAAGTTCGGCCCGGCGCATGCCGGATCTTCGGCAGGAGACTTTGGGGTGATCGGCCTCAAGGACGTCGAGGGATGGGTCGTCACCGGGCATCACAACGACGTTCTTACCTATGTCGGCCCTGATGAGCCTCAGGATCAGTCGGAGATCGCTGTCGGGCTGTTCGGACGTTCCAAGCGCCACCGAGACGGCACCGGGCTTCACGTCGTCCACGTTGAGGACAAACGAGGCTCAGCGGACCCAGCGTGAGTACCGCGCTTCATCGCTGGTGGTCGCCGGGGGCGTATCGGCTCCATGTGCCCCCGGCTTCGGTGACCAGGCGGGTGGCTGTCTTGTCGTGGTAGCCGAGCGCCTTCGCGATGACAGGAGCCTCGGCTTGCTGGCACTGCCCGATCGCGCGCCCTCGGCCGGCGAGCCATGAGAGGAAGGCGCCGGCCTGGGTGACTTCCTGCTTGGTGTGGTCGGTCTGGGCCGCAGAGCGGCCTCGATGGTGGCGTCCAGGACGCGTCGCAGGGAGCGGGTGCGGAAGTCGGAGGAGACGCAGGTGTAGATCGCGGTGGTGGAGGCATGGTCGTGGCCGACCTGCTGTTGGACGAACAGCGGGTCGTGGCCGTCCTCGCTCGGACGGCCAGAGGGCCCGGCTGGTCGAGTCCCGCATTCCGGGACGCGCCTCGCTGATCCATTCCTCGATCGTGCCGGGCGTCCAGCGCCAGATGGTCAGCACGCTGCGGCGCTTCGGTGGCGATCCCTTCTTGGCCTTGCCGTAGCGGACCAGCAGGGTGCCGTGCTCACCGAACTCCCGGCCCTCCGGATTGCGTCCGAAGTCGGTGAGATCCAGCATTCGGGTTTCGTCGCGGCGCAGGCCGTAGGCGTACGCGACCTTGAACAAGGCGGCATCCCGGAAGGCCGGCAGCCAGCCCTTGCGGCCCTTGCCGTGAACACGCAGCACTTCCTCGTCGGCGTGGTCGAAGAACGCTTCCAGCTCGGGCCGGGTGAAGGCCCGTCGTTCCGGCTCGCCCTCGGCTTCGTCGGCGTGCGTTGCAGCGTTCCAGTCGTAGACCACCTGGACACGCAGGGTGTAGCCCTGGCCGCGCCGTACGGACACGCCCTGGTCGAGCGTGGCGAGCTCGGCGGCCCGCGGCCCGTCGTACGTCAGCTCCCGTCGCAGGTCGCGCTGGAGTTCGCCGGCGGCCACGAGGGTCTGGACCATGAACTTCACCGTGGACAGCAGCTCGCCGGTGCGCGGGTGGCGGGCGGTGAGGTCCATCGCGCAGAACGCGCCGTCGTGGATGCGCAGTGCGAGGTTCTGGCGGTCGGTCGACTGCTGGTCGGTCGGCTGCGCGAGGGTGGCCACGGGAGTTCGGGCGCGTTCTTCGTCGTACGCATGACGATGTGCGACCCGTTCCAGGTGAAGGCGTTTGGTACGTTGCGCGGGGTTCAGTCCTTGGTGACGTAGGCCAGGCGGGTCACGTCATGGGCCGGCGGCTCCTGGCTGATCGGGCGGTTCAGAACCTCGATGATCTCGTTCGGCCGCGTGGTTCGGTTTCTCCTTCTCAGCGCAGTTGCTCGGCCAGTCCGACGATGATTCCCTCCGGGCCGCGGACGTAGCAGAGCAGATAGCTGTCCTCGAACCGGGCGATCTCGCCGACGAGTTCGGCGCCGTGAGGGCGCAGGCGGGCAACGGTGTCCTCGATGTCGTCGACGGCGAACATGACGCGGTGCGTGCCCAGAATGTTGTGCGGCTGGTTGCGCGGCCCGGCGCTGATCACGGCGGGGCTGCGGTACTTCGCCAGTTCGAGCCGGCTGTGGCCGTCCGGGGTCCGGACCATCGCGATGTCACAGCGGACGCCGTCGAGTCCGGTGCACTGGTCGGCGAAGAGGCCCTCGACCTCCGCCCTGCCCTCCAGCTCCATACCGAGTTCCACGAAGAACGCGATGGCGGCATCCATGTCCTCGACGACGATGCCGACGTTGTCCATCCGCTGAATCGCCATGCTGGTTTCTCCTTCTTCTTCGTGCGGCCGGTGGTGGCCGCTGATGTCCCTGGGACGGAGCCGGTGGCACGTTCTCGACATCCTCAGACCGCCGAACTCCGAAAAATCTGGATCGCGCCTCAGCACCGCTACAGCACACCCGCGAGTCAGGCACCACCACCGAGGGTGAGTGCGGCGCAGGTGGCCGCTCCCATGAAGACGATCAGCCGCGGCGTGCCGTCCTCGCTTTTCAATGCTTCCTCGACGATTCGCGGCGTGCGCGCTTGAGCATTGCGCCTCCCCAATTAACTCACGGTGCCGGGTCACCCTTGGCGGGGGGAGTTCCCCGTGGCGCTCGCCTTCGCCGCACCCGTCCGGGCCCCGCCGCGCGGCGCCGGCGCGAGCTGGGGGCCGCGCTGACCCCCGGCGGGCCCGAGCATCCGTGGACGAGAAGGCAGATCAGCGCTGGATGGGGGCTCTGGGAACACGCTCCGGTACGTCACCGTCCAGCCGTACCTCGTCGCCGGGGTACGCGCTGACACAGCGGTAGACCGCGGCCGGCACCGGCACCCAGTGCGCTACCCGCGTATTCGGGATGACCTCACCCCTGGCGACATCGCGGCGGCGGGGTGACCGATGCGTCGGCGCCTGATGTCTCATGAGACATCAGGAAGTCTGGAGAACGACGGTGACCGGCAGGTCCGCATTCGCCGCGGCGACGGTGTCGGCCCGCAGGTAGAACTGGTCGACGTGGCCCAGGCGGGAGCGGGTGAGTGCCTCGTGGCCGGGGTTGGTGACCGGGGTCAGGCCGATGTTGCGCGCTTCGCCCACCAGCGGCGCGACGAACGAGGTGGTCAGGTCCTTCATCCGGGTGGTGCCGACTCCCAGGTGCACGAAGGCGTCGAGGAACCCGGTCCAGGAGTGGACCTCGTACAACAGGTCCGGCAGGTCGATCTTCGGGAGCACCTTCTCGACCCGCTGACGGGCATGTCCAAGCTCAGCCCGGTCAGCACACACACCACGTACGCGTCCCGGTCCACCGACCCTTGCGGCAGGCCGGCGTTCGCGTACACCGCCTTGCGCCCCGGCCCCGGCACCAGCTTGTCGTCGCCCTCGCGCGGCAGCAGCGGCTTGTCCTTCACCCGCCGCCGGGTCAGCGCGGGCAGCCGCCGCACCCCGGCCAGCACCCCCGCGCCGACGGTCGCCGCCTGGAGAGCCTTAGGGACGGGTCGTCTGCGCAACGGTGCTGGGGCCGGGCGGCGAGCCCAAGTCGCGGCCGGTGAACCAGGTTGGCGGGCTTCGATGGCCGACTCAAGTCATTGCGGGCAGCCGACAGCGGCAGCTCGCCAACTCTGGCATAGCTGTTGTCGAGCCGCGCAGCCGCATCAGATCTGGTTCTCGCCGCCGTCGACGTACAGGTTGGCGCCCATCATGTAGCTGCTGTCCGCGGAGGCGAGGAAGGCGACCGCGGCGGCGACCTCCTCCGGGCGTCCGATCCGGCCGATGGCGACCTTTGAACCGATGTCCGCCTTGAAGGCGGCTGAGTTCTCCTCGCCGACGAGTTCGGTGATGCCGGAGGTGTCGATGGGCCCGGGCGAGATCGCGTTGACACGAATGCCCCGGCTGTTGAGTTCGTTGGCCCAGGTCCGCGCGAAGGACCGGACAGCGGCCTTGGACGCCGCGTACGCGCCGAACGCCGGTGTGCCGTGGTCGGCGGCCGTGGATGCGTTCAGGATGACCGAGGCGCCGTCGTTGAGGAGAGGAAGTGCCTTCTGCACGGTCAGGAGTGTGCCCTTGACGTTGACCGCGAAGATGCGGTCGAAGTCCTCGCCGGTGATCTGCTCCAGCGTCGCGAACGAGGCGGTGGCCGCGTTGGCGAACAGCACGTCCAGGCCCCGCCCCTGCTCGCGCACCATGTCGTACAGCCGGTCCAGATCGGCCGGGTCGGTGATGTCGCCCGGCACCGCGGTGACCGCGGAGCCGATGGATTCGACCGCCTCCTTCAGCTCGGCCTCGCGTCGGCCGGTGATGAACACGTGCGCCCCCTCGGCCGCCAGCCGTGCGGCAGTGGCCCGGCCGATCCCCCGCGTTCCGCCACCCGTGACGACAGCCGTCTTACCTTCGAGCGTTCCCATGATGTGACCTCTCCCTATTTCTGTTCCGATCGGAACAGAAATAGACCGTAGCACTTCTGGTCCGATCGGAACAGAAGAAGTACGATCTGGAGCGTGGAAGCTACGAGCAGGGCACCAATCGGCCGGCCGCGAGGGTTCGACACCGACGAGGCCCTGCAACGGGCCATGGTCGTCTTCTGGGAACACGGCTACGACGGCGTCAGCCTCACCGACCTGACCCGAGCCATGGGAATCACCAAGACCAGCATGTACGCGGCCTTCGGCAACAAAGAAGACCTCTTCCGAAAGGCCCTGGAACGCTACGCCGAGGGCCCCGCCTCCTACAGTGCCCGCGCGCTGCAGGAGCCCACCGCCCGGGAGGTGGCCACCGCCTACCTCACCGGCTCCATCCAGGCCTCCACCCGGGCCGGCTGTCCGGCCGGATGCCTCGGCGTCCAGGGCTTCCTGGCCGCAGAACACCTCGGACAGAGCGTTGCCGACGCGCTCGCCGCGTGGCGCAACGACAACCGAGCACACCTTCGCGACCGCTTCCAACGAGCCATCGACGAAGACGACCTGCCCGTCGGCACCCACCCGGACACCCTCGCCCACTACCTCATGACCGTGGCGAACGGCATCGCAGTCCAGGCGGCCACGGGCGCCACCCGCGACGAACTCCAGCGGGTCGCGGACGCCGCCCTCCACAACTGGCCACCCGCCTGAGCTTGCTCTTTGACCTACCAGGGTTTTCCAGGCTTGCCGATGGCCTTGAGGGTATCGGGGCGTTCGACGGTGTTGCCGACGTCGTAGCGGGGTGCCTGGTGCTTGTTCTTGACGCCGGGTGGCCGTCCGGGGCCCGCTCCTCGGGGTTTGGGAACACGGGCCGGGCAGGCGAGGTGAGCGTGGATGTTCCTGAACCCCGGCGGGCCCGGGCCGGTGCCCCTGTTTGACGATTGAGCAGGCGGGTTGTTGTGGACCACTTTCGCGACGCGGGCAGCCGGGGTGTCGCATTCCGGGAGCGTTGATGTGATGGGGGTCGCTCTCTGGGTGCTTCGGGTCGGGCATGCGCGATCATGATCGGCATGGACGCTCGTTTCCTTGGTATCGCTGATCTGGTCGAAGTCCCGTCCGTGGCGGTCGTAGTCGACGTCATGCGTGCTTTCACCGTGGCTGCCTGGGCCTTTGCCCAGGGAGCGGAAAAGATCGTTCTCGCTGAGTCGCTGGACGAAGCCCTGGCGCTCAAGGCTCGCCACCCGGATTGGGTGGCGCTCAAAGACGGTCCGCCCGCGCCCGGGTTCGACATGGTCAACTCGCCGGGCCTGCTGCGGTCGGTTGACCTTGGCGGACGGACCGTTGTGCAGAAAACCACAGCAGGGACGGTAGGCGCCCTCGCGGTGAGGGAGGCGTCGCTGGTGCTGTGCGCCGGCTTCGTGGTGGCGGAAACGACGGCTCGGCTCTTGCGGACGCACAAGAGTGACAGTGTTACGTTCGTGGTCACCGGCGAGGATGGGCAGGCCGATGAAGATCTGGCGTGTGCTCAATACATCGCTCGGAGGGTCACCGAGGCTGGGACGGATGCTGCTGAGTTCGTCCGCCGCGCCGCCGAGTCGCGCGCCGCCGCCGAGTTGACGGAGGGGGTGCGTCAGGGAGTCCATGCTGATGACGTTGCGCTCTGTCTTGAGGTGGACCGGTTCCCCTTTGCCATGGTGGCGACCTTGGAAGGTCCGCTCATGGTCCTCCGTCCGCGCGCCATGCCTTCGCTGACCGACGATGCCCCGATCTGATCGCTGGTGAGGTCGAACTCGCACCATGCGAGAGCCGGCACCCAGTCGGGTATACGGCAACAACCGCACGTCCCGATGACGGTGGTTCGGGGTGGCGGCAGGCGGCTGACCCGGGTTGTGCCGGCGGCGGCAGCGGCACGGGCTGCTCTTCCCGCAGCAGGCGAGCGGACTTCGGCCGCTTCTGGCGGGCGAAGTACGTCGACGGCGACAGGTTCAGCTTCCGGCAGACGGGACCGACCCGTGCGGTGTTGAGAGGGTGGAGCGCGGTCCGCGGGGGGCCGGCGTTCGACGTTCCGGTCGCCCTTGGGCCAGGGGTTCTGCGGGTGTGTTGGTGGTGGACACGGCGCCGGTATCCCTGTCGCGTGACGTTTGTTCTCATCCTCATGTCTGTGGCAGGCCTCAAGCACGACATGGTGTACTGATCGGCTGTCTGTGCCGATGAGGGCGGCGCAGGACCGAGAGTTGGGGAGCAGGCGGGTATGTGGGACGGTCCCTTTTACCGGGTCGGACGTGATGGCTACGAGATCTGCTTCGTGCCAGGAGCAGGAGAGGATCTGGCCGAGGTCTGCAACGTGGACATGTGGGTGATCCGCGATGATGGCGAGCGCTGGTCCGGAACCGTGTTCACGCTTGACGAGGTGCGCCGCATCATGGACCGGCAGCGCCGGGCGGGTGACCCGGAAGGCGACTACTGGTGGTACTGGGACGGTCTCATCGTCCGTGATCCGGGGGTGCTGTCGATGGCCGAGGTCATCGACGGACTCGTCGCCGCGGGCGAGCACGAGACAGTCCTTCGTTATATCGGACCCGGAGAGGACATCTGATCCGAGTCGTCGAGGGGGACTGATCCCGATCGACTGGACGGTCATGCGGCGTAGGGCGGTCGCAGCCGGCTCCATGGCCCGGCCGAGCCGCTGAGGCCGGTCGGGCCCGGCTCCGCGAAGGGACGCCGGAGCCGGCGTACCGGCCGGCGGTGGACGCGCGGTTGTGCGAGCTGCTGGTCTCCAGCAGGGAAATGGCCGGGTTTCTGTCGGTGATGTGTGCGGGCGTCGGCGTCCGCCTGGTACGCGGTCCCCGTACCACCGGCGCGGCCCGGCCCGGCCCGGAGTGCGGGAGCCGGCACACCGGCCCGCTTCCGCCTTGGCGCGGGTCTCCTCCCGCGTTTCCCAGGCCGGCGTCTCTTCCGGCGTCTGAACGTCCTTGATGACGATGCGGGTCACGCGTGTGTGTATCCGTCGGCGCTGCCGTTCGCGGGCCCGGCCCGAGGGGGCACCGGTGAACGGGCCGGCGGATCTCTGCGGTGCCGCCTGTGGTGCGGGCTGGGCGCTCTCTGTCGTGCGGGCCGGTGGGTTGGTGGGGCGGGTTGTTTCGGTTCCCGGG